>CAKZYD010000068.1 GCA_937884085.1 uncultured Sphingomonadales bacterium | reverse complement strand
CATCTGTAACAGCGCCGCTTGCAACGGCTTATGCGATGACGGAACTGCTAAACCTGCCCGCGCAGCAGAGGTCAAGCGCCTTTCGCCTGATCGCACTGAGTGTGCTTTTTGTCGGATCTGGCTTGTCGCTGACTGGCATTAAACCCATTAGCATCATCCTGGTCGCGCAGTTTGCCAATGGCCTGCTGCTGCCAGTGATTGCAATCTTTCTCTTAATCGCAATGAACAATAAGACGCTGCTTGGCCACCATGCCAATGCATGGGTCTCCAATGCCTTAGGTGCCGTCGTTGTCCTGATCACTATTGGTCTGGGCGCACGTCTGATCCTGCGGGCTTTGGGCCTGATGTAACTTGGATGACTGTCGGCCTGGTTTCGTCGCCGAGAGTTGGACGTTGGTAGAGCACTTTCACTAGTAAGTGGAGACTGCTTTAGTGGGCCGTACCGCTGAGTGAAAAAAAGCCCGGACTAGGCCGCCGAGGAATAGTGCACTTCTATTGTTGCATGCACGATTCTCGCATCGGTAGGAAGCGCCGCACGCAGTGTTGCGGGGCAGTTTTGCGTGCGGGCCTCAATCACAATTGCAGCGGCATTGATGCCAGGGCCAATGCTCCAGATATGGAGGTCTAGGACCTTCGCGCCGATATTTGTCAGCGCGCGCGTCACTTTTGTAAGCACGGCATCGTCAGCCTGACGGTCTACGAGTACCAAACCAGTCTCTTTTAATAACCCATATGACCATCGCCCGACCAAAGCCGCGCCGACAATGCCCATGGCTGGGTCTAGAAAACTGGCATTGGCATATTTGCCTGCAAGCAAGGCAAAAATCGCTAGGACCGATGTCAATGCGTCTGCCAGAACGTGGAGATAAGCGGCCCGCAGGTTATGATCATGATGATGTGCATGATCATGGCCGTGATGATCTCCGCCATGGTCATGTCCATGGCCAAGCAACAGCGCACTCGCGCCGTTTACAAATAGACCAACGATCGCAACTATAAGCGCATGATCAAATTGGATTGGAATGGGCTCAATGAAGCGACCGACACTTTCAATCACCATAATGAAAGCAAATCCGGCAAGCAGCACGGCACTTGCAAATCCGCCGAGCGCATTGACCTTACCAGTGCCGAAGGAAAGGCGTCGGTCACCTGCAAAGCGGCGAGCCAGAATATAGGCAACTAAAGTTACTGTAAGGGCAACAGCGTGGGACGCCATGTGCAGGCCATCAGCGAGCAGTGCCATTGAGCCAAAAGCAATACCTGCAGTGATCTCAACCACCATCATCGCGGCTGTGACTGCAACAACGATGGTCGTTCGAAGTTCTCCCTGGCGCTTTTTGTCCTGGCCAAATTTATGGTCGTGTGGAAATCGCTCTTGGGCCGCGCTTGGAACGCCGTCGTGTCGCAGAGCCCTATCTTGGGCGGACCCTGTGTGTACATCATTATGCGGCTGGTCCAGCACTGAGCGTTACGTCTTTTCGGGTTTTTGCATCGAGGATGTGGGGGAATTCTTCTCGACAACCGACTGAGCAGCTTCGCGCCGCAGATATCCAACGAGCGCAGTAACGCCAAAGGCAGCCATGAGCGTGGCGCAGCCTCCCATCCAGATCATTTCTTTGAGCGCTTCACTCACGCGTCATCTCCTGTGCCAGTTTGCTTGGCTGAAAAAAGGTATACAAGCTGCGCAACCACCATGATCACGATAATGACGGCAAAGCTGGTCCCAATGATGTTCCAAAGCATGATGGTTTTTCCTTTAGGTGGATGATGGCACACTTGCGCGAGCGGGGAGTGCGTCGGCGGACCCTTTTACCAGTCCGGACTTACCGCCGAACATGAGCGTTCCAACGATCATGATCCCCAAGCTGGCAAAGAAGGTCACATAGGCATTGTGGACCCCAGCAAGACCGAGCCAACTGGCCAGCGGTGTAAATGTCCAAAGGGAATTGAGTATCCAGCTGACCACAAGCGCCGTAAGCGCAACCCTTTGATTGCGTTTCCAGAATAAGCCAAAGACAAGCAGCCAAAACACCGGCGTAAGCCATGCCAGTAGCCAGGCAACACCTTTCAATATGGCAGGCATGAAGGCGGCGAGCCCTGCGGCAAGAACACCGAGAAGGACGATCATGATCCGCGTCATGCGCGTGACGTCGTTGTTATCAGCATCGGGTCTATAGAGCCGCTTATAGATATCCGTTGAGAACAAGGTTGCCGATGCAAGAGCCGTCATGGCGAAGGTTGACAGAATGCCGCCGACAAAGGCGGCCAGCAGCAAAGCCGCCAGCCATGGGGGCAGCAGCGCAACCAGCATGTCTGTCGTGGCCACTTTTGGCCCGCGGGCAGCAAATTCAGGCAATGTCATTGCCGCTAACGCCAAAATTGCGGCAAAGACCGCAAACATGCCATTGACGGGCGCAGCTATCCACATGGATCTGCTCAGCGTTTTCTCAGACTTTGCAGACATTGCTGTTTGTAACAGCATCTGATTTGTTGATTGGCTAAACACGATGGCGATGATCATTGGTAGACCAAATCCCACAATGACGCCGACGTCCCCAAGGGGATTGAGAAGATGTGCATTTCCGGCATTTTTGTGAGCTAGCGCGACGGTTTTATAACCATCACCAGGCAGGGCGAAACCGATGAAAATCACGGCGAGCACCAGGGCGATATACATTAAAACCGCATTGAGAATATTGAGCCAGGTGATCTCCCTTAAGCCCGCAAAAACAACATATAAAATACCAAGTCCTGCGCCAACGGCGGCCCCAATGGGGATCGGCCAGCCTGTCATCGAATAAAGGAGAACGCCTAGCCCCTGCGCTTCCAGCGTGATAATGCCAAAGATCGCGCCGATCATGACGCACGATACGGTCAGCCGCGTTTCAAGCCCAAAGCTTTTTTCAAGCAACTCCGGCACGGTTGCGATACCGAGCTTGCGCACCCAGCGGCCAGTGGCAAGGCACACCACGCACAGCAAAATGACATGCGCGAAACTGAACCAGAGGACTGCAGCGCCGAGACCCCATGTCATTTCAAAAACACCGATGACATGCACAGCGCCAAGGACGGTCAGCGCAAGGGTCAAAGCAACAGCTGGGACTGAGAGGTCATGACCCGCGTGCGTAAAGGATTCCTCCCGGCCTGGTTGACCGGCATGTCGACGAGAGAGGAAAAGTGCGACGGCAATGCTCGTCAGCACTTCATAGGCTATGACCCCTGACAAAATGCCATAATTAG
>CAKZYD010000067.1 GCA_937884085.1 uncultured Sphingomonadales bacterium | reverse complement strand
AGGACGCAAGAGCTAGCAGCGATCTACAGTGAGGCAGGGGCAGACCTGGAGAGGCGGGTCGATGAATTTCTGGCAAACACAGCGGCCATTCTTGACCTAGCGGTCTCCACACAGCGCGCCGCCGACAATGTGGATTTGTCCAAACTCAACAGCCTTTTGGGGGACTTAGACAAAGCGGCCGGCCTCTATGAATTAAATGCAAAACAGGAGATCGAGGCCGCTGAACTCAGCTTGAAACTCAGTATCCTGGTCGCCCTCGTTGTCTTGTTCGCTGTGGTAGTCTTTGTTTTCGGACCTATTTCAAAGCGCGCAACACGTATTCTGCAAAAATCAGAAATGGAATTGCAGCAACGCTCTGATTTGCTCTCAAGATCATTTAACATCGCGCGCATGGGCTATTGGGTAAATAGCGTTGATAGGCCCGACGAGCTTTGGATTTCTAATGAGCTGGCCCGCCTATACAAGATTGGGCTTTCGGAAAAATGGCTCCCAATTTCAGACCTTCGAGAACGCGCCCAAGATCAAAATAACGACTTGATTAGTAGTGCAGCGAAAGTATGTCGCGAAACCGGCAAACCGCAATATCTGGAAACCCGGATCCGCTGCGCAGACGGGTCTTTTATAGACACGTCGACAAGTATCGCCGCCCAATTTGATGACAATGAGACCATCATCTCGATCACCGGCGTGGTGCGCGACATTACTGAAGAGCTCAATGCCCGCAACACCATTGCAGCAACGGTGAAACGCCTGGAAAAAAGCTCGTCTGATTTGCGCGAAGCCCAGCAGTTGGGGAGCATCGCAATGTGGCAAATGCCGATTGGCTCAAAGGAACTCGTCCTTGATGAAGATGCTTTTGGCCTGATGCGCTATGACTACAGTAAAATTGATGAATATCGAGAGCGCATTGGCGATAAATCATCGGCGGGAACACATCTCAAACAGCTATGCGTTGGCGATTCCTTCAGCCGCATGATGGAGAAATCCGGTCAGGTCTATGAAACTGGCAAAGCTGGACGGGTGAACCTGCGCATGCGCCGCGGCGATGGTACAATTGCTGACTTGGCGGTGCGCATCAAGCTTCAGCGAGACAAATCGGGCAAACCCAAAACGCTGTTTGGGACACTGCAGGACATTTCCGAAGCAAAGGACGCCCAGCGTCAGCTTGAGCAGTTGGCGTACTATGACCACCTCACGGGTCTGTCCAACCGCGCGCTCTTCATGCGCCGCCTTGAAAAGGCCTGTGCCGCCGCCAAAAAGGATAAGACTGCAAGCAGCGCGATTGTATTGATCGATCTCGACAATTTCAAAGAAATCAACGACGGGCTTGGCCACCAGGCGGGCGATGATTTCCTCTGCGAGGTTGGTCGGCGGCTCAGCCATGTTGCTGGGCCAAGTAATCTTGTCGCCAGACTTGGCGGCGATGAATTCGCTGTGATCGTCAATGGCGCTTCACCTGAGGAAACGAGCTGTTTGGTGCATGAAATGCTAAGCAGTATTTCAGTTCCGGTTCGGGTCGGGGAAGCGGAAGCCATCGGCGGTGGATCAGCTGGCATCACGATGATCCCAAGCGATACGATGGAAGCCAGCGAGGCCATGCGCTTTTCGGATTTAGCGCTCTATAGCGCTAAAGAGAGCGGTAAAAATCGCTCTTCCTTCTTCTCTCCAGACATGAGCAGTCGCTTGCAAGCGCGGCTGTCTCTATCGCGGGATTTGCGCGCTGCTATTGCCAACAATGAGCTGGAAACGCACTTCCAGCCTATCGTCTCCGGCATGACCGGAAGGGTCATTGGTTTTGAAACGCTTATGCGCTGGAACCATCAAAGCCGTGGCTGGATCTCTCCATCCGAATTCATCCCCATCGCCGAGAGTTCCCACTTGATTGGCGATATAGGCGCCTTTGCCATCAGGGACGCTTGCGATCACGCGGTAGAAATGAACAATGCCTTGGAAGGTGATATCGAGGTTGCGGTGAATGTGTCTGCAGCCCAGCTTTGGCACGGTGATGTCGAACAAATGGTTGCCAAGGCATTGGAGACAAGCGGACTTGCGCCGCACTTGCTCTGCATTGAGTTGACGGAATCCGTCTTTGTCGGGGATAGCATGGACCGCGTGGAAGCGTTGCTTAAACGTTTGAAAGAACGCGGCATCCAATTGGCACTGGATGACTTTGGTACCGGGTATTCATCGCTTGGCTATCTCAACCACCTGCCGTTCGACAAACTAAAGATTGATCGCAGCTTTGTCGCCGGCGCCGATGTTTCTACAAAGCGTTTTCAAGTGCTTGAAGGCATTGTCGGCCTTGCCCGGGGTCTTGGCATGCAGGTCGTTGCGGAAGGTGTTGAAACGGCCTCTGAGCTAAGTGCCATACAAGCGTTGCGATGCGATGCCATCCAGGGCTTTTACTTCGGCCGGCCCGAACCACAATCCAAAGCACTCAGCGGCGTGGAGGCCATTCACAGCAATGCGCAAGCCTACGTCCTTCCAGACCTGGAAGGTGAAATTGATGCGCTCGATGCAGTGGAAAAAACCGGCCTCGGTGGTAAGCGTAAGCGCGGGGCGGCTTAGGGTTTCCTATTCTACCTTAGGGCAATGGTTGATCGCGAAAGATGCGGCATCGCGGGAAGGCCTGAGCAAGGCGGCACATTAAAGTGGCAGCTGGGATTTGAACGAATAGCCTAGACGGTTCAATCGACGTTCCAGTTTCAAAACGGTCTGCATTCGCTTGAGATGATTATAGTTCCGCTTCAAATATCTATATGCGGGGTTTTGCCCGCGCCACATGTAATACTCGCCGCTCACCCAGGTGTCAAAGTAGCGACTTGATAGGCCTGACTTCACGCCTGATGGCTCTAGCGGCGTTTTAAGATTTAGGAAGGCAGAGATTTGATCGAGCTGTGTTTTGGGATCGCTGACCAAATCTTCATAATATAAAGTGTGAACACGCTTTAGATACGGCAAGTCTGCTTCGAGCGTTTCATACAGCCGCACCCAGTTTTCTATAAGTCTGTAGATAGGCTCACGAGAGCCAACCCACTTCATAAGAGCAAGACAGCTGGCAATCGGATGACGACGCAAAACAATGAAATGAGCGTTAGGAAATACGGCTTGGAGGAAACGCGTGCGCGCAATGCTTGGTGGCGACTTTTCCACGAGGATATCTTTCGACAAGTCCCAATGCGGGGCCCATTGTTGAAACAACAGGGCTCCTGCCCGGTCTAAGTCGGCCACCTCTTCGGTCATGTGCGCACGTGGACTGAACGATGCGACCCCGACACCGCCTAACTCTTGATCATTGGGCATTACGGTTTGGAGGTGCTGACCTTCGTCTTCAGAAACGCCCGTATTCTTGAACCCAGAAACATCGTCATGGTCCCGCAAAATCGTATGCAAGAGAGACGTACCGGACCGATGGGTCCCTATAACAAAGACAAATGTCTTATCGCTTGGAATCATCGCTTGCGGCGTCTTAAGCATAGCTCTTCATCAAAATACTGTAAATCGCCACTCTGTCGCACAATTTCGCACTAAAACGAACATAGAAAGCAGCTAAAACTAAAATAAAACATGTAAAAATTCTTTGATATGTTCAGATTGCCGGATTTTTAGACGCAACGGACTAGCATACCTAATTTATATCATGGCCATTTTTTAGATGGCTGCAGATGAGAGGCAACGTAAACAGGAGAGCCTGATAGGCCGCCACTGGCTGGTTTGACGCGGCATTGCCATTTGCGCTGCAGAAACACACACCAACAAAAACATCATCTGCAGCCTTAATGCTTTTAAGTCTCGATAGCGATTTTGCTCGAAGCGAGTGTAAATCAATGATAGGATAAAAGCTTAAGAGTGGATTATGACAGTCGTAGACCAAAGCACTTCTAAGCGGCCTTTGGTAGGTCAACTTCTCGCCATGGCCATCTATCTTGGCTTTGTGGGTCTTGCGCTTTGGCGCTGGGAAGAGATCGGTTGGGGCGGGCTGGTTTGGCTCGCTGGTAGTTTGATGACATCGGTCATTCGCGCGCCCTATGCAAAGGCCATCATCGCCAACACCATTGTCGATGACCGGCAAGATACAGGTGAGAAAATTCTGCTGGCTGGCATGTATCTAGGCATGGGCCTGTTGCCGACAGTGCATCTTGCGACGGGCCTGTTCAGCTTTGCAGAGTACCATCTACCAAGCTGGGCAACAGCTCTAGGCGCTGCCTTGCACGTGCTCTTTCTTTGGCTCTTTTGGCGCAGCCATGCAGACCTTGGACGCAATTGGAGCGTGACGTTGGAAATTCGCGATGAGCACGAGTTGGTGACGCACGGCGTCTACACATATATCCGGCATCCGATGTATGCCGCCATCTGGCTCGCCGCCCTGGCCCAGCCCCTCCTCGTCCCCAATTGGATTGCCGGCTGCATGGTGCTTGTCGCCTTCAGCGCCATGTATTTGGTGCGCGCACCACTTGAAGAGGCCATGATGCGCGATAAATTTGGCCAGGCCTATGACGACTACGCCCAGACAACGGGACGGCTTCTGCCAAGGGTAATCTGAGCCTCATTGCACGAATACCCGCTTCATTGCCATCATGGTGTCTAATCTGAACAACACCATGTTCTCGCACGCTGAGATGGGTGGCTATCGCGGAGAGTGGACAGGTTCCCTGCACCTTTAGAAGCTAGACACAGGCTACACGTCTGCTCGCTGCGCTTCTGAGACTATGGCGCATTTTCCGGAAGCAAGTCGTAGACACGCGAGAAGAGCACCTGCTGTTTGCTAACCTCGCCTTTAGCCTGGGTCATCTCATAAACGATTGTCTCCGCCAAATCACGTCTTAGAACGGTGGCGGTTGTTGTTTCCAAAACATCGGGATCAACGCGCGAAAAGCCCAAAAAGTTGCGGCTCGTGACGTCCTTCTTGGTCCCACTTTTTGCAACATGTCCAACGATGGATTTCATGGCTTCCTTCACCACCGTGCGCGCATACGTGTCGGCAAATTGGCCGCCCTCTAATTCTTCTTTGACGAAGCCATATTGCACATCGCCAAGATGACC
This sequence comes from uncultured Sphingomonadales bacterium, assembly GCA_937884085.1. Lineage (GTDB taxonomy): Bacteria > Pseudomonadota > Alphaproteobacteria > Sphingomonadales > CAKZYD01 > CAKZYD01. The sequence continues at coordinate 3,380 of CAKZYD010000067.1, read as the reverse complement.
TCTGGCAAGGCTGAGCGCATAAGATGAGTTGGACGCCTCCGCCAAAGCGACCAAAAAATAATCGGCCTGTTCTATTTTGTTGCCAAACTTCTGCTTTGCTTGGCTGCGGCTGGCCACAGTGCCTAGGGCCAATGAAAAGTCATCAAAAACCGCATTCGCCTGCTCCATCCGCTGAGCCTGGCAAGACTGAGTCTCCGCGCTTTGGTCCCGTGCCGGATTGGGTGCGCTGGGTAGCCGGTGACATGCGCAGATGTTGCTCGAAAAGACTTGGCTTTTGCAGTCGTTAGCCCGCGTACGTTGACAGGACCGCTGCGCATCATGATCGTTATCGTCCGTGCGGCATTCAGCCCGGAAAAGATCGATTTTACACTGTCTAACGATATGACTGATCAGGCTGCTACGGCATCGAGCATAGGATGCATGTCCAGTCGCATCAAAAGACGCGGGCGTATGCGCTGCGGTTGCATTTGCCGCAGAGAGAATATGCGCGCTTAATGCAATTGACAGTGCGAACATAGTATGAAGTCATCCCTAGGTCGTTTCGGTTGGATATCGTTACAAGCTATGCGACCGTTAGACAAATTCCGGGCTTTAGCTCGATATGGGCGATTGATTATTTGGAGTAGCGACATGAAACGAAACTGTAGGCATCTTCCGGCAATTTTCTCTTTCCTTATTCTCGCTGCAACGGTCCACATCTCTCCCGCCAAAGCCCAGCTTAGTGAAACCTTCACCGTCTCGGTCGTTGATGGCCAACCGCTTCAGATCACCTTTGCATCAGGCAATGTGACAGCCGCCAATGCGAAAGATCCGATGAATTGCGGATCGCGCTACGGTCCGCCCATCCTGCTCAACATAACTGCTCAAGACGCGATGTTTTTTGATGAGGCAAACAAGACGTTCACCGGCATGCTTGCGGAGGTAGTACGCCAAACACAAAACGCATGTGCTGGCAAGCTGAACCGCTACAGCAAAATCCGTATTAACATCGTTGGGATGGATTCCAGCAACCAGCGGGTCGCGCGAGGCAGTTGGATAGACGGCAAGCTATCCGCATGGACGTTAACGGATCTACACCCCAAAGTGGTGGCTGAATTGGCCATCATCAACGACCTTGTTGCGCGTTACCCTTTTCTCGACCGCAGGTCTATCGAGCGCTATCAAGAGGTGCTTGAACAGCCGATGACCGATATCGTGAAAGCTGTTGCCGCGCTGCAGCCTGGCCAATTGCCGCGCGCTTTGGATGCGCAGCTTATGGCTGAAGCAATTGATAGTACCTGTACGTTGTTGCTTGGTGGGAGCGCTAGACTGTTCAGCGGCAACGCCGTCTATCTAAGACTGTTCGCACAAATTGATGCAACCGAGAAGACCAGCGGATACCCCTATTTCCAAACAGCCAAACAGACCGGTACCAGTCGCGCCTGGAAATCAGACTATCTGGCTGCGCGCAAATCGGCCTTTGACATCGCGCGGCAGCTTGCTGAACAAACCGGCTGTTCAGGTAAACAGATACTAGACACGCGCTCATTCTATGCCGCTTTCGGCAGTGTTGCCGCGCAGGATTTGTTACGCTGGGTAGACACGCCCAATCTCGATTTCTCAGGGCTTGCCTCTTTGTCGGGCAACGCGTCGACAAACACAGAAGCAAACACAGCACCGGCGCCCATCAACGCAAGCGGAGGCGCGCTGTCCTCCGCCAAGGCGGTGATGGCAAATCCGCCCTCTGTGGCACTGCCCTTCAATCTGGCGACTTGGGAGGGCGTACCAGTCATTGGCTTCAGAGGGATTCTAAAAGGCGATGGCCCCTTCCCTTCTCCCTGTGCAAACATGTCAACACGCGGGGTCAAGCGCTGTTTCGCGACCGAATATGAAGCAGCGGGAGCCACGTTTGTGAACCTCCACCGCTTGAAACGAGACGCTGTTGCCGCTGGCTCTTTAGACATCCTGCTGCCTAAAACGCCGCCGCCAGTATCGAATGGCTGGCGACCGCCAGGGCTTACGCCTCAGGAAATTGACGATATCCTTCAACCCAGTTTAGTTGAGTCTTTGTTTGTCGGCGGCGTCGGAGCACGCAGCTTCCCGCGCGATCAATTTGAACTTGCGAAGAGCTGGGAAACTCTGCGCGTGGACGTCTATCCGCCTCTCCTAGAGTGGGCGGAGAAACTACCTATGGAGGCGTGGGTCTTTTCCGCCGCGACGTTTACTGGCTATGATGAAGCTGTCGGCGTTCTGGGAATGAGGGTGCCTTTTTTGCAGTTCCGAGAAAGTCATTACATTGCCAACGACAGCGATTACGGCAAATACCGAAAGAAGTACAAAAAGAACCTCATGAAAGTCTCACCCGATGTAGCCGCAGAGCTGCTTGCAAAAGGCAAAGGAAAGCGCATCACGCTGGCGGAGCGCATCAGTTTTGACTATCCCGAGACTGGCGACACGAATTTCTTCAGCCGTGTCCTCGAGCAGCGGATTTACCTTGACCCAACTTTAAAAACGCCGCTCGTGACAGTGAAACCTTGAGAGCATTGAAGAGCAGCGACAGACCAACGCAACACGAGGGCATGACCGATGCGTCACACACTGCGGTTAGTCGCCCTATGCAGCGCCTGTTTTTGGGCAGTCGGCACCGCAGAGGCGCAGAGCTTTGAGGCTGACTACCGGGTCTATTGGGGCCCACTCGGCATTGCCGATTTCACCTTATCGACGAGCCTGTCAGACACCGAATACAAAAGCAGCCTGACGGCACAAACACGCGGCGTCCTCAGCGTCTTCTTCAAGGCCAAGGCCGCGCTTGAAACAATCGGGCGCCGCGATGGCAGCGCCCTGCAGCCGCAGCGCTTCCGAACAGACAGCGTGTTCCGCGGCGACCAATACACCCGCACAGTCGCCTTCGCCCCAGACGGCACCGCGCGCATAACAGAGCGCAGCGTGCCAGAAGACTATGACATCGTCCGCACCCCGGTCGGCCGCCGCGATTTCAAAGGCCCAGACCCCTTCACCTTCTTCCTCGCCGTCATGCAAGCCAGCGGCGACATAGAAGGCCGCAGCTTCGACGGCGTTCAAGTGGTGAAGACTGCCTTCAGCTGCATGGAAGGCGACGAGACTTTGGAGAAAAAGCGGCGACGGAAATATATCGGCCCAGCGCAGAGATGCACGATTACAGGGGATGTCTTGGCTGGTGACATTATCGATGAGCCTGACGAGAGTGAAGATGATGATGGGCGGGATTACTCCACCCAGGTCTGGTTTTCAAACAGCCTGGTGGACGGGCTGCGTGTTCCTGTTCAGGTGATTGCGGAAGGGCCTCGGGGGACGGTGAAGGTCTATTGGTAGTGTCCACAGTCTTTCGCACTTTTGCTTCACGCGACGGCTTCGTTGTTTGA
>CAKZYD010000066.1 GCA_937884085.1 uncultured Sphingomonadales bacterium | reverse complement strand
AACGTTTATCAGGCCATCGACAATGACCATGAAATGGTGGTTGTCCTCAACAAGGTGGACTTGCCTGCCGCTGAACCAGAGCGGGTCAAGCAACAGATTGAAGATGTGATTGGCATTGATGCGTCCGATGCCGTCGAAGTCTCTGCCAAGACAGGCAAAAACGTGCCTGCCGTTTTAGAAGCGATTGTCGAGAAATTACCGCCGCCAGAAGGCAACCCCGATGCGCCCCTCAAAGCCATGTTGGTGGACAGTTGGTATGACCAATATCTGGGCGTCGTGGTCCTTATCCGCGTGGTCGATGGCACCATCAAAAAAGGCATGCAAATCCGCATGATGAATGCTGGCACAGACCATCTGGTGGACCAGGTCGGCGTCTTCCATCCCAAAGCCACCAAGGTGGACAGCCTCGGCCCCGGCGAAATGGGCTATTTCACCGGCGCTATAAAAGAAGTGGCTGAAACCAGTGTCGGTGATACCATTACGGAGGCCAAGCGGCCGGCCAATCAGCCTCTCGCAGGCTTTAAGCCCTCCCAATCCGTCGTGTTCTGCGGCCTCTTCCCCTCGGATGCCAATGACTTTGAGCGTCTGCGGGAATCGCTTGCCAAGCTGCGCCTTAACGATGCCTCCTTTGAATATGAGATGGAGACATCGGCCGCGCTTGGTTTCGGCTTCCGCTGCGGCTTCCTCGGGCTTCTCCATTTGGAAATCATCCAAGAGCGCCTCTCGCGCGAGTTCGACCTCGACCTCATCACCACTGCGCCGTCCGTGGTCTACAAAATGTATATGACCGATGGCACCAAGCTGGAACTGCACAATCCCGCCGATATGCCAGATCCGGTGAAAATTGACTTCATCGAAGAGCCGTGGATTGAGGCCAACATCTTGGTGCCCGACGAGCATCTCGGCAGCGTCCTCAAGCTCTGCCAAGACCGCCGCGGCATCCAAAAGAACCTGACTTATGTGGGCAGCCGCGCCATGGCCGTCTATGAGCTTCCTCTGAATGAAGTGGTGTTCGATTTTTACGATCGGCTCAAATCCGTCTCCAAAGGCTATGCCAGCTTTGACTATCAAATGATTGGCTATCGCCAAGACACGCTGCAGAAGATGAGCATCTTGGTGAACTCAGAGCCTGTCGATGCTCTGTCGATGATTGTCCACCGGGATAAGGCCGAGGCGCGGGGCCGCGCGCTTTGCGAACGCCTCAAAGACCTTATCCCCCGCCACCTTTTTAAAATCCCCATCCAAGCGGCCCTGGGCGGTAAAGTCATCGCCCGCGAAACCATTCCCGCCCTGCGCAAGGACGTCACGGCGAAGTGTTATGGCGGCGATATCACGAGGAAGCGCAAGCTCTTAGAGAAGCAAAAGGCGGGCAAAAAGCGCATGCGCCAATTCGGCAAAGTCGACATCCCACACGATGCCTTCATTCAGGCGCTGCGTATGGGCGATGATGGCTAGGCCGTCTCCTCTAAATGGAAACGCCACCGTTCCAGCGGCGCTTGCTTCACGCATTGACTGTGGATCAAGTCCCGGTACGCGAAAGGCGCGTCGATATTATTTTCTGCGTTGCAAAAGGCTGATGAGCCATAGTCCGAAAGCTATCGGCAGGGCAGGCAAAGACAGCAGCATAGTCAAAAAGGATGAGCCTTCCATCGCCGCATCGACGCTTTGAGAGGCGCTGAAGGGCTCGGCCACCCACATCAGCGCAGCGCTTTGCGCAAGTGTGAGTAGCGGAAAAGCATTGCCTTCCAGCCCAAGCATGATTTGGGCACCAACAAGGGCGGCAATCACAAGGAAAAGCAGCAAGGACATAAAAGCGCGCATACCCCTTTTAACGCAGCTTTAGCCGCACGGATCAAGCCGCTGTTCCACCACAGGAGCGCATTCTCATATTCAGTGTGAACACGAGAACGCTCAAAAGTCTTTGATCGTCACACTTTCGAACCGAATAAGTGGTCTCCACCTACTCTGAAACCGCTCTAGATCGGTGTGACAAACAGGGTCTGCACCCGCGAGGTGTCATAGACGATATGGCGAGACTGAAATTTCAACCCGCTGTTATCGCGCACAATCTTATCACGCGCTTGACCAACCTGAAAAAGCTTACTCTCCCCATCCTGGCGGGTTTGGAAAATCGCGTAATTGCTCGTTGTCTCAACCTGATCCCCGCCCAGCGCCGTTACCCGCAAGCTGGAGATCACATGCCGGTTCCAATGGGCTGGGAAGATATTGGCCTTGCGATGGCTGGTGATGCGGTCTTGCAGTTGCCGCTTATTCTCGCAACTAAACAGGGCGATGGGATAGCCGCCATCTTCATTCTCGCGTGGATAGAGCACATAGCTGGCATCTTCGGTAAAAAAATCCGGCCAGTCTTCTAGCCGATCTTCATCCAGGCACGCGACGTAATCGGCGTAGAAATCTTCCAGGGCGAGCCGGGCGCGCTGGGTGGGGCTCAGCTCAGTGTCAAACATGGCCTATAACCCCATGATTTTTTGATAGCCCTGCCAGAAGGAGCGTAGAATATGCTCTGAGGTCAGCGATTGCCCGTGCAGCGGGTCGCCTTGGCCCATGAGAAGCATCGATTTCTCTGCGCGGTCCGGCTCGATGGCCGCCTGCACCAACTCTGTCGCTTCGGTATCTTCCATGGAGACATAGCCTGCCGGCCCCACCAAATTGGCTTGCGTTAGGCGCATCTGGCGCAATTCCTCATCATCCTCCTCATAGCCAAAGAAGTGGAAGACCAACTCAAACTCGCCAGGTCCCTTGGGCAGAATTTGGCGGCAGGCCAGCGTGTTGTGAATCTGCTGTAACACCAGAGATGGGAAAATGCCTTGAATATGGTTGGTCGACAGCTCCTTATATTCCTGGCGCATACGCAAGATTTCCGGGTCTTTCAGCCGCACTTTCTCATCAAAGCTGGCGACGTTGTTCTTTTTATAATCGCTGCCATCATCATCGTCATTGTCGCGCACCGTCATGATGATGGAATGCATGCCATTGCGTTCGTCTGTAAGGGAGCGAACGCTCATGGAAACGCGCAAGATGTTGAACGTATTGTGGAAGAGATGCAGGAGGGAAGCGTGATAACCGTCCTTTACATTCTCAAAATAGAGCTTCCAGTTGGACTTCGCATATTGGCGCAAACAGCCCAAATAGGTAACAGGTTTACACATGATGCGGTCGATATACGGGCGCATCTGAGGGCCTAGATACGCTTCCAGGCTCTCCATCTCAGGGTCGAATGTAGCGAAGATCAGGCCCTTATAGGTTTCCACCCGCAGCTTTGGCAGGGAGTATTGTTTCTTATCAAAGCCCTCCGGCATTCCCTTGGTCTCGCCAGCACCTTTTTCAAACGGTACGCCTTTCAAATCGCCATTGGGCGCATAAAGCCACTGGTGATAAACGCATTGGAACTTGCGTGCATTGCCCCGATGCTGGCGGCAGACAGCTGCGCCTTTGTGAATGCAACGGTTCACCCACGCGTGATAGCCCTCAGGCGTGCGGGTGACGACAACCGGCGTGTCGCCAATAAAGGTGGATTTAAAGTCATGCTCGTTGGGAAATTCCGCTTCCAGCGCCAAGAAAGACCAAGTTTTGCCGCGGTAGATGCGCTCTTGTTCAAGGTCATAAATGGCTTTGTCGGTATAGACTTCATAGGGTGTCGCGGTGCCGTCCTCGCCAAACACCAGCGATGCTCCGGGCGTCATCACATTCATGTGTTGTTTCCTCCTAACCATATAGGCTGTGCAACTGTCAGCTCCTCTGGCCAGCAGGTCAATCTGTTTCAAACTTAAAGTATCGCGGGATGCAGCAGCGCACCATTCAGCGGGTGCATCCTTTATTGCATGTTCATCGCTCAGCGCTATAGTGCGCCCACTTTCCGTATGGGAGTCGTGGCCGAGCGGTTTAAGGCGCACGCCTGGAAAGCGTGTTGGGTGAAAGCCCTCGAGGGTTCGAATCCCTCCGACTCCGCCACACCGCCGATAAGAAATAAGGCACGTTCAACGCGCTGGTTGAACCCTCGACAGATAAAGATGGTTTGGCGCGCGCGCCAAACAGGGGTTCGAATACCTCCGAATCCGCCATTTTTGTTGGCTATCGCGCGGTTGCGCTACTTGAGCCTTATTTGTTGGCTAACGGCCGGTTGGCCTACTTGAGCCCATTTCCCAAGTCATCTTCTGACACGGCAAGCCTGCTCAAATGATGCAGTTGTCGGCCTTATGGGCGCACTTTAAGTCTTAGGGCACAGGCAGAGCCCAGCCGGGCGGCAGCGTGATGGGAGACGATGGTGATTGTAGTCAGCGCAGAATTGGATTTTGCAGACGAGGCGGCGCGGGATGCAGCGGTGGAGAAAACCACGGCCTTGCAGATGGCGACGCGGGCGGAAGAGCCAGGCTGCATTGCCTATTGCTTCGCGCCCGACCCAGGCGTTCCCACGCGTATGCAAGTCTATGAAGTCTGGGAAGATGGCCCGACTTTGGCCGCGCACCTTAAGCACCCCAACTATTTCGGGATGCTGGAAGCACTGATGGGGTCTAATTTGGTCAACAGCGCCAATCGCGCCTATTTGGTTGAGCGCGAAGAATCGGTTTATGGCGAGGACGGCAAACCCAAATCCAGCTTCTTCGCTGACTGACGCGTTACGCTAAGACGTGCCCTTGGCGACATGGTCTTCATAGTCGTCAAAACTGATGGTGCCGCCTTCTGAGCCAGCGCGGCCTTGGTCTTTGGCGGGCAGCGCGTCTTGAATGGCTTCGATGCGCTTCCAGGCGGGGAAGGGCTGTTCGCCTTTTTCATCGGGCACGTATTTTGAGGTTTCGAGGCGCTGGTGCTTATGGATGTAGCGCGCGCAATTCACAAACACGCTGGTGATGTCCACCTTCACCACCATATTGGCGCCAGGAAAGCGGTCCACGAAGGCGGGCTCTTTGGAAATGCTGGCATCGCCTTGAATGCGCAGCCGGTTTGGTGTTTCGAAATCGATGAAGAGCAGCCCCACCTTGCCGGTTTCGGCGGTGTTGCCCATGGAATAGAACATGCCGTTCCCGTCGTAATTGGGAAAGACGAGCTGGGTTGGGCTGACCACGCGCACAACGCCCACCGGACCGCCTTTATAAGACACGCTGGGCTCGCCATGGCCGTTCACCGTTGAGAGAAAGAAAAAGTCCCGGCTCTCCACAAAGGCCGTTTGCTTGTCATCAAGGTCATCGGAAACAATGGCGTCGACGACAGCGTTGGCGAGCTTGAAGCTGTCATGATCTTTTTGGAAGGCGCGCTGGCTTTCGGTATAGAATTCATCGGCTGTCGGCATGGTCTGGCTCCAAAGTCTATTCGCTTCCAACAAATCGGTGGTCAATCATCGGCCCTAGCGGCTTTCCGGCAAAGATGTGCACATGCAGATGCGGCACTTCTTGATGGGCATTGTGGCCCGCATTGGCCAGCAACCGGTAGCCATCGTCTTCTAACCCCGCGTCCTTCGCTACTTTGCCAGCCGCGCGGATAAAGCCCACGACAAGCTCCGCCGGGGCGTGTTCAGAAAAGTCTGCAAAGGAGACATACGGCCCTTTCGGAATCACCAGGATATGCAGCGGCGCTTGTGGATTGATATCATGAAAGGCTAGGGCGTGCTCATCCTCATAGACCGTCTTCGATGGTATTTCGCCGCGCAGAATTTTGGCGAATATATTCTGGTCATCATAGTCTGAGCGTGCGGCGGGAGAGCGTCGGGGCTGAGGATCGTGTTGACGGGGATAGTG
>CAKZYD010000065.1 GCA_937884085.1 uncultured Sphingomonadales bacterium | reverse complement strand
GTGCATTTGCGGTATGAAATTCCGATAGGGACCACGGCAGGGACATGTCCCACTGCTGCGGTGGCTGCGTTCCAAGGCGACTGAGCATCAACGCACCGCCGAAGAGGAAGCACAAAAGGGCGAGTGCCAGGACATAGTCTCGCATCTGCATTTTTGGCATGTGCGCGGCTGTGCTCAGGACGCCTCCTCCAAGACTTCAAAGACGTTGACGAGTGCTCCGTCAGGCGCCTCAGCCGTAAACATGGCGACTGTGCCATAAGGCTGCAGCTCAAACGTCCGCAGCGCATATTTTGGGAGGCCGCCCGCATCGCGGAAGAGGTCAAAAGCCAAATCGGCGTCTAAAACGGGATAGCTGACGGATAGAATGCCAATGTTGGGCGGCGCTGCGCGGCGGCGAAAGTTCCGGCCTTCTAGTCCGACAAATTCCATCAGTTCAAGACGACCAGTTTCGCCTGGCTTTGGCCAGAGATTACGCGTTCGTCGCGTAATTTCGGTGGTGAGGTTCTGTGGCAATCCAAAATTGTTATAGCTGGGAACAGGGTCGATGAAATCGTCGCTATAAAAGGCTTTGAACCCAAGCTCTTCTCGGAAAAAGCCATAGGAAATATCGGCATGTTCGACCATCTGCATGGCGTTGAATGGCTGGGATAACACTTCAAAATCCCAATAGTCAGACAGCGGCGGGCTGTTGCGCTCATAAAGCGCAAAGTTGATGCCATCGGGCGCTTTGATCACCACATTGCCGAGATCTGATGGAAGCGATCCATCTCCGCTATCGAACACAAAGCGGATTGGTTCGCTCTCGCCTTGAAATCCGAGGGCGGCCGCTTTTTCAAAGACACGGGCGATGTCCTTAACGCGAAACATAAGCGAGAAATATCCGCCTGGGTCCCAGGCGCTGGCGCCGATACGAATGGGGGTTTGTTCGACGCCCGTGAAGCGCACGAGCCGGATATACCCATGATCTGTTCCCGGCGCTCTCAAGAGGAGAAATTCAGCCGCGGCCTCCGGCGGCAAGCGCCAGTATTCTAGTTGGGTCTTGCTGACGATGCCTTGCGCAACAGGCTCATATTTCCCGACATCAATCAGGAAAGAGCGAATAGGATCGAAACGGCGCACCGAAATGGTTGCTTCTTTCCACGGCGCGCTGACGATGCGTGGCGGGAGGCTGGTGCGCTGCGCCGCTGCCGGTCCGCTAAGCAGCAGAATGATCAGAAGGCAGGCAAGCGTTTTCACGATAGTTCGATGGCCTCAATCAGTTCTCCGGCCGCGCCTTTATAATAGGCCGCGCGCCGCCCTTGATACGGCGCTTCTGACCGGATAAAGGGCTCGCACAGTGGGTCAGCAGCGACTTTATCAAGACTTTCGGTTATGAAGCTTACCATCGACACGCCTGGCGGTAACTCGCCGTCGGTTGCTGGGCGATCAATGGTTCCCTCTGGATATTGATCTACCTCATTGTTCAAGACTTCGCCTTTTTGCGTCATTTGGAATTTGTAGAGTGTGTCCATGGGTTTGCCGAACGCTTTCGATATAACGGTGTAAGGCGCCTCGTAAAGTTCCCCCTTATCCCAGCCAAACGCCTTCGCGTAAAAGTCGACGGCTGCATCCATATCCGGTGTCGCTAGCGGCGTTATGAAGATGTGATCAACATAGCTTTGCGCCAATGGTAAGTGCATGCCCGGCATGGAGGAATTAACCTGGTTTAGATAAAGCACCTCGCCTGATGGGCCAATCACTTGCATGGGAATGAAAGCGTCAGAAAACTCTAGTTCTTTAGGCGGTCCATACATCTCAAAGGGGGAATTTTCCAGTTCATCGGCGAGTTTCCAAACATCCTTGATCGTGATTTCTAGAGAGCCCCAGCCATAGCTGCGCAGCGGCTGATAAGCTGCAACCTGCGTTCCTTCAAAAAAACGAATGTAGATGGATGTTCCAGACTCCGGTGCGAGGGTGGCATAGCGTTTACCAGCCATGGCAGGTGCGCCCATAGCCTCAGCCCAAGCCGCATCCACGATACCATCGTCAATAGGCCGATATCGTAGATATTGATCATAGGCCGCAAGGGATGCGTCAAAGTCAGGTGTAAGAATGCTGCCGACTTTAATGCGGCCTTCTGTATCTATTTTCATCGTATCTCCTCATGATCACTGGCTTGGCTGAGCTTTTCGCGCAGCGCGGCAGGCAGCGCTTCCAGCTCTGTTTGCAAGGTGGAATTCCAACGGTTCAAAAAGCCAAAAAGCGCAATCACGGCGACGATTTCTGTTTGTTGCGCTTCAGTGAAATGGTCTGCAAGGGCCTCAAAGTGATGATCTTCAACGGCATTTGGAACAAGCGCTGCCCTTTGCGCGACCCGCAGCGCGCAGCGTTCTGCGTCGTCGAACAGCGGGCTGGTTTCATAGTCCCATATTGCTGCAATCTTATCCTCATCGACTTCAGTGCGGTGCGCGGCAAATGCGGTATGCGCTTCACAATAGCTGCACCCAGCGGCGCTTGACGCAATCATCCCAATAAGACGCTTGAACCCTGGGTCGAGCGTGCCGCTTCCATAAATGGCTTCCACGAGCTTTAAGAATGCAGGCAGCATGCCCGGCAGATGTGCCATGACCAAAGCATCGTTGGGCATGAAGCCCATGAAGGCTTCCCCCGCTTTGAGGATTGCTTGGGTGTCTTCTGAGAGAGTATTTGGCCGGACAGCGGCTATACGAGCCATGCGCAAAATTTCTGGTTATCAAATTTGTCCGGACAACATATACGGCTGCAAGAGAAAAAGCCCAGGCTTGTTTTGGCGCAGCGCGAAAAATGGAGAAATGGTGGCGAATATGGCAGATTTTCTAGGCACAAAGATGGTGCAGTCAGACAAGACAGCCCGGCAGATTTTTGAAGATGTGATGTCCAACCCGGCGCGCGCGCGCGTTGGCTTCGGAGAGAAGCTTGCCATCGTCAACGTGGACATTCAGAAGTCTTATACCGCGCTGGATGAGTTCAAGACCGCCTATGAAACCGATCCAAAGCAAATCGAGTATGTGAACCAGATGTCTGAGCTTGCGCGCGCTAAGGCGATGCCGGTTGTTTGGACCCGCGTCGCGTATGTGAAAGACGGGTCAGATGCGGGTGTTTGGGGAACGCGTACGGATACGCCCGATAGCCTGCAAAACATCAAATATGGGTCACGTCGCCATGAATTTGATGATCGGTGCAGGCCTGATCAAGATGCAGATTATTTTTACGATAAGCGTATGCCATCAGCCTTTTTTGAAACGCCGCTCCAAAGCCTGCTCGTGTGGCACAAAGTGGACACGGTGATTGTGACCGGTGGCTCGACGAGTGGATGCGTTCGTGCCACGGCCGTTGACAGCCTAAGCCGCGGCTACCGCACAATCGTTCCCATCGAAACCTGCGCTGATAAGCATGAAAGCTACCATTTCGCCAATCTGACAGACTTGCAGCTGAAGTACGCAGACGTAGTAGCCGTGCAAGAGGTCATTGATTGGTTGGAGGCTTACTGATGGATTCAGAGCCGCATCTCTATGATTTCTGGCCTTATCGTGACCGGCCTAAAATCACCTGGCCCAATGGGGCTAAGATTGCCTTCTGGGTGGCGCCAAATCTTGAATATTACGAGCTCGATCCGCCGGCCAATCCATCCCGCAAAAGCTGGCCCAAGCCGCATCCAGATGTGGTGGGCTATGGCCACCGCGACTATGCCAACCGTGTCGGCCATTGGCGCATGATGGAGGTTATGGACAAGTACAATGTGCGTGGTTCAGTGAGCCTGTCTGTCGCTTTGTGCCAACATATTCCTGATGTGGTTCAGTCCGGCGTTGCGCGCGATTGGGAGTTCTTCAGCCACGGGATTTATAACACCCGCTATAGCTACGGTATGGATGAAGCCCAAGAACGGGCCATTATCGAAGATTCTATCAAGACCGTCCAAGATGCGACGGGCCAGCGCATCAAAGGCTGGCTTGCCCCAGCGCTCACCCACACGGTGCGCACCATGGACCTGCTGGCGCAATACGACTTCCGCTACACGTGTGACCTCTTCCAAGACGACCAACCGCAACCTGTTAAGGTGAAATCGGGCAAGCTGATCTCTATGCCCTACAGCTTAGAGATCAACGATCACTATGGCTTCTTTGTCTATAACATGAGCCCGCGGGCCTATGCCGATGCCCTGATGCGCCAGTTTGACCGGCTATATGCCGAAGGGGAAACATCCGGCGCAGTCATGTGCATACCGCTGCACAGTTATCTCATTGGCCAGCCCCACCGTATTGGCCCTTTTGATGAGGCGCTGAAATATATCACCAGTCATGATGATGTCTGGGTCACCACGGCGGCGGAAATCGCGGACTACTATTACGAACACTATTATGATGCAGTGGCGCAAGACCTGAAACGCTATCAGGGAGAAAGCGCATGAGCCTCAATCCCAGCTATCTGGAATATCCACATCGCTCTGAGGGGATGGACCATGCTTGGTACCCCTATTCCAATATCATGGAGCGCCCCGCGATAACCTGGCCGGACGGCAAGAAGCTGGCGCTTCTGGTGCAGCCGCTCCTTGAGTATTTCCCGCTAGAAGCTGTGGACAAGCCCTTCAAGGCGCCCGGCCACATGGTCACGCCATATCCTGACTTGCGTCACTATTCGAGCCGGGAATATGGCACCCGCGTTGGCTATTATCGTTTCCTCGATGCCTTTGCCAAACACGGCATCAAGGCGACTGTGGCGATGAACGCAGCCATTGCCTCGCGCTATCCATCGATTGCAAAGGACACGATCGCTGGCGGCCATGAGATTATCGCCCATTCAACAGACATGAATGGCCTGCAATATGGCGGCATGAGCGAGGATGACGAGCGCGCACTTATTGCAGACGCGCTGACAGATTTGGAAGCGGTGACTGGCTCTAAGCCAGCTGGCTGGCGCTCAGTGGCGCAAACGCATTCGTTTGGGACCCTGGATTTGCTTGCTGAACACGGCGTTCGCTATACCTGCGACTGGGTGAATGATGATTTGCCCTATGCGATGAACACCAAATCGGGCCCGCTTGCGGCGTTACCGGTCAATCACGAACTCTCAGATCGGCAAATCCTCGTCGTCTGCCAGCAATCGGCGGAAAGCTATGTGGAGCAGATTAAAGATGCTGCGCTTTGGCTTTTGGAGGAAGCGGATAAAACCGGGGCCGGCCGCATGCTGACATTGACGTTGACGCCTTACATTGCAGGGCTGCCCTACCGTATTGATGCCCTTGAAGGTCTGCTCGATTGGCTCTCCGCGCAAGACGGTGTTTGGAGCGCCACGGGCAGCGAAATTGTTAAAGCCGCAGGCCTGTCATGACGATACTGAAGATCAAAAACCCACGCACTGGCGCTGAAGACTATGAAATCATGGCGCCAAGTGAAAAGGAGCTGTCTGCTATCGCGGGCCGCCTGCGCCGCGCACAGCCAGCCTGGCATGCGCTTGGCGCGGAGGGCAGGGCGGCTGTTCTCCTCAAATTTGCTGAGGCGCTCGCAGCTCATAGAGAGGATCTCATTGCGTGCTTAGCTCAGGATACGGGTCGGCATTTTATCAGCGCCATTGAAGTGGACGGCAGTATCGGCTCCATCAAGCGATGGGCTGGTTCTGGAGGAGCACTTATTGAAGATTTCAAGGATAGTGGCCGGTCGCAAGCCATGCCGAATTTGGCATATAAAACCAATTTGCGCCCTTATCCCTTGGTGGGTTGCATCAGCCCCTGGAATTT
>CAKZYD010000064.1 GCA_937884085.1 uncultured Sphingomonadales bacterium | reverse complement strand
GCGGCATCATCGCTCATCTCATATGCGCCGTTTAAGTAGGTGCGCGGCACGCCCTGATGTTTCTTTGAGGTGAGCAGCGCCACCTCGCGCTCCACCGGCGCCACAAACAGATTCAGCGGCAAGCGCCGCTGCCCAATCTGCTGTTGCATCCAGGCCATAGCCTTGCCCGGCCGGCGCAAAAGGCCGCGGCGATAAAGCCGCGGTATGTCTCTCGCGCGTATCATGCCGAGGCCGCCGCCTGCGCTTCGCGCACGTCGTCTTCAAAGACCTTATGGCCAACCTGAAACATATCAGACGCGGCATCCGCAGGGTCGAGGGCGAGCGCTTGGGCAATATGGGGCAGGGTATCGACCAGTGGCGTTGGCACCGCGATGGTCAGTGCGGTCCAGCCCTTTTTCAACGCCCCGCCGGTCGCTGCTGGCGGCGACGTACCTTGTGGCCAGGGGCGTGGCTGCTGTGCTGACCCCCCCTCTTTGGGCCGCGTGCCCAGAGACCATAGCAGCGCGCCACCAGGCACCCAGTGCTTGCTTTTCAGGTCGGTGCCGTCTTGCAACACAATGCGTGTACCGGGCCCAGACTGGCGCTCGATATAGATCAAGCCACGGCGTGCTAAGGACTGTAGGGCTTTGCCCACGCTTTTGGGGGCTCACTCAGCTAGCTCCTCAAGCCGCAATTGGCTGGGCAAGGCGTCCTCTGGCGCGAGTCCGCTCAGCGCGGCCAGCAGTTTCTTTTGAGTTTTGCTCAGTGGCCGCATAGCGCCTAGCCCTCCAACGCGTGCATGGCCGAGGAGCCCGTGTGGCTCACCACGGTGCGGGTGGCGGGCGGGACCAGCCGGGCGCCGCGGCGGCGGGTTGGCAGGTCTACATTTTGCTCTGCGCAGCGGGCGAGCTTTTCCAATATGGCCGGGTCATTGGGGTTGACCCGGCGGCCGAGGCGTATGTCTGTGTGCTCCTCTAGGCCGATGGCTTTGCGCTGTGCCCCACTGAGATGCCAAGGGCCTGGCGCACCATCAACGCCGGCCGCCAGCCGATAGCTGCGGTGCACGCCGCGCCCGCGCGCTTCAACAGCACCGGCCGCCAGCAAGGCCTCCATGGCTTGGCGTACCAGATGCGGATAGACCTCTAAGCGCCGGGCAATGGCTTCGTGCGCGATATGTGCCTCCTCAACGGGCCTTTCCATTTCGGTGAGGATGCCGACTTTGATGCTGACAAGCTGCTTGGTCATGCCGCGCCCCCTGTCTCAGTCACCTGCGACCACAGGCGGCCCGTCGCATCCAGGCCAATTTGCAGCCGCTTCCCATGGGCGGTGACGGTCAAGATGTCGCCGCCTTTGAGGCTGCCAATCACCCCGCTGAGGACCGAATTTTCCTCAAACGTCACGCCCATGGCGCGGGCATAGCTTTCCAGGCTGAGCTGCTGGCTTTCGCTTTTGGCGGTGTTCAGTTTGCCATGCTGCAGCTTGTAAAGGTCCACCATGGCCCTGGCGTCCAGCCCGGCGTCTTTCATTTCCTTCTTAAGGGTTTTGATATCGTCGTTGACATCAGACTTGCTTTGAACAAGCCTTTCATATCGGTCCAAATATTGCTGAATAACGGTCCTATCTGGACCGTTGCTGCCAGGCGCCCGAGGCGTTGCCTTCGTCTTGGATGTTTTCGCCGACCCGGATTTTGATACCACCGTTTTTGGTGCGGATATCTTTGGTGGAGATGCCCTAGACACCGGTGTCTTTCGCGCGGATGTTTTTCCGGCCGCGCTCTTGGGTGCAGGCGGTTTGGCCTTTGCAGCAGGCTTTGGCCGCCCCCCAGTGCTGGTTGGATCATACTCCATAACACGCTCCTTTTTGTGTTTCATGGGCGCCTACCAACAACGGTGCGTCGTCTTCAATCCGGCGCCGCGCCATGGCGGCGTAGTCTGGGGTTAGCTCAATCATGATGGCATCGCGGCCGAAGCGGTCAGCGACCAGACCCGTGGTGCCGGCGCCGCCAAACGGGTCGAGCACCAGGCCGCCCTTTGGACAGCCCGCCAGAATAAGCGGGGCCACAAGCGTTGGCGGGAATGTCGCAAAATGGGCGCCCGAAAACGCACGCGTGGCGATCTGCATCACCTCTGGCGGGACAATGGGGGACAGGTCCGGCTCATAATTGCGCAGCAGACGCCCAGCCCCGCGGGGCACCGCATCTAGATGTTCATGGTTGATATGACCTTCATGGCGAGGATCTACAGCGCGCTGTTTGTCCGCTTTGACTGACTGACCTTTTTCACGGCCGTTCCGATGATAGGTGCCATGGCCACCAGGCCCGGTGTCCCAGCCATCCGGCATTTTCATGCTGCCTTGACTTGACGCCGGCATGCGCACCGCGTCCGCGTCATAGGTAGCCTTGGCGGATTTGGTCAGCAGGAAGATTTTTTCATGTGCTGTGGACGGCCGATAGCGGCCGGAGGAATCGGGCATGGGGTTGGGCTTGGCCCAGATGATTTCTGAACGCACCCACCAGCCATCTTCTTGCAAGGCGATGACGAGCCGAGACGGCAAAAGGCACAGGTCTTTTGGTTTGATGGCACCGCCAACCGTCGACATAGGCTTGTCCGTAAAGCTGCGGTCATCTCGTCCTGCCGCCTTTGTGGCGGCGGCCGACCGGCCATTGGGGGCCGAGGCATAGCAATCGCCATAGTTCAGCCACAGTGTAGCTTCTGGCTTCATCACCTGGCGCACCAAGCCGAATACTTCCACAAGCACATCCAGATGCGCGCCTAAAGTCGGCTCCAAACCAATCTGACCCTCCACCCCATAATCACGAAGACCCCAATAGGGCGGCGAGGTCACCACGCAATCGACACATTCCCCGCGCGTTTCAAATAGATGCTGCAGCTGCGCGCGCACATCGCCTATGAGGCTGTTAACAGCCATGCCGCCTAAGGCTCCCCGCAGCCTCGGCCGATGAGGCCGGTATCGTCTGCGTCCACAAAATCACGCCAGTGGCGCCAGCCTTGCGGGCAATCAAAGCCCCAGCTGCGGAAGCGTGGGCCGGTCAAGAACAGGGAGACAGGGCTTTCCCCTGGCCTCAGCCATTGCGGTACAACCAAGCGATGCAGCAATCCGGCTGGGCGGTAGACCATGCTGCCAACAGGCAGATTGCGGGCCCCTGTATCGCGAACAAGATCGCCATTGCGGTCTGCGCGCACGTCTCCGCCCAGGATTTCGATCAGCGCACCGCGCAGCAAAATCGACACCGACGCCCAGGGATGATCATGCAGCGCGCGCGGATCATCACTGCGATGGAACTCATGCAGATAAAGCGAGGTCAGGGGGCTGCGACGCAGGATGACACGTTCACGATAGGGCGTGTCTTTGCCGCCAATCCACTGCGTTTCATAGCGCTCGCGCAGGCCAGGGTCGCGCAGGTATTTGGTTTGCAGCCGCGTCAGCAGCCAGTCAGGGCAGCGCCGCGATGGCCAGACGCGCACCGGCGCGGTGTGCGGTTGAAAGCCTTCGCTATTCATGGCGCCGCGCCCTGTTGGGTATCAACGTCAAAGGCTGGGACGGACCATGGAGCGCCCGGTGTGTCTGCCCTAAGGGCGCGCCAAGCGCTTGTGACAACTGTATGGAATCGCGCGCGCCGCGCTCGGACAGCCGGGTTAAATGCTGCTGCTGCCGTCGGGTGAGGCCGCTGCCGTTTCGGACCGCCCGTCTGTTATTTGAAGCGCGCGCCGTCATGCTGCGCCATCCTCGTCTGCTGTGGACAGGCGGGCTTGCCACAAGACCAAATGATCAATCAGGTCTCGCAATTCTTTGCCCACACGCTGCTGGGTCGGCGGGCAGGCAGGAGTGTTAAGGGGCGCGC
>CAKZYD010000063.1 GCA_937884085.1 uncultured Sphingomonadales bacterium | reverse complement strand
GCCATAATTAGAGAGTGCCATAATTTATCTAATTTCCCCCGATCAGCGGCGCTAGGCAGGACGGGCTGACTATTAGGCCTTGCGTCATAAACACCTGGCAACTGCGCCCGTGACCAGAACCCGCGACGTTATTGTTTGTAAACAAAGGGAACTTGATTGGAGTAACGCAGATGGGATTTTCGTAAGGCACACTTTGCTTACAACTGGAAAGCCTAGAGCAAAGGCAAGATCTCATCATTGACGCGCTTGCGAACCGCCCAAGCTGCCGTTCGATAATGCACATCCAGATCAATGTCTAAGACTTTGGGTAAGTTCCAGCTATATGTCACCATGGCGGTATCACTTTCCGGCAAGCAGGTGAGATATTCGCCGCCATAACCACTTGCCAGAAAGGCTTTCTTACCTGAAAAAGCAGGATCGCTTAGCCACCATTGATACCCATATGCTCGCGGCGGCCAGACTTCATTATCCCCAAATGTGTCCGTCCATTCTGTTAGAGAGCGGTTCACATAATCTTCAGATATCAGGCGCTTTCCATTCCACAGGCCTCCGCTGGTCATAAGTTCTCAGAACTTAACCAAATCCGTACTTTTCAGATAGAGACCGCCCAACATGTCATTCGAGCCCGCGTTTGTCTCTTTCCAGTAGTAATCCGAGATGCCCATTGGACGGAACAATTGTTCATGCGCGAACTCTGACGCTTTCAAACCCGTCACGTGCTCAATGACCACCGACATGAGCTGGGTTGCCCCACTATTGTAAGACCATGGTGCGTCTTCTCCCGGTGCGCCTTTGAGGCCCTTATTCAAAATGTACTGTATCCAATTATCGGTTTCTTGTTCAAGTATCACAACATCGCTCGCGCTTACATCAATTTCATCAATCCGGTCTAAGTCCTCATGCCACCCCCAATCGGGGTTTTCTACCCAATCAAAATTATCTCTCATGGTCAGAAGGTGCTGCAAAGTTAAAGCTTCAAAATTTGCGTCCCGATTGGGTATGTCGTATTTTCTCATATCAACGAAATCTAAAAATTTGGCATCACCAACCCTTGATATTAAGCCTTTTTCTTCCAATACACCTATAAGAATACTCGTAACACTTTTGCTGACTGACTGGAGTGTGTGGGCACTTGTATCCCTATAATAAGGATGCCAGGCGGGGTTGACGAAAAAAAATGGAAGGCCTTTAAGATATTTGCCTATGCAAATATCGTCATAAGTATTACTAAATATTAGATGAAAAACGGTCTGGCCTTTGTGTTGCAATAAAATTTCATCAATTAAGCCATATTTGCCGGACTGAATATCAGCTTCTAATGCATCAATTCGGCTCTGTAATTCTTGTGCTTTCGATGGTGCTTCAACAGTGTTGCAAGCGGTTAGCCCAACCAATGTGGCCGCGATAATACTAAATTTAAACAGCTTCATGTTTGCCTCTCAATTATAGCATTGTCATTCATTTGCGGGGGAGACTAGCGGTTAATTTTTTTCCGCCTTATCGTTAGTAAGACGTTTGACGAAGCCATTCCCGCTATGTGAAAAAATTTATTTTTTCTGAACGCTTTTTTTGCTCGCAACATTGAATGTTGCTGCTAACTGTGTGTGCCCCTGCCATCAGGCAAACAGCGGTACTGAGGGGTTAGA
The DNA here is from genome assembly GCA_937884085.1 of uncultured Sphingomonadales bacterium. GTDB lineage: Bacteria > Pseudomonadota > Alphaproteobacteria > Sphingomonadales > CAKZYD01 > CAKZYD01. The sequence goes on along the minus strand of CAKZYD010000063.1, from coordinate 4,502 downwards.
ACATGCGCAATTCGTCAGAGAATTTTACCTATTCAGGCCTTGCCGCGCGGGGCATTTTTGGTTTTGGCACCATCGGCCAGCTTGAGGATGAGGTAGCGGCCCTTGGCGTTACAAAGGTCCTCGTTTTATCAACGCCCGACCAGCACGACCAGGCTGAGGCGCTATCTGTCCAACTCGGGGCTTTATCTGGAGGTCTTTATTCCAAAGCGGCCATGCATACGCCCGTTGAGGTGACGCAAGACGCGCTGCACGTTTACAGTTCCGCCGGAGCGGATGGGGTTGTCGCCATTGGTGGTGGCTCAACCATTGGCCTAGGCAAGGCCATTGCGCTGCGCACAGCTTGTCCCCAACTGGTTGTGCCGACGACCTATGCCGGATCTGAAATGACATCTATTCTCGGCCAAACAGAGCATGGCGAGAAGACAACGTTGAAGACCTTAGATGTGTTGCCAGAGACAGTGATTTATGACGTGGACTTCACCTTGTCCTTGCCGCCGCTTATGAGCGTAACGTCCGGCATCAATGCGATCGCTCACGCGGTGGAAGCGATGTATGCTGAAAACGCAAATTCGGTTCTTTCTCTGATGGCAGCGGAGGGCATTGGCGCGCTGACGAAAGCGCTGCCGCTGATCATTGCTAATCCACATGACAGACAAGCGCGCTATGACGCGTTATATGGCGCATGGCTATGCGCGATCTGCCTTGGCTCCGGCGGGGTCGCGTTGCACCATAAGTTGTGCCATGTCCTGGGCGGATCTTTTGATTTGCCCCATGCGCAAACCCACACCATCATCTTGCCGCACGCTCTGGCTTATAACGCCCCGGCGATTGGCGAGGCGTTAGCACGCATCAATGCCGCCATGGCAACGCAAGACGCAGCAGGCGCGCTGTACGATATTGCGAAAAATGCCGGTGCTACCATGGCGCTGAAGGACCTTGGCATGCCCGAAGCGGGGATTGAGAAAGCAGCGCAGATTGCGCTTAAAAATCCATATTATAATCCACGACCGCTTGAGGAGACGAGCATTAGAACGCTTATTGAAGCAGCTTGGCACGGGAGCCGTCCAACATGTTGAGCGCTGCACGACCCGTTTTCATATGCGAGAATATTCGCACACCCATTGGCAGCTATGGCGGCGCTTTATCAAGCCTTCGTGCGGACGATTTGGCGGCCTTGCCGATCCGGCGATTACTAGAGCTGTGTTCGCAGCTAGACCCCCTAGCCATTGATGATGTGTTTTTTGGCTGTGCCAATCAAGCGGGTGAAGACAATCGCAATGTGGCGCGCATGGCATCGCTGCTTGCTGGGCTGCCGCACAGCGTCCCAGGGGTTACGTTGAACCGGCTATGCGGCTCGGGCCTGGATGCCGTCGGTAGCGCGGCCAGAGCCATTGCCAGCGGCGATATGAACCTGGCGATTGCCGGCGGCGTTGAATCGATGAGCCGCGCACCATTTGTTATTGCAAAAGCCGAAACTGCCTTTTCACGCGCTGCGGAAATCCATGACACGACGATTGGTTGGCGCTTTATTAACCCGGCCTTAGAGCGCCAATATGGTGCTGAGTCTATGCCAGAAACGGCTGAGAACGTTGCCGAGGCCTATGATATCAGCCGCGCCGACCAAGACGCATTCGCGCTGATGTCCCAACAAAAAGCGCAAAATGGGCAAGGCAATCGGGCGCAAGAGATCATGCCGGTTACCATTGAGCGGCGCAGGAAAGAGCCACTCGTCGTTCGTGAAGATGAGCACCCACGCCCGCAGACAAGTCTTGAGGTGCTGGCCAGTCTGCGCACGCCGTTTCGCGGCGGTGGCTCTGTAACGGCAGGCAATGCCTCCGGGGTCAATGACGGCGCAGCGGCTATGCTGATTGCCAATGAAGCTGCTGCCAAGACCCATGGTCTTCGGCCCCTCGCGCGCATTATGTGCATGGCTACGGCAAGCGTTGAGCCGCGTGTTATGGGCATTGGCCCCCTGCCTGCGTCTGAAAAGGCGCTTGAAAAGGCTGGCCTAAAAGCCAGCCAAATGGATGTGATAGAGCTCAATGAAGCCTTTGCAAGCCAGGCGCTGGCCGTTCTGCGCGCGCTAGGCATCCCTGAGACGGCAGAGCATGTGAACCCCAATGGCGGGGCGATCGCCCTGGGCCATCCACTGGGCATGTCAGGTGCGCGCATTGCTATGACGGCCGCGCGTGAACTCAAGAGGCGGCAGGGGCGCTTTGCGCTCGTGACCATGTGTATCGGCGTTGGTCTGGGCATAGCCATGATCTTAGAAGCGGCCTGACGCCCGGCTGGCAGATCATTTGAAATTGGAATAGGCAATGACGAAACAGGTTTTTGATAGTCCTCAAGCGGCGCGCGCGGGCATTTGCCATGATGGGATGCTCATCGCATGCGGCGGGTTTGGCCTATGTGGCATGCCCGAAAGTCTCATTCTGGCACTTGAAGAAACCGGCGTGAAAGGCCTTACCGTCGTGTCCAACAATGCGGGCGTAGATGGCATAGGCCTGAGCCGTTTGATCGCCAATGGCCAGATTGAGAAGATGATTTCCTCTTATGTTGGCAACAATAAGACTTTTGAAGCCGCCTATTTGCGCGGCGATGTGAAGCTAGAATTCTCACCACAAGGAACAATGGCGGAACGGCTGCGCGCTGGCGGAGCTGGCATCCCTGGCTTTTATACCAAGACCGGCGTCGGCACGCTGGTGGCCGAGGGCAAGGACCATAGGGATTTTCATGGCGAGACCTATATTCTTGAACGCGGGATAAAAGCCGACCTTGCTTTAATTCGCGCGGAAGCGGCCGATGAAGAAGGTAACCTCATCTACCGTAAAACCGCGCGAAACTTTAACCCGATGATGGCAACTTCTGGGCGCTTATGTGTAGCCGAGGTCGAGGAGATCGTCCCAACGGGCACTTTTGAGCCGGACAACATTCACACGCCCGGCATCTATGTGCAGCGCGTTACGCGTGCGGCGTGCCCAAAACGCATCGAATTTACCACAACGCGAACACAGGCCACCGTCTAATCCTGTAATGGCGGTGCGCTTGATGGTCTGATTTGGGAGGGAAAACCAATGGAAAAAGGCTATTTTACAACGGAGGATAGTGCTGAGGTTGTCGCATCGCGCAATGTACATGCAAACGATGCGCGGCTGCGCGATTGTATGGGCGTTCTTGTGAAGCATCTTCACGCGGCAGTGAAAGAGATGAACTTAACGCAAGACGAATGGATGAAAGGCATCGCGTTCTTAACCCAGACGGGGCAAATATGCGATGACTGGCGGCAAGAATTCATTCTGCTATCGGATGTGCTCGGTGTTTCCATGCTTGTAGACGCCCTTGATAACGCCAAGCCGCAGGGCGCAAGTGAGGGCACCGTTTTAGGCCCTTTTCACGTGACTGGCGCGCCTGAACTGGCCATGGGCGCGGATATCTGTCTCGATAAAAAAGGCGAGCCGATGCTGGTGCGCGGACGTATTTTAGATATTGACGGTAATCCAATCGCGAACGCCAAACTGGACGTTTGGCAAGCTAATGACGAGGGCTTCTATGACGTTCAGCAAAAAGGCATTCAGCCGGATTATAATTTACGGGGCGTGTTTAAAACGGGCCCCGACGGACAGTATTGGTTTCGTGCGGTTAAACCAAAATATTATCCTATTCCCCATGATGGGACCGTCGGCAAACTGTTGCAGGCGCTTGGACGGCATCCCTATCGGCCTGCGCACTTGCACTATATCATTGAAGCGGACGGGTATCAGCGTTTAGTCACGCATATTTTTGATCCCGATGACCCCTATATCCACAGTGATGCAGTGTTCGGGGTGAAGGAAAGCCTGATGGCGGATTTCAAGTTGATTGAGGACCCAGAACGCCAACGCGATGCTGGGTTTGATGGCCCATATTATGATGTCGAACACGATTTTGTGTTGGCGCCTGCTTGACGATGAGGCTGCACCCATCAAGCTGTTTCAGGTCACTGGGTGATGGAGCCGACTGTAAAAAATTGAGCCCTTAAGCGTGCCGTCGAAGCGTTTCGCTAAACTGAGCATGGTTGCTGCAACAAGAGGTTCAATGCCGATGACAATCAAATAGTTGAGGGCGAACAGGCTGATTGCAGAGACGTTTTCGGCGCCAAAGCCTTGACCATAGAGCGACGCAAGTGATAATGCCGACTTGGAAACAGGCAGCGAGAATGAACACTTGTAAGAGCTTTAGCCCAGCATAGGGCGTCTCCGGCGCGACGCTTTTCTTCGCGAGCTTGGTGGTCAGCCACAATGGGATGATCAACGTGGTAACGTTTATAGCGTATTGCGGCAAATCAGACGGGCTAAAAACAACACCCTGAAAGAGCAGGCCTAGCGCGAGCCCAATTGCGGCCGATCCTGCGCCGAAAATCAGATAAAGTGTTGTGCCAAATATGAAATGTACTTCGGAGACCCCGACGGTGTAATGGGGCAAAACCTGGAAGAAAACGAGTACCAAAGCGGCTGTAATACCGC
>CAKZYD010000062.1 GCA_937884085.1 uncultured Sphingomonadales bacterium | reverse complement strand
GCGCTTTGCCGTAGGTCTGATATAGGGACCACATGGATATAGGAATGTCCTTGCTAAAATCCGCCTGCCAAAATGGCTGGCGCACTCGGTAGACACGGTCATGGTCCGCGATCAACACATCAAGCGCCCAGAAGCTGCGGCCCTCGTCATCCGCCACTGTCCTGGCTGATACCGCGATATCAGGATCATGGTCATATGCGCGATGCGCAGATTTTACAGCCTCAAAGAGAGCCTTGGGGTCCTGGTCGGTGATCCCTTCGTTTGAAAAGAAATATGTCTCAAAAATCTGGCCAGCCCGATCGACGCTATGCTCGCTTATGCAGCGCCGCCCGCCCGCCATTGTCCAATACCCACTGCAGCAGCCAAGATCGACTCGATCAACCCCTGTTTCAAACCGAAAATAGCGTTTCTTTGATGAAAAGACGGCCAAAGGGTAGTCCTCCCCATCCATCCGGCTTCAGTCCCAAGCGCCTTCGCCCACAGGGTCTGCATCAATGAGATGGGATGCCGCCCAATAGGTGTTCTTTGGGTTCGGCTCAAAGCGGGGTTGATGGCCACATTCGTCAATGCGCGAACCTACAGCGTAGCCGGAGCGAGAGCGTGTGTTGTTCTGGCCGGTATGTCCGCAACAGCCAAATGTGTTTCTGTTGGTAATCACGGTATCGAGTAGAGAGGCGGGGGAAAACCAAATCTGCCGAGAACCAAAAGGGTGGAAATGCAGCGGCTCGACACGCCAGGCCCAGCCTTTTGGGATGGCGATACTGTCATCCTGACGCGCAAAATCAAAGGGTCGTACGGTGTCGTCAAAACACAGCGGTATTGAGATGGGCGTATGGCAGAATTTGCAGACTAAGCTTTGCTTGTGCATGTGCAGTTCCCCAGGGCTTGAAGTGCAAGCGTCTTGACGCATGACCTGCCCATAGCATGCTTAAACGCACCATCATGAATGTCACATGAGTGGTGGGTCGCTTATTATCTGCCTCTAAATTAAAGCGAGTTCAATTCAGCTGCGCACCGCCATCCACATTGAGGGTCTGGCCCGTGACGTAGCTGGCGTCTGGTCCGGCGAGAAAGACCGTCGCGGCGGCAAGTTCTTCTGCAAGGCCTTGGCGGCCCATGGGGACCACTTGCTTGATGGCGCCGAGTGCTTGCTCCGCGCTGATCCCATAGGCATCGCTTGTGCGGCCTAAAGTTCCGTCCATCATGTCCGTGGAATGGCTGCCTGGGGCAATACAATTGACGCGGATGTTGTCGCCAGCCAATTCGACGGCAAGCTGCTGCGTAAAGCCAATGACGGCAAATTTAGTCGCGCAATAGGCGCCATAGTCCGGCAGCCCCCTGCGCCCGGCGAGGGAGGAGATGTTGACGATGGCGCCGCCCTGCCCTGCCTCTCGCATCATACGGCCAAGCGCCTTAGTGACGAGATAGACACCGTTTAAATTGACGTCGACCGTCTCAAACCAGAGCGCATCGTCCATATCCAGAATGCGCGTACTACCCGCACCGGAGGCATGGCCAGCATTGTTGATGAGGATGTCGACCTTGCCAAAACGCTCTTTGACGGCATCTGCAAGGACGTTCGTATCCGCCTTTTTGGTAACGTCTGTTTCAACGGCAAGGGCTGACCGGCCGAGAGCTTCAATCTCTGCCACAAGGGAGGGAAGGCCTAGCCAGCCGGCCTCTTTCTCTGCCGCATTGGGCGAGCTGCCGGGGCGGCCTGTGACCACCACCTCTGCGCCTTCTTGCGCCAGCCTTAACGCGATGGCGCGGCCCAAACCACGCTTTCGGGCAGCGCCAGTGACGACGGCGACTTTGCCTTCCAGTTTCATAACTAGGCCATGAACCCGTCAAAGGGGTCATTGGGGTGCTGGCCGCCGCGGGTATCGAGCTGGGCATAGAGGCCTTCGTCCCAGATGGCGGTTCCAGGGCCGTTGGTGTTCCAATCCATTACATAGGTGCGGTGGGCTATGCGCCAGCTATCCCCGCGTTTTTCCATTCGGTCGAGATAACGTCCACCGACCACCATATCAATGGCGCCATTATCCTCGCCAATGCTGTGGTGATAGGCGCGCACATAGGTTTCTACCTTGGCTTCGCTGTCACCGCGCATCTCTATGAGGATATTCGACAAGCTATGCTGGGTGATTTTAAAGGCGGCTAGGCCCGGCATAAGGAAGTCGCAAAACTCCATCGCCGCGCCTTTGAACATGCCATAGTCAACGGTGGCGTCCTCCCAATAGGCCGACTTAAGGACGTCTACATTTTGCCGGTCGATGCCATGGCTGGAGCGCATAAGCGCATCGGTAATAGCTTGCTTGGCAACAGTTTCTGCGATGACGGCATCTGATATGGTCATGGGGCCTACTCCGGTACGGTGCCGGTGACGACCGACATGGCGTTATCGACGCGGATTTGTGCGCCTGAGATGAACTTGGATTCGTCAGACGCCAGGAAAAGGACGGTGTTGGCGATATCATTGGGCTCACCGAGCTTACTTGTCCCTGCCCCCTCGCCTTGGTCTTCAAGGCTGCCGAGACCCGCCGTGGCCACCTTCTCTCCCATGGAGATGACCATGGGCGTGACGATGCCAGAAGGGTGGATGGAATTGCAGCGGATATTCATTTTGCCCTTAGCGCAATAGACGGCCACAGACCGGCTCAGCGCTTCAATGGCGCCCTTGGCCGCGCAATAGGCCGCCACATAAGGTTCACCCTGCACAGACGCGATAGACGCCATATTGATGATGGAGCCGCCGCCCGATTCTCGCATGGCAGGAATGGCGTATTTGCAGCCTAAAAAGGTGCCGTCGGCGCTGACTTCCATGATGAACTTATAGTCCTCATAGGTTTGGCTCTCAGGCGTGCCGACTTCCACAACCCCGGCATTGTTGACGAGGACATTGAGGCCGCCATGGGTTTTCACCACATCGTCGATGAGGGCCTTCCAACCGTCTTCGCTGCGCACGTCTTGTTTGACAAAGGTCGCGCCAATCTCATCAGCGATTGCTTGGCCGGCTGCTTCATCCACATCCGTCATAATGACCGTAGCGCCTTCGCGGGCGAAGATACGCGCATCGGCTTCGCCTAAGCCTTTTGCTGCGCCCGTTATGATTGCAACTTTTCCATCCAAACGGCCCATAAAAGCGCCTCCCTATCGAAATGAGCGCTTGTCAAAAGACAAGCAGGTGTGACTGTTTTTACCCGATAACGAGGCAGCGGCTTGCTGCGAAAAATGTGGGGACGGATCTAACATGCCAAATACTATCGATGTTTTGATCCTTGGCGCCGGCGCTGCTGGGCTTGCTGCGGCGCTGTCTGCCCATGAGGCAGGCGCGAAAGTCCTGGTGGTCGATAAGGCCGATAAGCTGGGCGGCACAGCAGCCATTTCTGGCGGTATTGTCTGGATGCCGCAAAACGTATGGATGGCGGACGCTGGCATCAGTGATAGCCGGGATGACGCCATCGCTTATTTCGAAGGGCTGAACCACGGCGATATCGACGCCGAAAGGCTGGCCGCCTTTGTGGACGAAGGGCCCGCGGCTCTTTCTTTCCTCTCCAGCATTGGCGCCTACGAGCCTATTCTGCTGGACTCCTACCCCGATTATTATTTGACCCGCGACGGCGCCAAGCCGGACGGCGGCCGCGCGCTCGACAATGCCATGTTCTCCTTTAAGGAACTGGGCGACTGGGCTGACAAAATCTATGACGGCGGCACCACGCCGCGCATGATGCTCAAGGAAACCCCATTGGGCGGTGCGTCCGGCATCATTGCCCCTGAGATCATGGCTGAGCGTGAAGCAGGCGACATGCGCGCTTGGGGCCAAGCCCTCATTGGACGGATGCTAAAAGCATGCCTAGAGCGCGGCATCACGCCTCAGCTCAATGTCACCATTGACCGCCTCCTCGTTGAAGGCGGGCAAGCCATGGGCGCCGTGATTGATGGAGAGACAGTCACGGCAAGCAAGGGCGTCGTCCTGGCCACGGGCGGTTTTGAATGGGACAAAGACCTGGTTCAAACGTTTCTGCGCGGCCCCATGACAGCGCCTGCCTCGCCGCCTGGCAATACCGGCGACGGTCTCAAGCTGGCCATGGCCGCTGGCGCAGCGCTGGGCAATATGACGAGCGCATGGTGGATGACGAGCCTAGAAGTCCCAGGTGATACCTGGCCAGAGCTCAGTGGCAAGTCGGATGCGCAGCGCGCCGTCCCCGTCCTTTTAGAGCGGACCCTGCCGCACACGCTGATGGTGAACCGCGCTGGCAGACGCTTTTGCAATGAAGCGCAGAACTACTCTGCCCTGGCAGGCGCATTCCAGAGCTTCAATCCCAGCACCTATGATTATGACAACCTGCCTGCCTATTTGATTTTTGACCAAAATTACCGGGACAAATACCCGCTTGCGTTTCTCTTCCCCGGCATGCCGACGCCCAACTGGATTGCGTCTGCCGAAGCGCCGGAAGACTTGGCGGACAAAATCGGCATCGACCCCCAAGGTCTCGCCAGCACCATAGGCAGTTTCAACGGCTTTGCCGAGGCAGGGGCAGATGAGGACTTTGGCCGGGGCGACGGCGAGTATGACCGTTTCTACGGCGATCGCAGCAGGCCAGGCGCTGCTGCCACCTTAGGCGCGCTTGATAAGCCGCCTTATTATGCGGTCGAAATTAAAATGGGCGCGCTCGGCACCAATGGCGGCGCCAAGACCGATGGCGAGACCCGCGTTCACGCCATTTCAGGCGGCATAATAAAAGGGCTCTACGCAGCAGGCAACGTGATGGCCGGCGCAACTGGCAGTGTCTATGCAGGCGCAGGCGGCACACTTGGACCAGCCCTCACCTTCGGCGTCATCGCTGGGCGCAGCGCCGCTGAAGGGCAGTAACAATGCTTGCAACATCCGCATCCCCGGACTTGATCCGGGGTCTCGTTCAGCAGCCTGAGCGCATAGCGGAAACAGGTCCTGGATCAAGTCCAGGACGACGGATTTATGATTGGGGAGATCCATAATGAAACGCATCCTGGTATTCGGCGCCACCGGCGATCAAGGCCATCCTTTGCTTGACCGCCTTATGGCAGAAGGCTTTACGCCCGTAGCCGCTGTGCGCAGCGACAAAGCCTTTGCAGGCACGCCCTATGAGACGCTTGAAAAGATCATCGTCAGTTTAGAAGATGAAGCCTCCATGATTGCTGCTGCCAAACAGGTGGACGCCATTACAGCGCACCTGCCCTTCGTGTTCGATCGTGAGCTTGCTGCCTTGTACGGTCGCAATATCGCGGCTGCAGCAAAGGCGGCTAACCTTAGTAAAGTGGTCTTCAATACCAGCTGCTACGTCCACGATACAGACATCGACCTCAGCGCCCATGACGGTCGCCGGGACATTGAAGCGGCCATCGCAGGCAGCGGCGTGCCCTACGCCATCTTTGAGCCCAAAGTGTTCATGGACAACATCATCCGCAGCTGGTGCAAGCCAGGCATCGTCAATCGCGGCGTCTTTGCCTATCCGGCCGGGCCAACCTTGAAGGTCAACTTCATATGCCTCCATGATGTGGCGGCTTTCATGGTTGCTGCCTTGAAAAAGCCGGAGGTCAATGGCCGCTTTGCCATTGGCGGACCGGAATCGCTGACGGGGTTTGATGTGGCTGAGCGATTGAGCGACGTGGCAGGCAAGCCGGTCAGTTTTGAAAGCCTCACGCCAGACCAATTTGCTTCAGCCATGAGCCTTCTGGTGACAGGCAGCCCAGACGTAGAGCCCGCCTCAATTTATGACCGCATGGCCTCCTTTTACCGGTGGTATAACGCTCAAGAGGTCTCCCCGCTGGTTGTCGACCCCCATCCGGTGGCCGAGACCTTTGGCGTGACGCTTACGCCGCTGAACGAGTGGGCCGCCAGACAAGATTGGACAGACCCCACCGACCCGGCACTCGCTACACGCATAGCGGGGATGGCAGGATGAGCATCAGCGGCGAAAGCCTAGCCGACCGCGAGCGCATCAAGGCGGTTATTTACACCTACTGCCAAGGCGTCGACCGCTGCCAATGGGATAAGGTGCGCAACTGCTTTACAGATAGCGCCCACCATGACCACGGCACCTTTGCCGGCGATAACGACGCCTTTATCACCTTTGCTGCGGAGGTCCTGGAGCAAATGGACAGTAC
>CAKZYD010000061.1 GCA_937884085.1 uncultured Sphingomonadales bacterium | reverse complement strand
GGGTGCAAGTGCATCTGGAAAAATTGAGTTAAGGAATTCGTTGGTGAAAGTACTGAATTCGTCGTCGATCTTGAGCTGAACTCGAGCAGCTAAAAAAGCGGCTCCCTCAAAAAGCCCCTTAATTCCAGGGTCGAAGTGTTCTCGTGTTAGTATTCCGAGACCACGTGCATGGTCTTCATGTTTTTTCGCGAAGGCCGCGCCGCGCTCGTAAAGCATTTCGAGTTCGGTTTCATAAGCTTGAAGAAAATCGTCTTCCATAGCTAACGACGATCCTTTGAGCGAATTACGCCCATTCCGATGTCAACTTCGGCCAAAAGGTCTACTGGAATGTCGTATGGATTGTGGCCGAGGCGTGCTGAAATTTCGAATTCCACAAGCGCCTCAGTAGTCTCGTTGATTTTACGAGGTATGACTTCAACGTCTCGCAATCGCGGTTCATGAGCCCGAAGTGCAGCTTCAATACGACCTTTCAATGCGTCCACTGCAGTGTCTGATTGCGTAAGTGATGAGATATCAGGGACGCCAAAATTCAAGATTGAAGTTGACGTGCGTGGACCGAAATCAACCGTACCGTTGACATCTTTTTTCTCGACAGCAGCTTCATAATTTACAGTTCTAAGAAGTACATCAAGATCTCCCAAGAGTCTCTCTTCAGCGTCTTCTGCCTTTAGGTGTTCGAGAATATCTGTGCGACTAATTGCGTCTGCGTCTGCGTCTCCGTCTTTGTTTTTGTGAAGACGCAAATCATGTGCAGCGCGAAAGACATCGAGAATTTGGTATCTGCGATTTGGACCTTTTTGGCGCATGCCATTAGAACTCAATCGTTTATGATACTCGGGCTTGGTGACGGTGGGTTTGACGTAAAGTACGACCAGCAAAAAAACTAGCTGGTCGTACAATAATTTGAGTGCGCTACGGCCAAGGCTGATTTGCGGCAATATCCCACCCGGCAGAGCCAGAAGAACCTGCCATACCACCCTCATCTTGCTGGGTGTAGGTGATCTCAAAACGCCGGAAATTCATCGTGAATGTCTCAGGAATATATCCCGAACTATCCGCTGTGCCGCCTGTTTGGTACGAAGAGACAATCACCCGTTCCAAATTGATTTTGAAGAATTCAAGCGCCGATGCCCCCCCGGCTTTGCGCACAATGAGTTCGGCCGAGTCGATGTGTTCGCCACTTGCGCAGCGTGCGATAAGGTCGTGAGATGATAAGTCCACTTTCTTGTTGATCGTTATATCTCCGACATTGACTTTGCCGCCGCCACCGCCGGGACCACGATGCGTGGTGCCACTCTGCGTCATCGACATACTCCAACTGTCGATGTCGATTGTGTCAGTATGAACGCCGTCTTGGGACTCCCCAACAATTCCGTTCGACAATCTCAAATTCATATCTGAGGACATTTCGATTACTCCTAAGCGTTAATTGTTTCGGGTCAGTCGCTATCTTTATTTCGGGTCTGGCATCTTCGATACAAGCGTCATGCCTACAGTCATTCCCTCTAACTGAAAATGTGGTCTCAGGTAGAAACGTGAGTGGTAATAACCCGGGTTTTCCTCGTCTTCGACTACTTCTACGCGCGCATCCGCCAAGGGTTTCCTGGCCTTTTCCGCTTCGGAAGCTGTGCTGGGGTTCGCCGGGATGTACTTTTTGATCCAGCTCGTTAATTCGCGCTCTAGCTGCTCATGTTCTTTGGATTCACCAACCATGTCGTGAATCATCATCTTCAAATAATGACTAAACCGCGAAACGGCAAAGATGTAGGGCAGGCGCGCTGAGAGCCTGTCAGACGCTTTTTCTTCATCGGTTCTACCTTTGCTCGGCTTATAGAGCGTTTGGGCGCCAATAAACGCAGCGGTGTCCGTATTTTTTCGATGCTGTAACCCAATTAATCCATGACTGGAAAATTCAGCCTCTCTATCGTTATCCATCGCAACTTGGATCGGACATTTTGCGTCTCGTTGCCCGCCACCGGTTTCGAACACATGCATCGGAAGGCCTTTGACCATTCCGCCCGAGCGAACACCACGAATACGGGTCGTCCAGCCATGTTCCTTGTGAGCCTTTGCAATGTTTGCTCCCATAGCAAAAGCGGAATTCATCCAGGCATATTTCTTGTTATCGTGCCCGTCGACGTCTTCTACGAAATCAAACTCTTTTACTTGTTTTGAAGAGTTTGGTCCGTATGGAGATCGCGCCATTACATTTGGTGCCGTAAGGGCAATGTATCGCGAGATTTCGTTATCACGCAGGCCGAACCATTTTGCATATTCTGGGCTGTCGTCTGGGATAAGAAAGTCGAGTTTGTCGGCGCCTGTGAGTTCACTGAAATCGTCAAACCCCATCAAGCCCGGGGCCGCGCTTGACAGGAATGGTGCGTGGGCACTTTGTGCGATTTCACCAATTTTGGTTAGGACAGTAACGTCGCCGTCAGAATTATCGAACTGATAGTCGCCGATTAGTACACCATATGGGTTACCATTGGCGCTGTTGTATTCTGCAGAGTAAATCTTTTTGTAAAGTGGTCTTTGCTCCATCCCGCCGGGAGCCATAAGCTCTTCGCGAAGCTCATCCTTAGAAACGTTCAGCACTTTAACCTTGGTCGTCGAGTCCGGGTCTGCTGAAACGACAAGATGTTCTAATCCAGTCCAAGCAGATTCCAACTGCTTGAATTCTTCGTTGTGGAGGATTTCATTCACTTGAGCAGTTAACTTGCTGTCGATAGCGCTTGTCAGGGTAGCGATCGTGTCCATGAGATCGTCAGAGACGACCGCCTGGTTTTCCATCGCTTGTTTGACGAAAGCACTAACGGCATTCGAGGCCTCTTCACGGGCGTCGTCTGTCCTAGGATTTACGACAGTTTCAAACGCCTTTTTGAAAGCGTCTGCATCGCTTGTTGTTGCCTCAAGTTCTTCCGATGCTTCCTGAGCTAGCTTTGCTTCGTCAGACGACATTACGCCTCCTCCTCACCAGTATCACCGGCGCCAGCTTTGTTGGCCGCTTCCGCGTCTGCCTGTTCTGCCAAGACTTTCATTAGATCGGGGTCTTCTAAGAGTTTTGCGACCTGATCACGAACTCCCGGCTTGGTAATCATCAGTCGCCGTAACGTCTGTAAGTTTTGACGCATTTCGAGAAGATCGTTAAGCGCCGGAACTTGCTTCGCGATCCGGGGCGGCGAAAAGTCATCCATGGAGCGAAATTTAAGCTCCACACCCAATTCGCCGTCAGACCCTTCATCTAGCTTGTTCGGCACGGAAACGGCTAGACCTGGTTTGACGTCGGCCATGAGCTTGGTAACGCCAACCTCTTCAATCTTTTCAAATTCGCGTTTCGCGAGTGGCGCTTTGGGCTCGGCTGGCGCGTTTCCAGACAAGTCAGACATTACGCCCAACACGAATGGAAGCTCAATTTCTTTATTGCTTCCCTCTGGGTCTTTGTAAGTAATCGTAACGCGTGACTTCATAACACCCTCGCTTTTGCCGTAGATGAGCGCAGAATCGACCAAAGAGTCAACGATGTAGCCCATTCAGTCAGATTTTTTTCGGACGATAAGGTCGGACAAGATTTCAGCAAAGTCCTGGTGAAGTAGGCCCCGTGCCCGTTCCAAAACGATTGGTATTGGGCTGCTGATCTCTGACATTCGGAAGTAGTTCTCTACTCCTAGCAGCAGCGGCTCAACTGCATCCCTGTCAACCACTTCTGGACCGGTCGGTGGCGGCTCGTCTTGTTCGTCTTCTGCAGCGCGA
>CAKZYD010000060.1 GCA_937884085.1 uncultured Sphingomonadales bacterium | reverse complement strand
GGTGATTGAGGAAGAAAGCCATATCCTCAACATTGCAAAAATCGTCATGGTCGCGCATCTGCATGGCAATGCGCCGCAGATTTCTGTTGAAATCGGTCGCCGCAATGTGCCCACCGCGTTGCAGCCCGGTTTCGCTGAGATGGAAGAGCACATCGCTGAAATCCCGCCGGACCTTTAGGACACTAGTTTTCCTTGACCATGCGGGGATCACTGCGCTATCTCCCGCGTCGATTGAGATGCGGCCGTTCCAGCGGCCTTTATTTTTTTGAGAGACCGCCATGAAAATCCGTAACTCGCTTAAGTCGCTGAAAAATCGGCACCGCGATTGCCGCGTTATCCGCCGCAAAGGCCGGACCTACGTGATCAACAAGACGAACCGTCGCTTTAAAGCGCGCCAAGGCTAATCCCTGTCGCCGGATATGCCGGCGCTTTCTGCCATTATATTCGACTTGGGCAATGTCCTGGTCGATTGGTCTGTCGCGGCCTTTTTAAAAGACCATGGATATAGCGATGCTAACTGCGCGCGGCTTCTCAAAGGCGCACTGAGCCTGGAATGGCATGGCATTGCTGACCTTGGTGTCCCTATCGGCGAAAATGTGCGCCAGCGGCTGTCTCAATACCCAGACGATATCGCTGCCATCCAGCTTTATGCGGAGCGCTGGCCCGATACGATTCGCGGTGAAATCTCCGGCACAGTCGATATCCTGAAGTCTCTATCCGCACAGGGTATGCCGCTCTATGCGCTGACCAACTTTCCCGCCGACCAGTTTCCAGCGTTTCACCAGCGCTTTGAGTTCTTAAAACTCTTCAAGTCCATTGTCGTGTCAGGCGAAGTGGGCCTGAAAAAGCCCGACCCGCGCATCTTTGCACTCTCTCTTGACCGCTTTGGCTGTGACCCGGAGACGACCCTGTTTATCGATGACAGGCATGAGAATTGCGAGGCGGCAGACCGCTTCGGCCTTCATACGCACCAATTTACCCAGCCAGACAAACTACGCGATGCCTTGGAGCAGCTTGGCTTAATGGCCGTCTAACTCGTCGCCCTGTACATAAGCGATATGCAACACATTGGTGGAGCCAGGGCTTCCAAAAGGTACGCCCGCGGTGACTACTATGCGCTCTCCGCCTTTTACCAAGCCTGTTCGTAGAGCCATGCGCTTGGCCTTGCCAACCATCTCTTCAAAGTTAGACACGTCCTTCGTTGTAATCGCGTGAAGTCCCCAGGTGAGGCCAATGCGCCGCGCTATTTCAGGCCGCGGCGTTAAGGCTATAATCGGCGCCAATGGCCGTTCGCGCGCAGCTCGCAACGCGGTTGAGCCAGAGAAGGTGAAGCATACAATGCCAGCGGCGGAAACGGTCTGAGAGACCTGCCGCGCAGCCAAGGAAATCGCATCAATTCCGGTCGCTTGATAGGTGCGCTCTTCAAAACCACGCATCGACGCATAAATATCGTCCTGCTCAATGCGTTCCGCGATATCCGACATGATCCGGACTGCAGCAACGGGATGATTGCCGACCGCTGATTCGGCGGACAGCATGACTGCATCGGCGCCTTCAAACACGGCGTTTGCCACGTCACCGACTTCTGCCCGCGTAGGCGCTGGGGCATCGACCATGCTTTCCAGCATTTGTGTGGCCACCACCACCATCTTCCCGGCCGTGCGGGCGGCGCTAATGATTCTTTTCTGCGCCGGCGGGACTTCTTGGAGCGGCAGTTCGACCCCCAAATCACCCCGCGCGACCATCACGGCGTCTGATTGTTCAACAATCTCGTCAAGCGCTTCCATAGCGGCCGGTTTTTCGATTTTTGCGAGGACGCCAGCACGGCCATTGACGATGGTTTTTACGTCGGCAACGTCTTTGGGCCGCTGGACAAAAGACAGCGCAATCCAATCCACGCCTTGGTCGAGTGCAAACTCCAGGTCTTTTCTGTCTTTCTCGGTCATCGCGGCCAGCGGTAAGACCACATCGGGCACGTTGACGCCCTTGCGGTCAGACAGTTTGCCGCCAAGGATGACTTTGCACGCCAGCGCCCGTTCAGCGACCTCCTCGACTTCCAGCTGAATGCGCGCATCGTCCAGCGGGAGGCGCATCCGGGGATTGGCCGCCGCGAAAGTCTGAGGATGGGGCAGAGTGACTGCATCTTCCGTCCCTGTAACCTCATCGAGGCGCAGGGTGAATGTCTGGTGGAAGCCGAGGCGTACCGGCCCGTCCTCGAAAGTGCCAATCCGCAGCTTTGGGCCTTGCAGGTCGGCCAGAATGGTGGTCGGCCGACCATATTTCTCTTCCAGTGCGCGGATGTTGGCCACCATCTGCGCCTTCTTCTCTAGATCCCCGTGGCGCATATTCAGGCGGAACACGTCAGCGCCAGTCACAAACAGGCTTTCAATCATGTCGGGAGAGGACGATGCCGGTCCAAGCGTCGTAACAATGCGGATACGTCGGCGGCGCGGCTTGAATTTCGTGTCCATGGAGGGCCCCAGTCTTCTTGACGGCGTGCAGGATAATGCGGGAGACTTAACGCGAAGTTGTAACAGGCCTATGGCGCGGTGCAAGCGCGGCAATGCCGATAGTTAAAGGATAGATTGGGATGGATGCCTCCGTTCAACAAGCCGCTGAAGCGGCCGCCTTCCGGCGCCTCTTAAAACACTTTCAGCATCGCACGGATGTCCAGAATATTGACTTGATGGGCCTGAGCGGCTTTTGCCGAAACTGCTTGTCTGATTGGTATAAGGACGCGCTGGCACAAGAGGGCGTCGACATCGACAAAGCCGCCGCGCGCGAACATGTCTATGGCATGCCCTACGGCGACTATAAGGACCAGTTTCAGACCGAGGCGACGCAAGCGCAGATCGACGCCATGAATGCATCGGTCGCCAAAAACAAAGCCTGATGCTTTTCCCCAGACCTATCCCGACGCTCTCCACAAGAAAGAATGCTTGGGCTGATTTACAGACCGGTTCAGTCTTTCTACATCTGTAGGGTCGCTTAAAAATCATAGGAAAACATCATGGCCTCCAACGTCGGCGGAATTTCTGGACAAGTCCTGCGGTCGTTCATCGAGCGCATCGAAAATCTCGAAGAACGCAAAAAGGAAATTGCTGACGACATCCGAGACGTCTATGCCGAGGCCAAATCTGCTGGTTTTGATTCTAAGGTCATGCGCCAGGTCATCAAATTGCGGAAGATGGATGCCAACGACCGTGAAGAGCAGGAATATCTGCTCGACACCTATCTGCGCGCGATTGAAGGCCGGATTGCGGAAGAAGACGCGGCATAAACCCTCATTTTCGCTTTCCCACGCGCCTTAGGTCTTTTTAAACGGCCTGCGGGTGGTTATGTGCTTGGTCACGACGCGAAAAAGAGAGATTACCCCGCATGAGCGAAAAGCCCGACGAAAAAGACAAGTCCGCCAGCCCCGCTGTTGCCAAACATCTGTTTGAGGCCCGCAAAATCCTTATCACAGGCGGCATTGATGATGATGTGGCCCGCGATGTGGTGAGCCGCTTGCTGGCCATGGCGCATGTGAGCGATGACCCGATTACCATCTTTATCTCCTCGCCCGGCGGCCATGTGGAAT
>CAKZYD010000059.1 GCA_937884085.1 uncultured Sphingomonadales bacterium | reverse complement strand
AACATTCGATCCGAAAATCCGGATGCGGGCCGAGGTCTTGTGGGAATGTAAAATTTGGGTATGGCTGTGGCATGGTGTAGCCGTCGCTCGGTGCGCCCATGCCGGCAAAAGCCTGTGCGTGCGCTGGCATTGCCTTACTGAAGCTCGCAACCATGATGCACGCAGCAAAACACAATAAGGCCGCGTTAAAGCCCTTGGGGCGGCGTTGATGTGTTTTATCGCGCACTGGCAAACACCTGCAGCAATTGGGCGGGGCGAATGCGCGATAAGCGCCATGCCGGCCAGAGCGCGGCTATCGCCGCTGCGCACAGCGCTAGGGCACAGAGTTTTAGATAACTCCATGGAAAGACATCCATTGGCAGCCGCCAGCCAAAAGCGTCGACGTTGACGACTGCAAGTAAAACCCATGCCAGCGCCAGTCCTAAGGGGATTGCACAAATGGCTGTAAGCACCGTGACCCCCAACGCGCGCGCAAGTTCGCACATCGCTAGGGTGCGTCTGGTCATGCCCATCGCCCAGAGTGGCGCCAAATGCGCCATCCGCATGGATGCGGCCGTTAAAAGACTGGTGAGAACGGCAAAGCCCGCCACGCCAAGCGTCAAAACATTGAGGGCGCCTGTGACGATGAATGTCCGATCAAAGATGCCAAGGGAGAACGCTTTGATGGAGCGCTGGTCAACGATCTGGGAAGGCGAAAGGCCCAATGCTCCAGTCAGCACTTTATAAGTGCCATCGGTATCGTCCGCTACAAGCCCAAACCGCGTTGCTTCAATATCTGGGAACACCTCTTTGAAGATCGCTTCGGAGACAATAACTTGATATTTCGGATTGCCATAGTCGCCGTGGACCGCTGCAATCTTCAACGACCTGCCGGGCGCGATGGAGAGGCTATCGCCGAGGGCTAAGCCGGTGCGCCTCGCCATTTGCTCATTCATGGACAGAGCCTCTCCGGCTTCAATCTGCTGCCAAGGGGTGTCAGTGCTCTCCAGAAAGTCCCAGTTTGCGGCATACGTCGGGCCAACACGAATGCCCTGGATAACGGCCGGCCGGTCGGCGAACTGTGTGTCTTGCGTGAGAATTGGGAGGAATGTGGTGCCGCGCGGATAGAGCGCGTCTTTCATTTTGGGCGATAGTTCCTGAGTAACGGCATAAGAATAAAAGACTGCAGCCAAGCGAAGGGCCAAGACGCCGACGAAGGCTTGCCGGAAGCTTTGCACCATTGTCGAAACGCCAATGTTCGTGGCCATGGCCAGCATCAGGGCCATGAGTGCTAGATTGAGCCCATTCAGCGCTAAGCGGGTGTCGGCAATAAACCACTCGGTAAAGCCAGCCCGAGCCCAGCGCTGCGCGAAGCTGAGTGCTGCTTCCAAAAGGGGCGGCAATAGCAAGGCCGCGCCAATGAGAAGGCTGCCAAGTAGGATGAAGCCGCTCACGAGGCCTGTGCCCCAAACCAAAAGCGCTGCCGTAACGCTAAGGAGGGCCAAGGCACTGCCCAGCATGATGCGGCGCTGGCCGTGGCTAGCGCTCTTCAAAGCTTGTAGGTGGGCACTGGCAATAAGTGGGAGCCGCGCGGTTTGAACGAGGCTTGCCGTTGCCGCCAACGTGGCCCCAGCCAGGCTCATGGCAAGGCCCGATAGGGCCCAACCAGGGCGCACTCTAAGGCCGCCGGAGACTTGGGCGCCATAGAGCCCTTCCAACGTCACAGCCACATCCGGCATCAGCGCGCCGGCAACGCCATAGCCAAGCCCGATCCCCGCGAGGCCTGCTAGGAGAGCGATGACAGACAGCTCAAGCGCGAGCACAAGGATCACCCGGCGGAGCGATAGACCAAGGGTTCGCAGCGTTCGCACGAGCTGCCGACGGTTTTCAAAAGCCAAGCGGATAGCGCCCTGCACAATAAAAAGGCCGACGGCAAAACTGAGGAGGCCGAAAGCAGTGAGGTTTAAGTGAAAGCTATCGGTCAACCTGCCAGCATCGACAAAGATATCGGGCGGCTCCAGCTTTAAGTCGGGTGCGATCGCTTCCAGCTCTGGCCTTGTTTGTGTTTGCTCTGGGGCAACCACGAGACGACTAATCTCGCCGTCTTGACCCAGCAAACGCTGCGCTAAGCCAATATCAGCGATGAGCGTTGAGGCAGGCGCACTGGCATCCTGTAGGATGCGGATATCGTTCAAAACGCCAGGCGCTGTCTCCAAAATACGAGCGGTTGCGCTGGATGCAAAAACGGTCTTTTGCCGCAAGAAGTCAGCGAAGTCGTCTTGCGACCGCTTGCTGAGATCGAGCCCGACTGATCCAATTCCGGCGGGTGATGTTAAAGGCTCAATACCGATCACCCAGATGCGCTGGCCATCAATTTGCAGCGACCCTTCCAAAATGGGGCTGACCAACCATCCCGACCGCCTCAATGTGACGAAGTGCTCATCCGTCATGGTTTCACCAAAGCGCGGCAGGATTTGTGGATATATGCCTTGGCCAACGGTCTGCGCGGCTTGGTCGTAGCTGCTGCGCGCTTCAGAATTGATGGCTTGGACGGCGCACCAGAGCGCTGTGGACAAGGCAAGCCCAAAGAAAAGCGTGAAAAACTGCAGCGGCCAACGCCGCCAATATGAGAGCAGAACGGAAAGGCCTAGGGTTGTCGCAGTCATGCGCAGGTACCCAGCTGCATGTCCTGGAGCTGGCCTTGGCTGAGGCGCAGATGACGCTGCAAGCGGCTTGCAAGATGATTTGAATGCGTCACCATCAGCAACGCGCAGTCCGTCGCATCCACCAAAGCTAACAGCTGTTCCAAGACTGCATCGGACGTCGTCTCGTCCAAATTGCCCGTGGGTTCATCAGCGAGCAGAAGTTTGGGCCGGACAGCTAAAGCGCGGGCGATGGCAACCCGCTGCTGCTGACCGCCTGACAAGGCTTCAGGATATTTACTAAGCTGCGATTGGAGCGAAAGGGCTTCCACAATGGCGTCGATTTGCGCCTTGTCTTCACGGCCTGCCAACCGGGCTTGGAGCCGGATATTTGCAAGGACAGTCAGCGATGGCACCAAGTTGAATTGCTGGAACACGATGCCAATGCCGCGCTGGCGGATGGCGGCCCGCGCGGCATCGCTTGCGGCGTTGATCCGCACACCATTAAGCATGATTGTGCCCTGGTCCGGAACATCGAGCCCGGCGATCAGATGGAGCAAGGTGCTTTTGCCTGATCCAGACTCCCCAGTCAGAGCGACCGTCTGGCGGCGATCCATGGATATATTGACGGCATTCAAAACCAGGTCTTGATCAGACCGTGCGCCAACGCCCCCATTGGGTTGGCGGGCATAGCTTTTGGAAACATTGGCAACATTGAGAAGCATTGGAGAGCCACATGGTCTTTTGCCGGATGAGAGGAGAGTGTAGCTCATTTAGAGCAAAGGCCAGGGTCAAAAGCGCACATATGCTGAGGCCCACTTTCTTTTCAGTATGAAGCTATCATGACGCTCTTGCCTCGTTATGCCGGTGACTTAGCATGTTAGAGGACATGCGTGGCACCACGAGGCGATGGACAGGCAAACCGAAAACATGAAGCACGCAGGCTTGTTTGCTTTTTTAATTGCGCTTGCATCGCCATCCGCTGGACGCGCCGCAGACTGGTCTGCCACGCTTGGTTCTGAACTCAGCTCAGGCAAATTCGGGGCAGACCAAAGCACGCAGATTTTCATCGCAACGGCCGACGTCACAGCCTCTTTTTCAAAATGGCAAGTGCGCGCCAGCCTGCCTTATGTACAGGTCGATGGGCCATCCACCTTTCTTGGCCCGATTTCCGCTGAAGACCTAGGCACTGATTTTGATACCCGCGACGATTTCATCGCTGCCTTCACCGATGATGGCAATGTCGATGGCATCGGCGATTTGCGTGTGTCTGCGTCGCGGTTTTTCTTCTTGCCGTTTGATGGGACACTCCTAGACCTTTCGATGTCTATCAAGGTTCCTACCGGTGATCCTGATAAGCTGCTCAGCACGGGTCAAGTTGACGTTGAATTCGGCGGCGATTTGGTGAAGCGCTTTGGCGACACCAGCGTTAGCCTTGGCGCAAGCTATACAGTCAGCGGCAAGACCGATCGCTTTGACGTTCAAAACCGGGCTCGCACTAGCCTTGGTGTCTATCATGAGATCAACGATGGGCTTGGGCTTGGCGCCGTGGGAGAATGGCGCCAAGCGGTGATTGAAGATTTGCCCGATGTGATGGAGGCAAGCGTCTATTTTTCCGCCCGCATCACAGACCAGTTTTCGCTGCTTGGGTACGTCCTGACAGGGTTTTCAGATACCGCGCCCGATGTGGGTGGCGGCTTCCGACTGACCCGGGATTTTTAGCGCTTGGCTAAAAACACGGCTTCATCGGTTGGCGATAGCCGCGCCATGCCGACTAGATGCGCTTCGATTAGATCACTCCGTGTTCCCGCTGGGCTATAGGCTTGCTTTGGCCGTTCTGTGAACGCCACCAGGGTCCAGTCAGCGCCGTCAGCGCACACCAGCCCGCTTGGAGTGTCAGCTGCCTTTATCTGAAACACACGGCATATGATTGTCTCCCCGTCCCGTTGAAAACTGCCGGTAAATGTCACACCGTCTTCCACCGCGCCAGATGGTAAGTAATCCGCCAGAGCGGACACGTTCGCACCAGCCAGCACGATTGCTTCGTTCTTAAGAGGTGCCTTACTTGGCAGACCGAAGAGAACAAATGCCAGCGCGCTTGCCGCAAGCGCTGCACCTGTCGCCCATACAGGCGGCGGTAGTAGGCCTGCGAGCCAGTTGCTGACTTTTGCGCCGCCGGATCGGACGGGTGCCGTAACGGCTATGTGTTTGCCGCGCTCAACCTTTTGGACCAAGGCCTGCAGGTCTGCCGATAAAGGCACGGCATCAATCTCCTGCGCTGCATTGCGAATGACCGATTCCATTTCGCGGCACCTTAACAGCCGTTCTTCTAGCACTGGGTCCTCTTCCCGGCGTTTTTCAAAATCCTTCAGCGCGTCGCCTTCCAGCGACCCCGCCAAGTAACGCTCAATGAGATCATCCATAATCGTCATGCGATGCGCCTTTCTGCGGCGAGCTTGTCTTCTACCCGACGCCTTGCCCGGGCCAAGCGGCTCATAACGGTGCCAAGCGGCACATCCAAGATTTGCGCCGCTTCCTTGTAGCTGTGCCCATTGACCAAGATCAAAGCGACAACCATTCGCTGGTCCTCTGGCAAGGCTGTGATCGCAGCCATGACTTCACCATGGGCGAACATCGTATCAGGCGCTGGCGCGGCATCAGGCTGCGCCATGCTCGTTGGATGGTCGAGTTCCACGAAATTTGGTTTGCGGCCGTCTGCCCGTTTTTCATCAATGAAAGCGTTACGCATGATCTTAAATAACCAAATCCCTATATCACCGCCATCGGTGTACTGGCTCGACTTGCGGAGCGCTTTCTCAAGACAGATTTGAACCAAATCGTCTGCATCGCTCGTATCGCCAGTCAAAGTGTAGGCAAAACGACGCAGCCGCGGGATGCAGTCCAATATGTCAGCTGTCCAGTCTTGCAAAGAATGTGCTCATATCGTTTGAGTAGACAACGCAGGCAAAGCCAATATTATTCCGCACAGAGGCATATACGCCTGCACTTTTTTGAATGTTAATTTGGAAAAGATATTGATGGTACGCCCAATTCCGACCAAGTCTCAACTTGCTTCAGTGGTGAGCGCTGCGCTCTGTTTCACTGGCCTGATGCAAACAGCCTCCGCGCAGATGGAAGCGCATATGCGCAGCGTGTCAACTGACCGCGCCCAGCAACTCCATAACGCAGCGCACAATATGGCGATGCACCATCGTCAAGCGGCAATGATGCGCGCCACGACAGCCGGCGGATACGGCGGGCAGAGCAGGATGGCTATGATGCCTGGCGTTGAACGCTTATCGAGCCGCCAAGGTGATTTTTATGTGCGCAGCGGCGAAATCGTCGGCCTGGATCTCACGCTAGAATCGCGCGCGATCATTGCTGACCTAGGCCTGTCTATTTCCCGCAGTGAGCGCCTCGATCGCTTGGATATGAGTGTCGATGTGATTGCCCTACCGATCAAAAGATCGGTCAGAAGCGCGTTAAAAAAGTTGCGCCGTGCTGACCCAGATGTTCGCTATGTTCCAAATGCGTTGTTTAATGCCAGCGAAGGGGCGGAGGTAAATGCGAGGGCGGCTAGCGCAGCAATGCCGCGCCTTGCACCTGGTTTTCCGCAAGGGGCGGCGCGCATCGGCCTCATTGATACCGCTATTGATGAACAACTGCTCAGCGAATCCCAAAATGTGCGCGTAAAGCAGCGCAAATTTGGCCCTGGCGAAGCCTTGTTGCCGCGCCGACATGGGACCACGGTCGCGATACAAGCGATACGCTCCGGCGCACGGGATTTGGTGGTGGCAGACGTCTTTTCCAATGAAACCGGTTTCGCCGACGCCGAGGGCATCATTCGCGCGCTAGACTGGATGGCCGGCGAAGACCTGTCGGTCATCAATCTCAGTCTGACCGGCCCTGATAACCTGTTGCTTGAACGCGCCATTAAAGCCCTGCTTAAACGTGGACACATCGTGGTTGCTGCTGTCGGCAATGACGGTCCAAACAAAGGTCCGGCCTTTCCGGCCGCGTATCCGAGGGTCATCGGCGTAACGGCTGTCGATAGCGGCTTGGAGATCTATCGCAATGCCAATGCTGGGCCTGGGGTGGATGTTGCTGCGATTGGCGTTGGTGTCGCCTTTCCAGCGGAAACCTCAGTTAAAGAGGGGCAAGATCCTGTCTCTGGTACATCCTTTGCCGCGCCAGTCGTCGCTGCGATCCTCAGCCAGGAATTCACGGAGCCGATGTCCAATGCAGCCGATGCCGCTTTGGCCTATATTGACGAAACGGCCATGGATTTAGGCCCGCCTGGGAAAGACCCGCTTTTTGGAGCCGGGGCTATTTTTGCAAAGTCGGCGGCTGCGCCCGTCAAGGGTGACCTCATAAACTAGACTCTTGCAAATCCTGCGAAAAATTTCAGCTCAGGAATAAAATCCGAGAGCACAGCGTTGTACCAGCGAGCATCATCTGCTTGCTGCAACGCCTTCTGTGCAGCGGGCGTCTGATGCCGACACGCTTTCGCTAAGCCCCCCGTCTGCATAAGGAGAAAATTATGAGACGAGTCCTTGAGTTGGTCATCTTCGGCGTCGCCCTTGCCATCAGCATGGTCCCCAATGCCAATGCGCAACAAGATAAGACTTCCGACTACTACGCCTCTTTGTCAGCCGGCGTTTCTCTGCTTGGCAATTCCTCAAATGACGGCCAGTTCGTCGGCGACTTCACCACGGGGGCTGGCACTACCATTCCCGCTGGGACGGTATTGCCGGATGGCACTGATGTCGGCTGGGAAACTGAGTTTGATACCGGTTTTGCCATCAGCGGCGCGTTCGGCAAATACTTCGGCCCTATTCGCGGCGAGTTGGAGGTCGCGTATCAGTCTAACGATGTCGACACGCACACAGGTGTGAGTGCAGGTGGCATTGATCTGAGTGCGGAAGATGCCGGTGTTTTGGTTACTGGCGCTGATAATCTCGGTCCAACAGTCTCTCAATTGGTTGCGGACGGCCAGGGAGATGTATCAACGGTTTTCGTCATGGCAAATGCCTACTACGATTTCCGAAATAGCAGCGATTTCACCCCCTATCTTGGTGCAGGGATTGGCATTGGCTTTGTAGACGTTGATTATTCCCCGTCAGCCACGCCGATCATTCAAGACAATGCAACCGCATTTGCCTATCAGGTCATGGCGGGCGCAACCTATGATGTTTCCGCTTCGACTGGCCTGTTTCTAGGCTACCGGTTCCGCGGGACGTCAGATGTGAGTGTAGAAGCTGACTTGTTCTCAGCCGATTTTGATATCGAAAACACGGCATCAATCATCGAAGCAGGGCTGCGTTTTGCTTTCTAATCGCTGAGACGAAAATTAGGCCCTTCTGGGATAACTAGTTGGGCCGATTTGTATTTTGCTCTCGAAAGACGCTAGCACAAATGGACTATACTGCGCCCTGCAGAACGGCTCTCCACTAAACTTATGCAGCGGGGCTGTATCATACCTTTGGTCCTTCTTGTGGCTCGAATGACTGCCGAAAATACATCGGCCAACCCTGCCAGCCGTCCATCCGCTTAAGCTTAGCGCGGTGATATAGCCAGTGTTTGCTCTTCCTGAAAAACCCGCCAAATCGCTTGGCGAAGCCTTGCGGCAATGTCGCACCGCGCTCTTAGCGCTCGGCGTTTTCTCTTTGTCCGTCAATCTACTCATGCTCACCGGCCCGCTTTCCATGCTGCAGATCTATGACCGCGTCTTGGCGAGCGGTTCAATGCCGACGCTCCTTGGTCTGACGTTGTTGATCACAGTTCTCTATGCCGGGTTAGCGGGTCGGGATTGGATCCGGCAGATGCTATTTACCCGCGCAGGGTCGTGGGTTGAGGATGAGCTCGCTCATCCAATTCTTGAGCAGATGCTGTCTGGTAAACTCTCAGATCCCGGCTGCGATGAGGAGAAGAACATCCAAGATCTAAGAACGGTGTGCCGCTTTTTCGCGCCCTCTGCGCTCGGAGCGATTTTCGATATACCCTTCGCGCTTGGCCCGCAAATTGGCTATCTGCCGCAACAAGTGAAATTGTTTTCCGGTACGCCAAAAGATAATATCTCACGGTTTGAAATGGACCCATCTCCGGAAGGCATCATCGCTGCGACGCCGGTGAAAATCGGCGAGACCAAGCTTGAAATCCTTGGTCTTAAAGACGCTATCCAAGACGAGACGTTGTCGGAGTTGATGAAAGTGCAGTCCGAACTGAGCGGCGCTTCAGCGAGAAAGATTTTCGACCCCGTGCTTGGCGTGCCTGTGGATGGGTTCATCATCACGGGCTCGCGGACGGTGATTTCATATCTGACCAAGCCGCTGGCCGATTCCTTTGCACGGATGTTCCGGGAGTAACTCATCCCCGCTTCGCCAGTTGAACCAAGCGCGGTCTGAGCTCCTTCGCTGCTCCCAGCGGCGGGTCAAACCACAGCCGTGCAACGTCATCGCCGAGGACCAAGTCCATCCCCTCGGCGTCCAAGCTGGCCAGCTGCCAATCGCCTTGCGCTTGCCCGAGCAGCGTTTCGGCATAATGCTTGATGGCATCGCGGTGGTCTTCATTCATATGGCCCACGGCGCCCGCCTCCATAGCGGCAAGCGCCGGGTCTGCCTGTTTGAGGAGATGCTCTGCGGATAAGGCAGACGCCTTGGCATAGCCGCCATAATAATCCGCCGTTTCCGGCTGCAAGGCCCAAAAGGCGAAATCAGCGAAATCAGCATAAAGTGCGGCCTTAGGCTGCCGCGCCAAGAAGCGGCTTCGGGCGCTGTCTCGCTGCTTGCCTTCAAGTGCGATGGCCTTGCCTTGGATGGCGAGCCGTGGGTGGGCCAGCGGGTCGCCTTTTCCGGGAGACCCAAGGAGCAGGGAGCAGCGCGCATCTGCTTGCAATGCAGCAAAATGCGGCGCCAATTGCGAAATCAGAAATACCGGCGCCCCATCTGGTAAGGTTGCCAAGGACACACGGCTGACCAGCGGCGCGCCTGTCTCCGGCGCCAGCGCCGCGAGCGCGCCATGCCGGGCCGTGCGGAGCAGGGTTTTGGCACTGCGGACGGCGTCTGCATCCACGGGTTGATGGGTCTGCGTCACAGCCCTGCTAGCCTGATAATGGCCCAGGCGGCAGCTGCAATATGCCCCAACGTAATCACCACTGAGAGACTGTGCAGCGCCTTAAACCGAGTCTTCGCGCCAGCGTCTGTTGCCCGATTGACCGCTGGCATAATGACCTGCCGCGCCACAAGTGTCGTGGCGGCGATAAGTGCCAGCGCCAGGCTAGACACACGGTCAATCGGGTAGGTTATCATGGCCGCCAGCGCGGATGTGCCAAGTACAAACAAGTAAAAGTGCGGGAAGGCCCGGCGGATGAGCGGCCCCGCTGTCTCCGCCGGCAAAGCATTAAACACAAAGGCGGCGAAGCCAAAAGCATAGAGTACGGTGCCACCAAACATGAGCGCTGTGGTCAGAAGGGCGGTTTCAAGCATCTTGATGTCTTCTCTTGGCGAGGGTCGGCACAGCGTAAGGCACGGCGCGCTGATAGGCCTTAAACCGCTCGCCATAGCGCGCTTCAAGGCGCCGCTCCTTGCGCAAAGGCGCGGCCAAACAATAGAATGTCAGTGTCACAGCAACCGCCAGTTGGTCTGGCGTCCACAGAGGAACGGTCCAGAGCGTCAGCGCGAAGGCCACATAAATGGGTTGGCGAATAAGCCGGAACAGGCCCGTTGATGGCATATCCGGAAAACGCGGTTTGATGTTCTGCAACATAGAAAGCCTCCCAAGCGCGCCGGATTGCACTTCACTGCCAGCATCATAGGTGGCTTTGATAAGGAGCCGCCCCGCAGCGGCATAGGCGACAATGACAGCCGTAAACGCAGCGCCCTCCGCCTGCCACCAGATAACGCCGCTTGGCGTCCAAAACGCAAACAGCGCAAGGAGCTGCACTGACGCAATCAGCGCATAGGTCGTGGTGCTGAGCGTGCCGCCATGGGGACCCGGCATGAGCGCAGAGAGCAAACGCCCACCGCGCCGGCCCAGCAGCAGCGAATGACCAAGCGGAAATTGCAGCAGCAGCGCTGCATTAACTACGCCAGCATAGGGCCAGGGCACCGCACCAAAGCTGCGGCTCATCCCAAAATACATGGCCACAATCATCGCCAAAACGGCGGCTGCAAACAGCGTGTGGACCAAGGCGCCCAGAAACAAGGCTGCTACAATCCGCGCGCGCCCAGGCGGCGGCGAAAGAACGCCGCGTAGCAGAGCAATCAGCCTGGGGATATGGGGATCATCGCGCAGCACTAGCGTGTATCCCGCTTTGGGTTGGCCGCCTGCGCGCCAAGCAGCTGGGCTATTCGCGACAGGATGGGCCGGATAGGCAGGAACACCCGATAGGCCCCTTCAAGCAGCGTTGGGACGCCAGGGACTTGGGCAACTCTAGCAAGCCAGCGCCAGCCCGGCAGCGTCTCCCAAATGGCGATGAAGGCCCGTGCGCCGGAGAGGAGCGAGCCATCGGGTAAGCGCACATGAAACCGGCGCATGGCCGCATCCGCCTCCAGACCTGGGCCCAAAGTGCTTGTGTCCGCGGACACATCCACGAAGTCTAAGCTCTCGCCATTCTCCCGCGACGCATAGTGTTTGATTTCGACTGTGCATAGCGGGCAAGAGCCATCGAAATAGACCGTCGGTCCGGTAGCAGAGCAGCTGTGTGCGTCGTCTCTTTGCAGGGTATCGGGGCGGGCCATGGTCATGGTCTCGGGCTGCGTCTTTATATGCAGATATTCGCAGGCAACGTCACGTTGGACTTTGTTCGCGTCAATCCGTCGCTTTGTCTCTGCTCTGCATGCTTTGATCGGACCTCGAATGCTGGAAAATCAGGGCCAAAAGTCACAAAAGTCACACCTGTGTTATAAAGAGGCAGCGCTATGCTGCTTACTAATTTCTCTCCATACTACAGAGACTTGCCTCTGTAGGACAGGGTATAGCAGGCGAAACTGCTGTTAACCTGAAGGGGGCCGCCGTCGCGCTGCGGCTGACATTGAAAATGGTGCGCGCTATCGTCTGCGTCTTGCTCATTGCGTGGAGGCCCCGAAGGAGAATAGGAAAGCGGCGACGCCAGATGACATCGCTTGCGCCGTCACACATGATGAAGCTGTCCTCGGCTGCAACGACAGAGCTGACTATATCATGTAAGTAGCAGCCAATGGCGGCGTTAGCGTGGCCGTTCTAGGTGGTGACCTCATCGGCCTGGACGTCGGTGACCCTGAGCGCTTCTACGAAAGAGGCTAGCGTGTAGATGTTTGCCTCAGCGCACAATGGCAGCGTGTGATAGGCTCCATCCCCATGGTTTGGGAAGACAATGAAGCGGCCTGAGAACCCTATGCCGGTCTTTGTGCGCGCAGCCCTTGAAGCCCATGGCTTGATGGAGCGCTACGAACACCGCCCCTGGTATCAACGCAACGACTATCTCGGCTGGATTGGCCGCGCCAAGCGCGAAGAGACCAAAGCAAAGCGTCTCCATCAAATGCTCGATGAATTGAAAGCGGGCGATGTCTATATGAAGATGGCCTGGCGTCCCCGCCGGTAGGGTCATCCGTGGTGGACACCAAGCTCTGGGCTGAAGAATGGGTCCTCCGGCCGAGCCGGAGGACGACGGGTGTTTAGCGGTTTTACCGCGCCTCTGATGCTTCCGGCTTGATGAACTTCAAGGTCATCCGGTCGGATTCGCCGATTTTCTTATATTTCTTTTCGTTTTTCTTGGTCGTCAGCGTGGGCGGCAAGGTCCATACGCCTGCTTCCCAATTGGCTGGGTCCTTTGGATTGGCGTTGATTTCGCTCTGCTCGACCAGTTTGAAGCCGGCTTGTTCAGCCAGGGCAATCACATAGGTCTCCGGCACATAGCCGCGCATGGTCAGGTCAGGGTAGAAGCTTGCATCTTTGGGCGCGCGGTGCTGCACGATGCCAAGCACGCCGCCGGGCTTCATGGCCGCTTTCAGCTCCGCGAGCAGCCCATCTGGGTCACCATATTTGATAAGCCCATGCATGCCGCGGAAGATGAGCACAGCATCTACGGAATTGGGCGCCGCAAAGGGCACCGCTTGGCCGGAGAATCGGGCGACGGCGTTGTCACCGAATTTGCCGCTATCGTCGATATAGCTATCGCGCCATTTCATCGAACGCTCATAGCGCGCGCCGCTGCTTGGGTCCGGCGCGCTGGACAGGGCAACGTATTTACCGTCTTCGGCCACGAGTGGGGCTAGGATTTCTGTGTACCAGCCGCCGCCGGGGCCGACTTCAACCACAGTCATGTCCGGCTTAATGCCAAAGAACTTGAGCGTTTCGGCGGGGTGGCGGTATTCATCGCGCGCCTTATTGGCATCGCTGCGATACGGGTTATCATTCACAGCCTTATCAATCATGGCTGCGGCGTCGCCGCCTGCATGCCCATCGGCATATGCGGCACCTGTTGAAAGGCTGAAGAGGGCGGCGCTAGCGGCCGCGATAAGAAAGCGGGGTTTCATGGGGAACACCTCAATGTTGGGCGGAAAAGTAGGCAAGGCGCACGCTACCAACGCCAGCCGCAACGTCAAGCTATGCTTTGTCCTTCAAGCCAAGCGCCGAGGCTGGCGGAAAAGGGTTCAATGGCGGTGTGCTCAAACAAACCTGCTTGCCGATAGGGGTCTTCGTCCAATAGCGCGCTAGCGTGGGCGCGGCTTTCCGCTTCGAGGAACAAGATGGAGCCCGATGGCGTGTCATCGGGGCCAGACATGATACGCCCCGCAAACTTTAAGACGTCGCCGAGCCCTGTCATATAGCGAATATGCGCGTCCCGCGTGTGATTGCGCAGCTCCAAATGATTGGGCTTGTCGACGCAAATCGCCACAAACAGCATAGCTATACCGCCTCTATCTTGAACGGCCGACTGAGCAAGTTTTCAATCGCCTCCTCCACGCTTAACCCGGCATTGACCACCCTGTCCACTGCATTCACGATTGGCATGGAGACGCCCTTGTCTCTGGCCCAGCCGGCTACAACCGATGCGCTTAGT
The DNA here is from genome assembly GCA_937884085.1 of uncultured Sphingomonadales bacterium. Lineage (GTDB taxonomy): Bacteria > Pseudomonadota > Alphaproteobacteria > Sphingomonadales > CAKZYD01 > CAKZYD01. The sequence continues at coordinate 8,054 of CAKZYD010000059.1, read as the reverse complement.
GCGCCCTCTGCGACGGTTTTTCGCGCCGCCATCACGCTTTGGGCGCTTTGGCCTTCGCCGAGCGCGACACCTAAGGACATGTTGCGAGATTGGCGCGAGGAGCAAGTGAGGATTAAGTCGCCAAGCCCGCATAGGCCCATCAGTGTTTCCGGCTGCGCGCCATGGGCTTCGCCAAAGCGAAGCATTTCCGCCATGCCGCGGGTAATGACGGCGGCGCGGGCATTCTCGCCCAAACCGCGCCCATCCACGATGCCGCAGGCGATGGCGAGGATGTTTTTGATGGCGCCGCCGACTTCAGCGCCAATCAGGTCGTCGCTAGCATAGGGCCTGAAATGCGGTTGGCCGATGCGGTCGCACCAGCTTTCTGCGGCTTCCAGCGTCCGGCAGGCCAAGGTTACCGCACCCGGCAGGCCGCGGGCCACTTCGTGGGCAAAGGTGGGGCCTGACAAGACGCCCGGCGCGCCCAGCGGTAGCTCCTCGGCAATCACATCGGTCATGAAGGCAGCTGTGCCGCGCTCCACGCCTTTAGAGCAGAGGAAGAGCTGGGTCTGCGGCGCCAAATGGGGCCGCATGTCTTTGCAAATCGTGCGGGTGTGCTGCGCTGGGGCGACCATCAGGACCACCTCGGCGCCTGATAGGCAAGCGGCCATGTCCCCCGTGGCTGATAGCGTCTCCGGCAAGGCAATGCCGCTTAAAAAGACGGTGTTTTCATGCTGGTCGTTGATGGCGGCCTGCACCTCTGCCTCGCGCGCCCACAGTGTGACGCGCCATCCGCCGCGCGCCAGCATCGCTGCCAGCGCTGTACCCCACGCCCCTGCGCCAATGACGGCTGCCGTCTGCTCTGTCAAACCCCGTTCCTCCTCATCAACTCATGCCTTTACCCCAGCGCCTGGTGCAGGCGCTGCCCCAGGGTCTAGCGGCCAGCGGGCCTTGGCTTTGAAATCTAGCGCATCGCCAGGCCGCCCTTGCGCGTAATATTCCAGCCCTGCCCAGGCAATCATGGCGGCGTTGTCCGTGCAAAGCCAGAGGGGCGGTGCTTTAAAAGTCATGGCGTGGCGCGCGGCCATGTCTTCCAAGGTGCTGCGAATAACGTCGTTGGCCGCCACCCCGCCAGCGGTGACGCAGGTTTTCACCTCGGGCATCATGGCGGCTGCTTTTTCGAGCCGGTCAATCAAGCTGTCGGTGATGGCCGCTTGGAAACTGGCGCATAAATCGGCGGCGTCCTGCTCAGCGACCACACCGTCCACAGCCAAGTCTTGCGCACTCAAAAGCGCAGCGGTTTTGAGGCCTGAGAACGAGAAATTCATCTCGCCTTTGCGCTTGAGCGGGCGGGGCAAGTCGAACCGCTGCGCATCGCCTGTCTTTGCCAAGCGCTCCACAGCCGGACCGCCCGGATAGCCAAGGCCAAGCAGCTTGGCGAGTTTATCAAAGGCTTCGCCAGCTGCATCGTCGATGGTAGTGGATAAGCGTTGATAGTGCCCTGGTCCATCGACCCGCAAAATTTGGCAATGGCCGCCAGAAATCAGCAGGAGCAGGTAGGGAAACGGACAATCCTCCACCAAGCGCGGCGAGAGCGCATGCCCTTCAAGATGATTGATGGCGTAATAGGGCAGGGCGCTGACATGGGCGATGGCCTTGGCCGTCAGCAGCCCAACCATCACGCCGCCTATCAGCCCCGGTCCTGCCGTTACAGCAATCCCATCCAAGTCTTTCGTGGTCATGCCAGCTTCAGCCAGCGCTTGCTCCACCAGCACAGAGACCGTGTCGACATGTGCGCGGGCGGCAATCTCCGGCACGACGCCCGCATAGACCTGATGCAAATCGACCTGACTGGCTAGCACATGGCTGCGCACGCTTTTGTCAGCGCCCACAATGCTGGCCGCCGTTTCATCGCAGCTTGTCTCAATGCCTAAAAACACGGCCGTCATGCCCTATCCCTCAAACATGGAGGCTTGCCGGCAAGGGGCTGGGCGCGGTAGGGGCGTAGACCATGATGGCCTCTAACAATCGGCACTCCAGGGCGCAAGCGCCTGGACGATTTCGCTGCCGGGCAGTGGCATAGAGATGGCAAAAGTGCTCCTCACCCGGCCAGCGCTGCGGGCCGCGCAGCTGATAGCGCGGCTAGAGGCACTTGGCCACGAGGTTCACAATGTGCCGGTGACGGAGATTGTAGGTTTGGAGGCTACGGATGTGCCATCGCAGAGCCCTCAAGGCACGCTGTTCACCAGCGCTGCTGCCGTCCCTTTCGTTCCAGAGCCGCTGCTGCCGCATCTCCAGCCGCTGCCAGCCCTGGCTGTTGGCCCTGCTACGGCCGAGGCGCTCGGGGCAGCGGGCTGGCGCGATGTCCAGCATTTTGGCGGCGAGATTGGTGCGCTTTTGGCCGCGTTGCGCGAAAGGCCAAAGCTGGGGCCGTGGCTATATCCCTGCGGCACCGAGCTCTCCCACGACCCCGATGACTTGGCCCAGCAAAGCGGCGCTGAGATTCTCCCTGTCCCGGTCTATGGTGCCCGCGTTCGCCCAGCTTGGGATGCGGCGACCCAAGCTCTGGTCGGGCAATCTGATTGGGATTTCACCTTTTTTATGTCGGCCAGAACGGCGACTTTATTTGCTGAGCAAATCCAGGCTGCCGGGCTGTGGGCCGCTGGCCCACCTGGCACGGCGCTGGCGATAAGTCCTGCCGTTGCCAAGGCTGTCGAACCCCTCAACTTTCACACGCTGCGGATTGCAGGGGAAAAAACCACGTCCTCTCTTGTCGCAGCCATGGCCGTGACATAATGCTAGAGCAGAGAGCGGACTGAGATTGATGTAAAGGCGCGGCGCGTGGCGGAAGACACCCATCAGGACAAACAGGGGGACAAGCCGGGAGCAAAGTCGGGCGGCGAAGCAGGCAAACCCCCAACGGACGACAAGACAGCAGCAAAAGCGTCAGCGGAAAAGCCGCCCATTGAGCGCGCCTATGACAAGGCGTCTGATAAACCAGCCGCGCCGGCAAAGTCAGGATCTACGGCCAAGGCAAGCGCATCAGCAAAGCCAAAAACCGAGTCAGCACCAAAATCAGCCAAGCAAGCCGCCGCAAAAAAACCGGCCGACACTCCGGCCAAAGAACCAGCAGCCAAAACCGAGACACCGCCGCCGCCCGCTGCCAAAAAACGCTCGGGCGGAGGCAAATTCGCATGGCTCGTGGTCGTCTTCCTGTTGTTTTTCATCGGCGGTGTGGCGGCCAGCCCTTATCTGCTGCCGCAAGTGCTTCCCCTTCTACCAGAACAGGCGCGGGCCTATTTTGACCCGCTGACACAAGGCGCAGAGCGCGCGGACCTTGGCCCTGTGACGGCTCGCTTGGGGCAGCTGGAAGCTGGCCTTAAAGATGTGCGCCAAGTGGCGAATGAAGCGCGCAGCGCAGCAACCACTCGTCCCGAAGCGCCAGCCGGCGGCGCTGACCCATCGGTGCTGGATGCGCTCGAAACCCGGCTCGATGCTTTGGCCGGGCAAGTCAATCAAGTGGCCGATGCGCAGTCAGCCCAAAGCGATAGCTACGCGCGGCTACAAGAAAGCCTGGAGGCTATTCCCGAAGATGGTGAGGGTGGTGTTTCGCCGGCGGTTCTGGCGGCTTTGCGGGCCCAGCTAGAGGATGTCGCCACCGCGCAAGAGCGACTGTCTGGTTCGGTCACCGCTTTGGAAGCCGACCTTGGGGACATGGCCGGTCAGGTCGCCAAGCCGCAAGAGGACGTGGCCAGTGCCGCCGCGCTCAGCGATATTGCAGATGCGCTGCGGGCCCGCCTGAGCAGTTTGGAAGAGCGGGTCAATGTGGTGGACGAGGCAGCGCAAAGCGCGGCGGCGCCGGAAGCCTTGGCCAATGTCGAAGGCCAGGTTGTTAGCCAGCTCGGTGAATTTGAAACTCGGTTGGCTGCGCTTGAAAATGTACGCCAGCAGGCCACGGCGGCCATGGTTGCTGGCCTGGAGACAGCCCGGTTGGCGCAGGCCGTTGGCAGCGGCCGGGCCTATGCCGCCGAGCTGAAAGCCTTGCGTCAGCTGAAGGCCCAAGCTGGCCCAGCCATCCCCGATATTGATGATTTGCTCGACGAGATATCGAGCTTTGCCGAGACCGGCATCCCCTCCGGCGCCACGCTGGCCGCCCAGCTGGAAGACCGGTCGCGAGAAATCCTGACCGCGATTGATACGCCGGTTGATGCCAATTGGTGGCAGCGCCTGCTGGCGCGGATCCGCAATCTCGTCACTGTCCGTAAAGTCGGCGATGATGTTGATGGCAGCGCGCCGCCTGATGTCTTGGCCCGGGCAGAAGATGCAGCTCGCCTGGGGGACTGGGCGTTGGTGGTACGGGAAATCAGCGCCCTGCCAGCCGCTGCGCTGGACAGCCTTGGTCCCTGGTGGACCCAAGCGCAGGCGCGGGCCAAAGCACAGGAGGTGCTGGCTGACTTAGGCGCCCGGCTTGGTGTTGCCGCTGCAGAGACATCCGGCGGCGGCAGTAACGTCATGGGTTCCGCGCTATGATACGTGTCCTGCTAGGCCTCGCATTGCTTGCCGGCTTAGCCTGGCTTGCCATGTTCGCGGCCGACCAACCGGGCACGGTCACCATCAATTGGATGGGCTACCGCATTCAAGCCAGCCTGGTTGCGCTGGCGCTCGCCGTGGTGGCGGTCATCGTCCTCATCTGGGTTGTCGCACGGCTGTGGAGCTGGCTGCGCGGTGGCACGCCCATGTCGCCGCAAAAACGGGCTCTGCGCAAATCGAAGAAGGGCCTCAGCGAGGTTGATGCCGCGCTCAGTGCTTTGGCGGCGGGCGATGCGCGCAAAGCGTTGTCGTTGGGGCAGGCGGCCATCAAGCACTTGGACGGCGCTGGCGTTGCCTATGTGGTCTCAGCCCAGGCTGCGACGGCGCTTGGCAAGACCGAGCTGGCGGACGAATATTTCGACGCGCTTGCGCAAACGCCGCAAGGCAAATTCCTAGGCCTGCGGGGCCGGGTCAGCGAGGCGCGCCGCCTTGGCCATGTGTCGAAAGCCCTCGCGCTGGCGGAAGATGCGCTTGAAGAAGCGCCGCGCAGTGATTGGGCCATCGCAACAGCCTTTGAGCTCGAAACCAAGCTTGGCAAATGGGCCGATGCGGAAACCACGCTGCGCAAGGCCACCGCGAAATCTATCTTTGACGCCGATACCAGTGCCCGTCATTTGGGCGCCATCCGCTATGGCGAGGCGCTCAAGGCCCGCGATGACGACCGCCCGGCGGATGCCGCGCGTCTGGCCAAACAAGCCCTGGCCGTGCGCCCCGATTTTGCACCGGCGGCTGTTTTGGCAGCGCAGCTGTATAAAGCAGCCGGGAAGCTGCGCGCTGCGTCGAGCATTCTGCAAAAAGCCTGGAAACTCGGTCCCAAGCCGTCGCTTGCGGAAAGCTATGCAGCGCTTAACCCCATGGAAACGGCCGAAGCGCGCCTGGACCGGTTTAAAGCGCTGGTCAAGCCCATTCCAGACCATCCCGAAAGCCGGCTCCGCCTAGCGGAAGCGGCGCTTGGCGCCAATGATTTCACTTTGGCAGAAGAAACCTTGAAGCCCATGTTGGATGGCCTGCCAAGGGCGCGTGTGGGCCTTATCATGGGCCAGGTGGCCACGGCGCGAGACGACGGTGCTGCCGTGCGCGCCAAATGGGCTGAGTTGGCACAGCGCGGCGCTCCAGAGCCCTCTTATACCTGCTCGGTCTGTTTCACCCAACGCCTCCACTGGACCAGCCATTGCCCCACCTGCGATAGCTGCAATAGCTTTGAGTGGGACCTGTCGCCCGCGCCAGGCGCTGGCCTGTTGGCGCGCGATGAACTGCACTTGGTCGGCACTGCAAACCCGGCTCTTGCGCCGCCTGCTGCGGCAGCGCAACCCCCAACAGTCGCGGGCAGCGCCGTCCCCACGGCACCGCAGGACCAGGCCAGCCAGGATGACGCTGATGCCACCCCTAGCGAAGCCATCGATGTGAGCGCTGAGGCTAAAGCGTCCTAACCCCTGCGCGCCTCATTACCGGACCTTGGTGTCGATTTACGTTGCGTAAAGAGCTTAGTTTGCATAGGAAACCGGCCTTTAACGGGCTGCTGTAGCTCAGCTGGTAGAGCACGTCATTCGTAATGATGGGGTCGGGGGTTCGAGTCCCTTCAGCAGCACCATTTTTGTTCGGTCTATCGCCCTTTGGGCTCCTTGAGACTCTTTGGTTGGTCTACCGCGCGTTGCGCTGCTTGAGACTTTTTGGTTCGTCTATCGCCCTTTGGGCTACTTGAGACTTTTTAGTTGGTCTATCGCCCTTTGGGCTCCTTGAGACAGATTGGTTTGGTCTAACGCGCCTTGCGCTGCGTGAGACCGGTTTCTTTACATAAGGTGTCTTGCGCTGCTTTCGCGGTATTGGTTGGGCAACGCTGTGGCTGGTTTGTCTGTTTTCTTGAATATCACGGTCAGGTTGTTGGCTGGCATCTGAACTGTCTTTTGATGCACCAGTTGGTGTTGCCGAGCGTGTTCCACGACAACGCCTAGGTCGCGTATACCCCATTGGTTGTTGCGCGCCTTCAAGGACGCATCAAACTTGGCATTGCTTTGCGCCGTGTGATGCCCACCCACGGCAAAGGGACCATAGAGAATGAGCCGTTGGCCGTCAGACAAGATTTGGCCTGCCCCGCTTAGCAGGCCGGTGGTGGCTGCTGGCGGTGCAATGTGAATCATATTGGCGCAAAAGATGGCGTCATAGGCGGTGTCTAGGCCGCTATGCCATGTGGGCGACGTCACATCCAAGCTGAGCGGCACTAAGGCCTCTTCATGGCTCCACGCTGCGGCTGACGCCCGCGCTTCTGGATCTGGGTCGCTAGTCTGCCACGTCCAATTGGTTTGCTGCGCGAAATAACTTGCGTGTTCACCGGTGCCGGATGCGATTTCTAAGACGGTGGCATCAGCTGTTAAAACAGTGCGTAAGACCTCAAGGATTGCGTCACGATTGCGCAGAGCTGCAGGAGACGATTTGGCGTGGCTTTGCATAGGATGACCTGACAAGGGCGCTGGGATGAGCGGGCTCAGCGCGAGCGGCGACGCCCAAAGAGCCACCGCAGAGCAGCAAGGGGAACCAAAATCATGGCGCCCATCAGAATATAGCCGCCGCCCCAAGCGATGAAATCCTTGCCTTTTTGCACAAGGCCCTCGCTGGTGTCGGCAATCCATACACCAAGAGTAGACGGGGTCGCGCCCAGCCAGTGGAGGACAATTCCGACCAGCAAACAGCTGAAAAGAAAGCCAATTATACGTCTCATAGTCGACTCATGGGAAATTGGTCTCCGACCGTTTCAGATGTAGAACAACCCTGCTTTTACCTTGGCATGGGCCCTCATTATCGCTGAACAACAGTCTATATTTAAAGCATTTTCAAGATTTCTGAGGTGGATGTAACGGATGATCCGATGCAGCGGCCATTGTCGTTAAAGTTCATGTTTAGCAGCATACGCGTAATCTAGCGGGACAATGCTGTGGCTAAAAGTGTCGGTGAAGTTGACACTGGTCCCCAATACTTGTTGTATAGTTTCAAGTGTACGCCTCTAAGGCGGCATAATAAAACGTAAAACCAGCCACTTCGCTGAATTGGCACGCGAGTTGCATTGCTCAGCCTAAACAAGTTAATGGGAGTACAATAATGTCTCTAAAAGCATATCTGACTGCCGCAGTCGCCAGCATAGCTTTTACCCCCCTAGCAGCCAATGCAATGGTCGTTTTAGACTTAGGTGGCGTCGGCGTCCCCTCCGGCCAGGAAGGTCAAGCGACCGGCCAGGTCTATGTGGATCTGCCTGCCGGCGCGATTTCCGACCCGTTTAATGCCGACTTCTCGCAAACAGGCGTGTTTGGCATCGTCGACACCATTCGCCCCTTTAATCCGCTGGGCGCGTTTACTTTTGTGTCTGGTGCGACAGAGCTGACCTACTCGCTCGACATCACCTCTTTCACAGCGCCTGTGGTGAACGGCAATCTTCTCACCACAGAAATTGAGGCAACCGTCACATATTATGTGGACACGACCACATCATTTAG
>CAKZYD010000058.1 GCA_937884085.1 uncultured Sphingomonadales bacterium | reverse complement strand
GACGCACCCAAAATGCCTCTCTGGGCCACCGCTTTGGCGGCGCGCAAAAAATGAAGTCTGGACTGCGTTGCTTAGTTATGGCTGTTTTGGGCCGAGATTTCATATTGCCGATGTCAACGAGCTTGGGTGCACAAGCCTACTTAAAATCTATTCGCAGCGCTCCCCCCACAAAACCCCTAAGCAGCAGCCGCAAAGCGTCTTGGGGCATAGCGGCTGGATGTGATGCCGAGTGTCTCGAAGGATGGCGGAAGCTCTGTCTGTAACACCAAGGCCGCTGCCAATTGGCCGGCTGCGGGGGCAGTTTGAATGCCGAAACCGCCCTGCCCTGCGCACCAGAAAAAGCCTTCGACGATAGGGTCAACGCCATAGACCGGGGCGCGGTCCGGGGCGAAGGTGCGCAGGCCTGCCCAGCGTGCTGGGCACTTTGTTAGCTGGTAGTGTGTTCTGCCTTCAACACGGTGGGCTGCAAGGGCGATCTCCTCCATGGCAGGCTGCGCATCACAGGGCGGCGAGGGTATTTCATCCGCCGGGGAGACCAAGAGGTGGCCGGACTGCTCCTTAAAATAAAAGCGCTCGTCCAGATCTAAAGTGAGGGGTAGGTCAGGGCTGATTGCCATCCCTTTCACATCAAACAGCCCAATGGTGCGCCGCAGCGGCGATAGACCTAAGGGCGGAGCGCCGGCGAGATGCCCAATCTCATCCGCCCAAGCGCCTGCTGCATTGACTAGGAGCGCGGCAGACACCGTGTCGCCACGGCTAGAGGTGATGTGCCACAGACCGTTTCGTCTCTCCAGCGCGCTGACCTGGAAATCACAGACGCGACTATGGCCGTTGGTCTTTGCAAGGCCCAAGAAAGTACGGTGGACGGCTGCGACATCTATATCACAGGAATCCGGGTCCCAAACGCCGCCAACCAAACCCTCTCGGTTCAGCGCCGCGCACTTTTCTAAGCAGGCGTCGGCATCAATGATATCTATATTGGGGCATAAAGTTCGCAGCGGCGCCGCGAAAGAGGAGAGCGCGCTTTCGGGCACTTCCCAGCCTACATGGAGCGCGCCCTGGCGGGTGACCATCAGCGCGTTACTCTCGCCTGGGGCGAGCGTTGAAAAAAACCAGTCTTTTGAGGCCGTGGTGAGCGGCTGTACTTCCGGCCCGCCATAGGTTTCTGAATAGAAGGCCGCTGAGCGCCCAGTGGTGTGATAGCCGGGCTGGGCCTCGGCCTCTAATATGATCGTGCGCACGCTCTCTGGCAGATACGCCGCCAGGCTCGCGCCGGCGATTCCAGCGCCAATGATTGCAACATCAACTTGCATAACCCTATAAGCCAAGGTGCGCTCCACAGCGTCAATGATTTTCGAGGATTTGCGCCATGCGGCAAAATGACGAACCGCGCATCACCGCCGAGGCAGATACCGACCTTGCCATCCGCCTATGCCGCAAAGGCGGCGCTACAGCCCTGGCGCATTTCCGGCGATCCGATGCGCAAAACAAGGCAGAAGACGGCGCCTATGATCCCGTAACGCTTGGCGATCAAGAGGCAGAAACAGCAATCAGAAATATGCTGGAGAGCGAGCGCCCGCGCGATAACATTCTTGGCGAAGAATTCGGCCTCAAAGATGTAGCCAGCGACCGGTGCTGGACCATTGACCCCATCGATGGGACACGCGCGTTCGTCTCCGGCATCCCCTCTTGGGGCACGCTGGTGGGCTTGCGAGAAAAAGACGCCTTTTCGATTGGAGCGGCTTACCAGCCCGTCACTGGAGATTTGTTCGCCGGAGATGGTGAGACTGCATGGCTTGGCAGCAACACCATCACCACCCGCAAGGCTGTCGCTATCAAAGACCTGCGGCTGTCCACAACAGACGTCGATTTGATTGATGAGGTCTATCGTCCCGCCTTCGCGCAGCTGAAAGCCGAGGTCGCTATCACGAGACTGGGCCTAGACTGGTATGCATATGGGCTGCTGGCAGCTGGACATCTCGATGTGGTGATCGAGTGCGGTCTGCAGGTTTATGACATCGCTGCCCTGGTGCCCATCGTGCGCGGCGCTGGCGGAGTAGTCACAGATCTTAAGGGCGGCGATGATATCGGCCCGACGGTTATCGCAGCCTCTTGCCCACAGGTTCATGACGCGGTCCTCGCCCGGTTCATGGCGTAGGTGTTCTCAGAAAACGAATAATCCGGCCAAGGACTTGGCGGCGAATCTCATCTGTTTCCTGGAACAGTTCATGGCGCGCGCCGTCGATTTGGCACCAATCAAGCACAGGCAGCCGCTCGGCGAAGGCCGTAATCAAGTGATTGTCGACCAGCATTTCATCTTCAGCGAGAAGAACATAGGCCGGGTAGCGCCGCTTGTTGTCTGCAGCAGCCTCAAGAAGCTGGTCGCAGGACTGAAAAACCGCATTCATCCAGGCAAAACTCACGCCGCCGAGATGCAGATCGGGATTGGCATCCAGCACCTCAAAGGTCTCGCGCATGCGGTGTTTATTGTTGGTCAAACGAATGCCCATGCGTTCGCGCTCAGCCACGTTGCGCACTGCCTTTTGGGTGAGCATATAGCGCTGGCCGAAGCCACACTTTACGGCAGTCCGTGCTAGCCACCGTAAGAACCACTGCGGGATAGGGCCTGGCGCAAGGCCCATCATGGGGGCGAGCGCAATATACTTCTCAAAGGCCCCGCGATGGCGCAGCATATGCCGCAGCATCAGATGGCCGCCCATAGAATGGCCGATGATGTAGTGCGGCGGCTTTAGCTTCGCCTCAAACTGGCGCTGGCGAATAAACTCCAAATCGTCAATGCGGGCGCCGAAATCTTCTAAGTGGTCAACGTCGCGGCCATGCGGACCCCGGTCAGACAGGCCTTGGCCGCGCCAATCAAAGGTGAGAACCGAATAGCCTCGATCCAAGAAGTCGTTGATTGTTTCAAAGTACTTCTCAAGGAACTCAGCGCGGCCCTGCAGAAGCATGATGGCACCGCGATAACTGCGTGATGCGGTGTCCCATCGACCAACGCGCAGCTTGGTGCCATCGGCCATTTGCGCAAAAAAAACCTTGCCGCCTGGCGGCAAGGTTGTGCGTCTGGCTATTTCTCTGGACTGACCTGCCATGGGGCCAGACTATGCGCTCCATGGCAGGGGTCCAAAGAAATTTTCGCGAAAGCCTTACTTAGCGAGCCGAAGTGTGGAGAGGTTGTTCGCCACAGCCCGGAAGGACGCTTTCAAGTCGTCGCTGGAAGGGGCGTAGTTGTAGAATGGAGCATCCGGCTTGGTTGCTGTATTCTTCATCAAGCTGGCCAAGCTGCCGCTCCCGTTCGCGAACTGAACGGTATAGATCAAGATATCTTCATCCTTGATCTTACCGGCGACTTCGAGCAGCCGCTCATTACGCTCATATTGCTCGTTCATACCGCGGTTGTAGGCGTCACCAGCGCGTGTCGTGTTGGCGCCATCGGTGAGCAACACAAGCGCCCGGTCACGCTCATAGCCGCTGTACTTGGCTGACACAGAAGAGCCCTCGGTAAACGGCTCGGCATCGGAAAGAACACGCCATGCCCAGGTCAACCCTTGCGGAATGTTGGTGTAGACGGAGCCAATAGCCTCCAGACCCTGCACCACCGATACCGCATCGGCCTTGGATGTACTCAGGCGGTGAATACCGCTATCGAGACAAGGCGTGCACTCATGGCCCAACTCCGTAAGGCGGGATAGGTCGCACCGATTGTTACCGGCCTGAGGCTCACCCTCTTCACCCATCGGCATCCAACCAACCCAATCCAGGTTCTTAGGCCCATAGTTCATGACAATGCCGTCTTCGACATCGGCCGCATTGGACTGGTCTACGTTCAGGTCGTAAGGACGCGCGGCGCCTTCATCCCATTCAAAGGGCTTTGCTGTAGATGCCCAGCGGGCATAGACACAGCCTTTCCAATCTTGCGGTGGCGGCGCCAAAAGCGGCACGGCCGAATTGTGCGCATAATAGACCTTAGAGATTGTGTCCTGATGCTCATCGCGCAGGACAAACCGGTCTTTTGCATCCGGGTTATCGGCGTTGACAGGATCATCGTCCACACCCACTTGCGGCGCGTTATTACCACCGGGAATGTAGCTGTAGGTATAGTTGTCCCGCTCATATGGGTTGGCAACAGACATGCCTAAGTTGACGGCCCGGTAGCGGTCATTGATCGTACCATTTCCAACAGGCTCCGACAGCGGATTGCCCGAAGCATCATACCCGTGGTCTGTGCCAAAGTCTGAAACATTGACTTAACCGCCCCAAGGCACGATGCCTACGCCGACAAGGGCTGACGGCTGATCACCATAAATGATGTTGATCAGCTCCTCAGCAGCGTCCTTTGCGGCATCGATACGATCTTTGCTTTCGCCGGGAACATCGCTCAACATCGAGCCAGAGAGGTCAAGCGCAAGCACAACGTCCAGCAGCGCGGTTTGACGCGCCACCACGGACTCAGAGCTGATCGTAATGTCGTCGACGCCAACTAGACGCATGAGGCCCGTAGGCATGGTCGCTGAGGCCCAAACACGCAATGTACCTTTGTCGTCGTTCTCTTCGGAATAAGGACCATCAAAGGTAGCGCCGAAATCGCTGCCTTTTAGATTGGCGTTGAAATAGGCTTCAATATCGTCTGCTCGGTCTGTCGAGAAATATACCCGGCCACCGGCCAGAGCGGCAGCATCCACCGCAGCGGTTAAATTGCTGCGCAACATCATGAGTTGCGTGATGTCAACGGCCGTTCCAATCGCCGCGATTGTCGGAACAATCGCAACAGCAAAGAATGCCAACGACGCTCCCTTTTGATCTCTTTTTAGTTTTCCACTCCACCGTAAAAACTGAGATTTAAAGTGCGAAAACCGTGTTCTTTGCTTCACCATCGCTCAATATCCATGCTTCTAGCGTAGCCTATAAAATAATCGCCTTGAATTTCTTTTACATCAACAAGGCTTTTTTGTTTTATTTTTCATTTGTATAAAATTTAAAGAGGATTTTATAAAGTATAACTCTAGTCTTTTACATATTAGACAAGAACAGTCGCCATACGTGCTGCATCTAATAAGGATGTATGTGTGACCCTGTTTTTTGCCTTTGCAGCCGGCCTTTCTATTGCCGTGTTTGTTGCAGCCCTGCTCTACGCCGCCATAACGGACGTCCGCGCTATGCGGATCAGCAACAAGACCTGCTTGGTGGTTGTTTGCACCTACTGCCTGTATGCAGTTGCAAGCAGCGCTGCTGGAAAGGGCCCTGATATAATGGCCTCTGGCGCAATCGCGGCCTGCGTTTTCGCCATCACAGCCACGCTGTTTGCCTTTGGCTTCTTCGGCGGCGGCGATGTGAAGCTTTTGAGCGCCGTTGCTCTCTGGACCACACCTACCTCCATACTGGATGTCTTGGTGGTTATCACAGCGGTTGGTGGCTTAATCGCAGTCGTCATCCTGGCGCAGCAAAGCCTGATCGGCAAACTCCGCCTGAACTCTGAAGGCGCCGCAGCTATTGATCAACGTCCAATCCCTTACGGTCCCGCAATTACTTTGGGCGGTTTGTACCAAGTCAGCGAACTTATTCTTAACGGTTTCTACTGATACTGGCGTTCGGTTTGTTTGAGAGGTTAGTTGCATGAACCCCCGCAGTTTAGTGCTCATTATTGTAGCCGTCGCCATTGCTGGCCTCGCGGCATATGTGGCGCGTTCGCTCATGCAAGAGCAACCGGCACAAGCCGAAATCGTCGAAGTTACGCGCGAAACAACCACAACCGAAATTTTGGTAGCCGCTGCGGACCTCCCAATTGGGACGATCGTCAATCAAGACCATTTCCGCTGGCAGCCTTGGCCCGAAGATGCGATCGACGAGCGGTATCTGGTTGATGGTAACATCAATCTGACCGAAGGCGTCTATGGCCGCGTTATGCGGGCCTCTCTGCTGGAAGGCGAGCCGGTTACTGCAGGCAAATTGGTTGGTCCAGGCGAGCGCGGCTTTCTTGCTGCTATTCTGAGCCCAGGCCACCGCGCGATTACTGTACCGATCACGCAAACCTCTGGATTGGCCGGCTTCATCTTCCCTGGTGACCGGGTCGACATGATCCTGACCCACTCTGTTCTCGACGCGCGGCAGCAAAGCCAGCAAGTGTCTGAAACAGTGCTGTATAATCTGCGCGTCCTGGCGATCGACCAGCGCACGAATAACCAGCAAAATGAACCGCTTCCTGGCAGCACGGTAACTTTCGAAGTGAAGCCGAAGATCGCCGAAATGGTGGCCTTGGTCATGCAAATCGGCGAGCTTTCGCTGTCCCTGCGCTCCCTGTCGGATCAAGCGCCCGGTGAAGAGCAAGAAGCGTCCATCAATCCAGATTTCATCGCGCCCACCAAGAGCTTTACCTCTGGCGCGGATATCAGCGCGCTGCTGCCAGGCGTTGGCGCACGTGGAAACAATAGTTTTGTCTCGGTAGCCCGGGGCGCGTCGACCAATGCCGTCGACGTAGGAGGACGATAATGACTGCCGCAGCCCTTTTTCGCAGCGCAGCCCTTGCTGCCTGCTTTGCGACCGCAACAGTTGCGCCTGTCGGCCAAGCCGAAGCGGCAAGCATCATTCGTCCGCGCGGTAAAACCATCAATGTTGATGTGAGCAAAGGCACATTGATCCGCCTGGATCGCCCGGCCTCCACCGTCTTTATTGCCGATCCTGAAGTGGCGGACGTGCAAATCAAATCGCCGCAGCTGATCTATGTGTTTGGTGTGGGTGATGGCGAAACCAGCCTCTACGCGGTCGATGCCGAAGATAACATTCTGTATTCGACAACAGTGGCAGTCGCCCAGAATTTAGGTCAGCTAAAAACGCTTATTGGTGCCGTTGCGCCGGATGAGAAAATTTCAATCCGCATCCTGAATGGGATGATCGTGCTGTCAGGTGTCGTTCAAAAGCCAGAAGTCTCTGAGGAAATTGCGCGCTTGGCGCAAGACTTCGTTGGCGAAAACCAAACCGTGATCAACCGCATCAGCGTGACCACGCCGACGCAAGTGAGCTTGCAAGTGAAAATCGCGGAAATCAGCCGCGATGTGGTGAAGGAACTTGGGTCGAACTGGGAGTCCTTCTTCTCTATTGGCAATAACGGCACCATTGGATTTTCCACTGGTTCTGACCTGTTCGAAGTCAATGAAGAGATCGTCGATCTGCTCAATCCGCTGACAGGGGTCCCTTTGATTGGAGCAGGCGGTCTGCCGCTGCAGCAAGTCATTGAAAGGCAGTTGTTCACTTTCCCAGATAGTGGGAATTCAATTCTCGGCGGCTTTACCGGCGATAATGTCAGGTTAGGCGCCGTCATCGAAGCCCTTGAAACCGAAGGTTTTGTGACGGTTCTGGCAGAACCGACCCTGATGGCGCTGAGCGGCGAGACAGCGACATTCCTGGCCGGCGGTGAGTTTCCAATTCCTGTACCAGATCTGAACCAGGTCTTGATCGAATTTAAAGAGTTTGGCGTCGGCCTGTCCTTCACACCGACAGTTCTGGCTAATGACCGCATTTCACTGCGCGTGCGTCCGGAAGTCAGCCAGCTCTCTGCTGAAGCCGCGATCCGCGTGAACGGCATTGCCGTGCCGGGTCTCACAACACGCCGGGCGGAAACGACCGTCGAACTTGGCAGCGGCCAAGCCTTTGCGATTGCGGGTCTTCTGCAACAGAACATCTCTCAAACGGCGACAAAGCTGCCGGGTCTAGGTGACCTGCCGATCTTAGGCGCCCTCTTCCGCTCTGACCGGTTTCGCAACCAAGAGACCGAGCTGGTAATCATTATCACACCGTATTTGGTGAAGCCCACCAATCCAAAGAACCTCTCCACGCCGCTTGATGGGCTGCGTGCGCCGAGCGACATCGCCCGTTACTTCCGCGGGGAAACCTTTGAGGACCAGCCGCGCGGTCTTCGCGAAGCAACGGCAGCCAATAACGCGCCGACCATCGTCGGGCCCGCTGGCTTCAGCTTAGGCAATTAGGGGACAACAGATGAAAACAACACCGTTTCTCGCCCTCGCCATCGTGGCCCCACTCGCACTGACGGCGTGTTTCTCAAAGGAAGGGCAGTATCAGGGCTTGTCGCCCATGCATCGGGCAGAAGTCTCGCTTACGCGCTTTGCCCATGATATGCGCGTTTCCACTGACGGCACAGTTGCCAAGGACGAACAAGAGCGGCTCTTTGCCTTCTTAAACCGGGTTGATGTGCGCTATGGTGATGAAGTTCAGCTAGATCCTGGACAAATCACCGATACGGGCAAAACGCGCGATGCGGTTGATGCAGCGCTCTATGTGTATGGCCTTAAAGTGCAACCTGCCACCATCGCGATTGGCGCCATGCCGGAAAGCGGCGTGGTGCGCGTGGTGGTGACCCGCCATCTAGCGAAAGCACCTGGCTGCCCGGATTACTCACAGCCCAATACGCCAAACTACCAAAATGCAACCTCCAGCAACTTCAGTTGCGCCTCACGCACGAACTTGGCCGCGCAGGTCGCCAATCCGGCTGATTTGGTTGACGGCGTTCCCCATCGCGGACCGGTCTCCGGCGAGCCTGAGCGGGCCATTGATAATTTCCGCACGCGCGAGCTCACGGGAACACAGAGTCTTAAAAGCACCTCCACCGGCGATGCCGTTGGTGGGAATTAAGCGCAGATACGCAACGTAGCTTAGAAGTAGGATCTATGAACGCACCATCGATTTCCATAAAGCCAGCAGGCGAGCCGATCGAATATACCTGCAAGGCCTATGTTTGCGACGATGCGACGCGCGAACTGCTCGCATCGGTTTTAGAAGATGCCAACTGGGTGAATTCCTCGGTTGACGAAGGCGGTATTCAGGAAGCCATTCGGCGTTTGGCTGTGGAATCCTCACCGCAGTTCCTCATCGTTGACCTGACGGACTGCGAAGACCCGCGCACCGAGATTTCCGCTCTTGCCGAGGTATGTGAGCCCGGCATCTGCGTTCTGGCGCTTGGCACGGTGAATGATGTCGGTCTCTATCGCGACCTGCTTGGCTCTGGGATACAGGATTATCTGGTCAAACCAGCAAATGCGAGCATGCTCGGCGAAGCCCTCGCCTTTGCTGAAGCAACCCTGTCGCAAGACGGGGCTGACGATGAGCTGGATGAAGCTGAAAAGCGGTTTTGCACGTTCATTGGAACACGCGGCGGTGTTGGCGCGACGACGCTGGCCACCTCTGTGAGCTACTATTTGTCGACCAATCACAAGCGCAACACCGCTTTC
Organism: uncultured Sphingomonadales bacterium; assembly: GCA_937884085.1. Taxonomy (GTDB): domain Bacteria; phylum Pseudomonadota; class Alphaproteobacteria; order Sphingomonadales; family CAKZYD01; genus CAKZYD01. The sequence goes on along the minus strand of CAKZYD010000058.1, from coordinate 5,506 downwards.
TTGGATCTGGATATCCATTTTGGTGCCGGCGCTTTGACATTTGATTTAGAGCCAGGCCGGGGTCTGTGCGATGCCATTGAAAACCCAGGCCGGGTGGACAGCTTGTTCATCGATCGCGCGACGATCAAACAAAACGAAAAGCTCTCCATCCTTGGTGCGGAAGCACCCATCAATGACCCAGCGCCCGCAGACCCGACAGCATTGACGCACTTGCAGAGCGAGCTATTCGGTGGGTTTGATTGTGTGATCGTGGACATGCCCAAAACAATGCTCTCCAGCCACGGACACCTCACTGCGCAGGCTACAGATATCGTTCTGGTGTCAGACCTTTCCCTCACCAGTGCGCGCGATACAATCCGCATGCTGCAGTATTTCAGCGAACAAGCGCCCAAAGCCAAAGTGCACTTAATCCTCAACAAGGTGGCGACGACGGTCTGCGAGATGACCAAGGCAGACTTCGAACAGTCCGTAGAACGCAAGGTCGATTTGGTGCTGCCTTATGATCCAAAGCCTGCTGTGGACGCCGCCAAAAAGGGCGAAAGCGTCACGCAAGCGGCTGCCACCTGTAAACTCTCAGGCGGCATCAAAAAGCTTAGCAATATGCTGTGCGATAAGCCTGAATCTGCAGAAAAAGAGAGCATTTTGGCAAAGTTGGGCCTGCCAGCATCCCTAAAGCTCAAAAAATCTGACGCCGCGTAGTGATGTTGAGTAGGTATGAAGGGCGGTAACTTCGGAAAAGCGCGTGTCCCGCATCTGCGTCCCGCTGCAGGATTCGGCAAGCCAGGATTTGGCAAGCCGCCTGCACGTTCTGAAGTGGCACGCGAACAGTGGGAAGGCGATTTAGAGGCGTTTGTTGACGAGCTTGAAGAAAGCTTGCCAAATATCCTGCCTGAAACCGAAACCGCCGGTAAAACCCGCGCCGAACTCGCCTTTCTGGTTGATGAGAAAATCCTTGAGCTATCTGCGGAACGCGGTGTGGTGCTGCCCGAAAGCGAGCGCCGCGAGGTTGTCACAGTCCTTTTAAATTCCTTCATTGAGCAGCAGGGCGAGGCGGCAAGCGCTGACCCACTTTCGCTGGAAGATGAAGCAAAGAAAAATCTGGCAACGGCGAGCAAAAACTCCGTTACCGACGCCAAAGATAAAATTCAGCCGCAGCTGTTTGAGCATATTGATCCCTCTGCCGCCATGGAGATGGAACGGCCAGAGCTAGCAGCCGAGATATCCGATATTGTGGGCGAGCTGCTCGCCGACGCCCGCATCAGCCTGAACTCAAAAGAGCAGCGCGACGTTGTCACCCTTCTTTTGAACGACATGCTTGGCCTTGGCCCGCTCGAGCCCTTGCTGGCCGATGAGCAAGTCACCGACATCATGATCAACGGCAAGGATCAGATTTACGTCGAACGCGGCGGCAAACTGACCCTGACCGATGTCCATTTTCGAGATGAACAACACCTCTTAAATATCGCAACACGCATTGTTTCTGCCGTTGGTCGCCGGGTTGATGAAACTCAGCCAATCTGCGACGCGCGCCTTGAAGACGGAAGCCGGGTCAATGTGATCATTCCGCCGCTGGCGATTGATGGCACGTCTATATCAATCCGGAAGTTCTCCAAGCAGAAGATTACCTTGGACAAGATGGTAGAGACCGAAAACATCTCACCGAACATGAACCAAGTTCTTAAGATTGCAGGCCGCTGCCGTTTGAACATGTTGATCAGCGGCGGTACCGGCTCCGGTAAAACCACGATGCTCAACGCCATCAGCCGTATGGTCGATGAAGGCGAGCGCGTCGTGACCATTGAGGACGCGGCCGAACTGCAGCTGCAGCAGCCCCATGTTGTCCGCTTAGAAACACGACCTGCCAACTTGGAAGGCCAAGGCGAGATCACCATGCGGGACTTGGTGAAAAACGCCCTGCGGATGCGGCCAGACCGGATTATTCTGGGGGAAATTCGGGGCGGTGAAGCCATCGACATGCTGCAGGCCATGAACACGGGCCACGACGGCTCGCTCGGTACGGTTCACGCCAACAGGCCTCGCGAAGCCCTCACCCGGATGGAAAACATGGTCAATATGGCGGGGATGCACCTGCCATCCAAAGCCATTCGCACACAGATTGCCGATGCTGTGAACATGATTGTGCAAGTTGCGCGGATGCGCGATGGCAAACGCCGCGTCTGCTACATCACCGAAGTGGTGGGCATGGAAGGCGATGTCATCACCACACAAGACCTCTTTACCTACAAATTCACCGGCGAAGACGCACAAGGCAATTTGACGGGTGAATTTGTTTCGACCGGCGTGCGGCCGGCCTTTTTTGAACGCGCTGAATATTTCGGCCTGGGCCGCGCCCTTATGGAAGCCATGGGATAATCGTCATGAATCAGAACATCATGATATTGCTTGTTTTTGTTCTCGTTCTCATGAGCTTTGGCACGCTTGCCTTCGCTTTTTCCGGCTCATCGGGCCGCCGCGAAAGTAAGAAGCGGCTAGAAAAAGTGCGCGAGCGCTATTCCCAGTCCGCGGCTATCCAAGCAGCGCGCACCCGCAAGCTTCGCCTAAATGATCAAAACAGCTCGCTTGACAAGGCGATGAAGGGCCTCATTCCGCGCCCTGCCGAGCTGCGCAAGCGTCTGGCGTCCACAGGCAAGTCTATCTCCATGGGCAAATATGCGCTGACCAGCATCATCCTCATGGTCGTGCTGACCATCCTCATGATGGTTTTCGGTGGCTTCCCCTTCGTTCTTTCCCTCATTGTTGGGTTTGTTGGCGGCCTCGGCCTGCCGCACATCGTGGTCGGCAAGATGATCGAGAAGCGGCTGACAAACTTCACGAAACTGTTTCCGGACGCCATTGACTTGATGGTCCGTGGCCTGCGCTCTGGCTTGCCTGTCAGCCAATCCATCAATGCTGTGGCGGAGGAGTTTGAAGAGCCGATCGGGTCTGAATTCCACACCATCGCTGATAAGGTGCGCTTTGGTAAAACGTTGGAGGTCGCCCTGTGGGAAACCGCTGACCGCATCCCAACGCCGGACTTTAAGTTCTTTGTCATCACCTTGGCGATCCAGCGCGAAACGGGCGGTAACTTGGCGGAAACGCTTGGCAACCTGTCAGACATTTTGCGCAAACGCCAGCAGCTGAAACTCAAGATTAAAGCCATGTCGTCTGAAGGGAAGGCCAGCGCCTATATCGTCGGCGCCCTGCCCTTCTTGATGTTCGGCGTGCTGCTTTTCCTAAATTACGAATACGCCTCGGTGCTGTTCACCGACCCACGCGCCATTGCGGTGTCCATCGGCGCCCTCTTATGGATGGGCCTCGGCGGTTTCATCATGGCCCGTATGATCAACTTTGAGATCTAAGAGACGCAACGATGCCGATTGAGCTCCCCTTTGGTCTAACTGCCGTTGATGCCGCCACAATTGCCTCGGCTGTGGCAGCCTTCATGCTGTGCGTGGCCTTTTGGAATGCCTTTACCGTCCGCGACCCCATGCGCGGCCGGGTCAAAGGCTTGCAAGCGCGGCGTAATGAGCTGCGCGCTGGCCTTTTGCAGACTGATAACCGCTCTCGCCTGCGCCGGAAAAGCAAAGTCGATTTACTGCGCCGTATTGGGGCGAAGTTCAGCATTTTGCAGGCTGAGCAAACCAAGAAGATTGAGACCAAAATGCTGCAAGCGGGCTGGCGCTCTAAGGATGCGCCGGTCATCTTTGCCTTTGCAAAGCTTGGCATGCCGCTCATCCTGGGTAGCTTCGCACTGATTTTCGTGTCTTGGCTGAACGTCTTCAATTTTGAGCCAGGCATGAAGTTCTTGGTGACGGTGGGGTCCTTTGTGAGCAGCTTCATGGGCCCAGATATTGTCGTTAAAAACGCCATTCAAAAACGCGTTGATGCCATTCGCTAAGGCTTGCCCGATGCCTTGGACTTGATGGTGATTTGTGCCGAAGCTGGCCTTACCCTGGACGGCTCTCTAGGGCGCGTGTCCCGCGAACTGGGCGGTGCCTATCCAGAGCTGTGTGATGAATTCACGCTAACCTCCATCGAACTCGGGTTTTTGACTGAGCGCAGACAAGCCTTGGAAAACCTATCGGGCCGGGTTGATTTGCCTGGCATTCGCTCCGTGGTGACAACCCTGATTCAGACGGAAAAATACGGCACGCCCCTAGCTGCGTCTCTACGGGTCCTGTCTGGCGAGTTTAGAAATGAGCGGATGATGAAGGCCGAAGAAAAGGCCGCGCGCCTGCCTGCGATCATGACCGTTCCGCATAATTTATTTATCCTGCCAAGCCTGTGTGTGGTGCTTGTGGAACCAGCCACCTGAAATATTTCGGACGAGTTTGTAAATCGTTAGGTAAGAATTGGTAGGTTTGGCGCATGAAAACGTTAAACCGATTCGGCTTGGCCGGTAGGCGCTCTGGCATGCTTGCGCGTGATGAGCGCGGTGTTGCCTCAATTGAGTTTGTCTTCGCGTTTCCCGTGACGCTGATGCTCATCATGGGGGCGATTGAGTTCGGCTATGTGATGTATGCCAACTCGATTTTGGAGGGTGCGGTGCGCGAAGCGTCCCGCCGCGGGTCCACAGGCTATGCGCCCTGTGATATAACGCGCGAAGAATATATCGCAGCACTCGTGAACTCAGAAATGAGAGAGTATGCCGATGAAGACCGCAGCACCATCACGCAGACTGTTTACAACAGCTTTAGCGACATCGAAGGTGAGCCTTTCACAGATGAAAACGGCAATGGCTACTGGGATACGTCAGAGCCGTTTTCCGACGTGAATGGCAACGCCGAATATGATTCAAACCTCGGGTCCGCGGGCCTTGGGGATGCGGGCGCGATTGTTGTGTACGAGATTGAATACACGCTCGACACCATGTTTGACTGGCTCACCAGCAAAATAGGCGTCGGTGACGGGTGGACCATTAGCGCCCGCGCCACCGTCCGCAATGAGCCAGCGGCCATGGACGGTAGCTTTGGGGCTGATGTCGAAGACTGCGATTTGGTGGAAGAATGACCTTATTTCGTGACCAGCGTGGCAGTGTTCTGCTTGAATTAGCGTTCGCGATGCCTGTGATGATCATGGTGGTATTTGGCGGGGTAGAGCTGACCCGCTTCCTGATCAACGCGCAAAAAATCAACCGGGTGGCGATGTCCACCGCCGACTTGGTGTCCCAATCACGGGAAATCACCGAAGCTGATGTAAACAATATGTTTGTGGCAAGCCAAGCCGTGATGGGCAACTCTACCTTGACCGACCAAGGCAATGTCATCATCTCTTCTGTGACACGAACTGGCGATGACCCGCCTAAAGTCAAGTGGCAACGCGATGCTAGTGGCAACCATTCTGGGCAATCCGATATCGGTACGCCGAACGGGAACGCAAACCTGCCGACAGATGTCGTGCTAGACGCCGGCGATGGGGTCAGCGTGGTTGAAGTATTCTATAATCACCAACCACTCTTGTTCGACAAAGTGGTCGGCAACCAAGACATCTACCAAATCGCCTTCTA
>CAKZYD010000057.1 GCA_937884085.1 uncultured Sphingomonadales bacterium | reverse complement strand
GCGCTGGCCTCGCTTTACACCGGAGGGACGGTGACGCTCGAGGCGGACTTTGACCCATCGCGTCTCGTGCATATGCTGGGCGATAAAGCGATCACGGGACTGTTTTGTGTGCCCACCCACTTTCAGCGCATTTTTGAACTGCCAGAATCTGACTTGGCTGCGTTAAAGCAGCATAAGCTTAAGGCCCTGATCTCAAATGCAGCCCCGCTGCTTCAGGCCGATAAAGAGAAGGTCATCGACCTGTTTGGCGAGGGCATTTTGTTTGAATGTTATGGCGCGACCGAAAGCGGGATCGTGACCAACCTGCGCCCGCATCAGCACCTAGCGAAAGCTGACTGTGTCGGCTCTCCCTTCGTTGCAACCCAGGTTAAGCTGCTCAATGAAGATGGGTCACCAACGCCGGTTGGCGAGGTCGGCGAACTCTTTAGCCGTTCGCCCTATTTGTTCTCCGGCTATTGGCAGCGCGATGAAGATACCAAAGAGGCCTGGCGCGAGGACTGGGTCTCAGTAGGCGATTTGGCCCGATGCGATGAGGATGGCTGTTATTACATCTTAGGCCGAAAGAACGACATGATCCTCAGCGGCGGCATCAATGTCTATCCCAAGATGATAGAAGACATCTTGCTTACCCTAGACGGGGTTGAGGAGGTTGCAGTTGTGGGACTGCCTGACCCAAAATGGGGCCAGATTGTTCATGCTGAAATCGTCATGCGCGGCGATACCAGCCCGACATCAGAAGAAGTCATTGCCTTCTGCCGGAATGACCTATCGGCCTATGCAGTGCCTAAATCGGTTTCCTTCGCAAATCACTTGCCGCGAAACTCTGGTGGCAAGGTGCTGAAACGCGCAATTCGCGAGGAAGCACTCTCAAAACGGGGCTAGAGCGGAAGTTGCGTCAAACAGCCATGAACCGGCCACCATTCACATGGAGGGTTTGGCCGGTCATATAGGCGGCCGCGTCCGACAATAAAAACAGGATGGGGCCGGATATGTCTGTCGCTTTTGCAATCCGCTTGAGAGGGGTTTGCTGCTCATAAGCAGCCACGTCGAAGCGCAGCGGTTCATCGTCTGTCGCTTTCCCAGTGCCGCCGCGCAGAAACGCCGTATCCACCGCTGTTGAAGAAACGCAATTGACCCGAATGTCTGGCGCAAGCTCAATGGCGAGCTGGCGCGTGAGCATGCTGATGCCGGCCTTTGAGACAGCGTAGGGGCCATATCCAGGCCGCGGTACTAGACCCAAATCAGAGCCCATTTGGACGATGCTTCCGCCGGGTTTTATGAGCGGCGCGAGGGCCTCAGTGCTGAAAAAGGCGGCATTCAAGTTCACGTCTAAAATGGCCCGCCAAGAGGTTTCATCCCTGCCCACCAAGTCGGCGTCCTCGTCTGCGAAACCGCATAGATTTACAAAGCCGTCGATTATGCCGTGGCTTGCTTTAATGCTATCGGCGGCGCGCTTTAAACTGGTGTGGCTGGTGGCATCCACGTCTAGGCAATGGACTGCGCTGTCCAAGGCCTGGCGTTTGAAAGAGGCAGGCAAATCGAGTGCAATGACGTCATAGCCTTGCGCTAGACTGTCGTTGACAAGCGCCTGGCCAATGCCGCCGCAAGCCCCAAGGATAGCGAGAGTGCGCTTCGCCATATGTGATTCCTGATGATTGTTTAACACTGCGCGCGGTAGCGTATTTCAGTGGTCAATTCCAGGCGAAACAGCGTGCTGTACCTCAAAGCGTGGTAGCAAAAACGTCAACAGCGCGGCGGTGCTCGCAATCGCTGCCAGCAGGAGAAGGGCAAAGGCGTAATCGCCATTGCGGTCATAGAGCAGCCCGAGCATGAGCGGGCCGTTTGCAGCGCCGACGGTGAAGGCCGAGAAGAGCAGGCCATAGGTGGCGCCGTATGCTTCCTTTGGGAAGTACCGGCTGGTTAGATAGGCGATGATGTCAATCTCCGCGCCTTGGGCAAGGCCAAAGGCAAGCGCAGCAAAGAAAAAGGCAGCCTCGCTTGAGCCTGCGCGCAAAATGAGGAAAGCGGCGACAGGCCCTAAAAACAGAAAAAAGACCACGCGCGGGGCAAAGAGCCGGTCGAGCAGAAAGCCAACGCCAATGCGGCCGACGATCACCGATATGCCGATAACAGAGGCAAAGAGCGCCGCCCTGTCTGGGGTAACGCCGCGGTCTTGCAGGATGGAAACGAAATGGATGATCGACCCGATCAAAAACATGCCCGATAAGATGGAAAAGACCACGAGGACCCAAAAGGCGCGATTGAGGACCAGGCCGCTTGATTTTGCCGCCGCCTTGGCATTTGGCCTCGTCCTTAACAGCACGAAAGAGCGCGGCAGGCTGATAAACCCGACGCCGGCCGCCAAGACCAGAACCGCTGTGCGCCAATCATAAGCCGAGATAATCGCTTGAAGGATGGGCGGCAGGATTGCAGCGCCAACCCCGGTTCCCACCAGCGTCAGGCCTAGCGCCAGCCCGCGCTGGCGGTCAAACCAAGAGATGATGAAGCGGCTGTAGCTCACTGGCAGGGTGCCGCCGCCAGCAAAAGCCATGAGCGCAAATAGGGCGTAGAAGAGCGCTTTGCTTTCCGTGGCGAGAGATAGGCTCCCATAAGCGAGCGCAAACAAAAGTGTGGAGGCCAGCACCACCACGCGGGGCCCATGCCGGTCGATGAGGAAGCCGAAGATGATGCCCGCGACGATGATCGAATAGTTGAAGACCGTGAGCGCGAAAGACAGTTCGCCCCGGCTCCAGCCGAATTCTTTGGCCAATTCCGGGGCGAACAGGCCGAAGGAATAGATCACCAAGGTACCAACGGAAAAGAAGGTGCCGACAAAGCCGCCCAACGCGGCGGGCCAGCCTTGCTTGAATTCATTCAGCGCCTGATCAGGCAAGGGCGACAGCCTCAATCTCGCCCTTTGCACCGATCGGCAGTGTGCCGGGCTCGTAGGTGGTGCGGGCAGGCGGGTCTGCCGGAAAATAGGTTTTATAGACTGCGTTCATGGCCTCAAAATCATCCAGAGAGTCCAAGTAGACAGTGGCTTTGACGACTTTGGCCATGCTGCTGCCTGCCTCTTCTAAAATGATCTTCATAGTTTCAAGCACGCGCTCGGTTTGCGCCGCCACGTCGCCGTCGATGAGGGCGCCTGTGATGGGATCGGTTGGGATGAGACCTGCCGTGAAGACAAAGCCATTGGCGATCACAGCGTGAGAATAAGGGCCAACCGGGGCCGGTGCCTTTTGGCTAATAATACTTTTCTTGTTCACATTGCCCCCTAAAGGTAGGTCATGATTGCCCCCATGGGCGCACCCATGTTGAGCAGGTTGACTTGCTTGGACTTGATTTTGATGGCGTCACCCTCGCGGACAAAGCTGTGCCGATAGGTGCCGGCATACCAGTGCAGGCTTTGATAGAAGATGCTTGCCATGAACGGTGTCTCGGTAATGCAGCCTGCGCCAGTATCCTCAACAATCTGACAATCGGATATCATCCGTAAGGACCGGATCGGATACTCCATGGAAGGCGAATCCGGATGGCCGAAATTCTCCAGCCGGATGCGCATCAGCGGCTTATTATCATACATGATCATGTCATAGAGCTCAGGGTCCGCCTGGGCTTCATCCAACGGCATGAAATAGACGCCGTCGTCGGTGAAAAGCTCAATCCAGGGCGCAAAATCATGGGCGTTGAGGAGGCGTAGCTCGGCCCGGATGAACGCCTCTAACACGCCTTGATCCCAGCTCACGGATTTGCGTTTTCCGTCATATACCCAAGCCAAGCTTGGTATTGGTTGCGGAACACCAAATCGCTGGTGCCAACCCCTGTTTTCTTATGGCCTGCATCTTGGTCGTCGTGGGCAAAGCGGCTGAAATCTACCCAGTCATTCAGGTCAGACATCAGGCCGCGCTGCATGCGGTAATAGCAGTCCAGATCGTCCGGCCCTACCATGGAGCCGGGAGCGTTTATCAGCCGGGAATAAAGCAGCGTCCGGTCAAGTAGCGCCTTGGGCGCGCCGACCAGCCGAAACACCCAGGTTTCGATGATTGTTTCGTCTACGGCGACAGGCCGGACCACGCGAATGGACTGGACGCCATCGCGCACGGCCAAAGATGGATAAACGGTGGTATTATGGCGGTTGAAGGAGAGAATATCGTGCATCCGCTCCTCGCCATAGGCCTCTCGCATGGCGTCCACATAGTCGTCCGGCAGGCCATAATGGCTGAAGATGCTTTTCTCCCCGCCCATATAGTTGTGGCCGAGGGGCAGCGCGGTTTGGCCCATGGTGTCAAAGAAATCGTATGAGCCGCCAAAGGGGTGGATGACTTCCGCCTCGGGCGGTTTGGATGCGTCTTCGCCTAGGGTATCCACATAGGCCGCCGTGGCTTTACCAGTGGCGCCATGGGCGACCATGGGGTGCATGGCATCCACGAGGTTCTCGACGAAGTTTTTCCAATTGGAGGGTTGGACGAAGCGATTGCTGACTTTTCCGACCACTTCAATACGCCCTTCCGGCGAGCGATCTGTCAGATTGTCAATGGTCGCTTTGGTGTCGCCTAAAAATGCTTCAAGCGGTGGTCCATCTTCAGCCAGGCTTGCGAAATAAAACCCGCGATAACTATCGACCCGGGGGATTTGTTTGATTTGATAGCAGGGCTCGGCCCGCATCGCATTGGGGCTGTCATAGCCTTTTGGATGCGGCACGCCTGCCAGCGCGCCGTTGGTCCGGTAGCTCCAGCCATGATAGGGGCAGCGAAACCCGCGCGTGGTACCGTGGCTTCGCTGGGCCAGCTTGACGCCGCGATGGCCGCATCGGTTCGCAAGCACGTGGACCTCGCCGCTCGCTGTGTCGCGCACCATGATGACGGGCTGTTTGCCAATCGTCGTCGTGATGAAATCGCCAGGGCCTGGCACCATGCTGTCATGGCCGACGAAAATCCAAGCCGTGCCCCAGATGCGCGCCATTTCAAGGTCGAAGATGTCTGGGTCGTTATAAACCCGGCGGTGCACGCGGGTCTCCCCGACCAACTGCGCTAGCGCCTCATCCGTCAGCATCGTCTTCATTCCCCACCGGTCGTAACCGGAATTCCTCGAATAGAGAGTAGGGGAGGCAGGTCAGGCCTGGCAAGGGCCCATAGCCGGCTGCCGCTCGATTGTCGGTGAAAATCTAAGCTGTCGCGGCGTTTTCCAGGCGTGCATTGATGCGTTCGCGGCTTTGCCTATAGGCGCCCATGCCCGAGACCAAGAGGCCAACCCCAAGCACGCCGAAGCTGCAACCAACGAGGGCCATGGAATAACCGACTTTCACTTGGTCCTGGAAAACCGCCTCGGTCACATAGCCAATCAGCCACATGCCAAGCCCAAGCGCCAAGAGAGATATCACGAACAACGACAGGGCGCCCACCTGTCCGCGCATCTGGTTCGGTGCTAGAATTTGCCCTTGGGCCGTGGACGCAGCCACCACAAAGGCGCTGAAAAAGGCAGCAATCGAAAACACAGCGGCGGCCAGTGGCAGAGACGGCACAAACGGCAGAATACCAAGGGGGATGATACAGCCCAGAGCGCCGATAAGCCCGGCACGCACGGGCGCATCCAAATGTCCCTGAGCGGCAAAGCGGTCGCAGAGGAGGCCAGACACCAGTGAGCCTGCGGAATTCACAATGAGAAAGATAAGGCCGAGCAAAAGGCCGACGCTGGCGGTATCCATTTGGAACACGCGGATGAAATAAGCCGGGCTCCACAGCCAGACAGTAAAGGCTGATAGCCCGGCACATGCGTTGCCAAAGAAGAAAACAAAGAAGGTGCGCGGATGCTCCTTGGTTATGAATTTAAGGGTCGCGCCAATCGAGGCTTTTGCCACTGTGCCGTCACCGCCGGCCAGCATACCTTTGCGCTCTGGGTCGCGGATGGTGAGGAAAATGAGGAGGGCGACTAAAATGCCTGGCACCCCCACCACGATGAAGGTGAGCTGCCATGGCTTGACCAATCCAACCAGCGGCAGAGCAACGGGCCCGGCGGAATCCGCAAATTTAGCCACTGCGCCGCCCACAATCATGGCGAGGCCAAGGCCAATCATCGAGCCTGACGAATAGACTCCATAAGCGCGGCCCAGCTGCTCTTCCGGGAAGCTGTCGGCAATCATTGAATAGCCCGTAGGTGCCAGCGAGCCTTCCCCGGCGCCAACACCCATGCGCGCTAAAAACATTTGCCAGAAGCTGCTAGCAAAGCCGCAGGCGGCCGTACACGCCGACCATACGGCAATCCCAAGCGTTAGGATTAGCGGCCGGTTCGCGCTATCAGCCAGCCGCGCAACCGGGATGCCCATGGTGGCGTAGAACAGGGAGAAAGCGGCCCCCAACAGTAGGCCAAATTGCGCGTCATCAATCTGTAAATCCGCCGAAATTGGCTCAACCAGCAAAGAAAGGATTTGTCGGTCGATGAAGGAGAAAATATAGGCGACCATGAAAACGCCAACCATGTACCAGCGGTAGGTGGGCGATGGCGTTTTCGGCTGTGGCATAAAGCTGGTTTCCTTGGCTGTTAGAGATACTGCTGCGCTGTCATGGCCAGGCAGGTGTCATCGGTGGCTTTGCATAAGCCCAACATGGGTGGAACTTTGACCAGTTCATAGCGGTAGAAATACCGCATGGTTTGGAGTTTCCCGCTCAGGAAGGGCGTTTCTTCTCCGCCGGTTTGGCGCTTCAGTGCGGCAAGCCCCTGGCGCAGCCATAGCCAGCCCACGGTGATATGGCCGAAAGCGTCTAGATAAAGGGTGGCATTGGCCAACTCCCGTTCGCCCTGGCCGGGGTCTGCGAGCGTCTGGGTGGTATCAATAAGGGTATCGCGCAGAGCTGATAGCTGGGCGCATTCTGCTGCCAGCTCTGTATGGCTTTGTGCTTCGTCCAGGGTTTCACTGACCAGCTCAATAAACGTCTGAAACGCAGCCCCGCCCGCCACACGCACCTTGCGTCCTAATAGGTCAATGCCATGAATGGCGTGCGCGCCCTCATGAATGGGATTGAGCCGGTTATCGCGGTAGAAGCGCTCAACGGGATAATCGCGCGTATAGCCATAGCCGCCAAGGATTTGAATGGCGTGCTTGTTTGCTTCCAGACAGTATTCAGACGGCCAGGATTTGGCCATGGGGGTAAGGAGGTCCAGCAGCAATTCTACGCGCTGCGCCTCTTCCTTCGATGGCGCGATGGCGATTTCATCGACCAGTTGCGCGCAATAGAAGATCAGCGCCATAGCGCCTTCGGTAAAGGCTTTCTGTGCCAACAATAAGCGCCGCACATCGGCATGTTCAATGAGAGGGATTTGGGGGCTGTCTGGGTCTTTCTCGCTGGGCCGGCGCCCCTGTGGCCGCTCCTTGGCGTATTGCAGGGAATAGAGATAGCCAGCAAGGCCCAGCATACTCGCCCCATGCCCGACGGCAATGCGCGCTTCGTTCATCATCTGGAACATATAGGCGAGGCCATGATGCTCCTGGCCCACCAGCCAGCCGATACAGTCGCCCTTTTCCCCAAAGTTGAGCAGGGTGTTGGTCGTGGCGCGGTTGCCAAGTTTATGATTGAGGCCCGCTAAGGTGATGTTGTTGGGGTCGCCTAAGCTGCCGTCGTCATGCACCCGCATTTTGGGTGTGATGAAGAGGGAAATGCCTTTTACACCTGGCGGTCCGCCCGGCACCTTGGCAAGCACCATGTTGACGATGTTCTCAGAGATGTCTTGCTCGCCGCCGGATATCCACATCTTGGTGCCGGTTATCTTATAGCGGCCATCCCCAATGGGTTCCGCCCGGGTGCGAATGTCAGCGAGCGAGGAACCCGCTTGCGGCTCAGATAAACACATCGTGCCCAGCCAGCGCCCTTCCAGCATGGGCGGTAGGAACAGCGATTTTTGCTGCTCCGTCCCAAAAGTGTTGATGAGGTTCGCCGCGCCTTGGGTCAACATGGCATAGCTTTGAATGGACGTATTCGCGCAGGAGAACATGCCATCGATAGCCGTCTTCAGCATACTGGGCGCGCCCATGCCGCCAAAGCTTTCATCGAAACCGGCGGCGAGAAAACCGGCCTCGCAATATTCCTTCAGCGCAGGGCCCACTTTTGGATGTGTTATGGCCTTGCCATCGACAAACTCTGGCTCCTGCGCATCAACCTCCGCTGCGCAAGGCAGATAGACGTCTTCCGCGATCTTTTGAGCCGTATCTAAGATGGCTGTAGCGGTATCGCGGTCAAACGCACTAAAGCGTTCGCTTTGTTGCAGCGCCTGCATCGACAGCACGTCGAAGAGCAAGAAATCAAGGCTAGCGCGGTCAGTAATCAAAGACATTGCAAGGCTTCTCACCATGAAACTCAAAGGCAAGCGTGGCCTACATCACCGGGCCATGGCAAGCCCGGTGTCACTGTATGCGCTGAGAAGTTCAGCCTAGAAGCGGACCTCAGCCGTGATGGAGTATGTCCGCGGCCGACCAAACACGCCTTCAATATAGGAGGCGGCGGTCTCAAACGCAGAGTTACCGGTGATGAGGTATTCGGAGTCCGTCAGGTTTTGTACCGCGCCAATTAGGCTGTAGCGCTCATCAGGGGAGTCCCAAGCCAGCGCGGCATTAACAAGGTGGAAAGGGTCTTGCCGCAGCTGCGGCGTATTGATGGCGTTGTTAAACTGCGAGCCGCGATAGGACCAATCGATGCGCGGCGTCACCGTCCCCCAAGGCGTTTCGCCTTCATAAGCAACCGATAAGTTTGTCTGCCAAGGCGATGGGTTGACCAGCTCATTATCGAGTGTAATGCCGGCAACGGAGTCGTCAATACGCGTATAATCGCCATCGATGTAGGCGACGCTGCCAATCACGGTCCAGCCGTCGGCAGGGATGATTGTCGCTTCCATCTCAAAGCCGAGAATTTCCGCATCACCGCCATTAAAGGTGATGGGGTTGAACGTTTCGCGGACGATAAGTTGCAGGTCTTTGTATTCGGAAAAGAACGCCGCAAGGTTGAGGCGCATGCGGTTATCAAACAGATCACCTTTAAAGCCGATTTCATAAGTGGTCAGTTCTTCCGGCTCAAAACCAGAGATGGGGTTGTTAAAGATATTATCGTCTGCACCCACTTCCGGCTCCGGCTGGGTGCCGGCATAACGCTGGTCAAAGCCACCTGACTTATAGCCTTGGGAGAAGGAGAAGTAGGTCTGGATCTCTGGCGTCCATTGGTAAGAGGCGACTGCGCGCACAGAGATGTCATCGAAAGAGGCTTCAGCGGTGCTGCCGTCCACAAATTGCGTTCCAATCGGGATCGCGATGCCGCCCGGGGCAGCGTAGGCCGGTGGCAGGAAGACGCCAACGAGGGATGGCAGGCCTGCGCTCGTGGCAATGGACAGCGGCGTAAACTCTTTATCATCTTCAGAGTAGCGAATGCCAAAGGTCAGAGCGAACTTGTCTGTCACATCATAGGTCGCTTCGGTAAACGCTGCATAAGCCGTGTTCTTAAAGTCGCCACCAGACAGGATTGAGCCAACAGGAAGGTCAACCGGGTTTTCGTTTGTGCCATCTTCGGTAAAGTAATAGAGGCCAACAACCCAGTTTAGTCGATCATCGAATGCAGTGATGTTGGCAATCAGCTCTTGGCTGAACTGCTCTTGGTCAAACACATCCTGCGTTTGGAAGATGAGGAAGGGTGTGTTGTCTGCATCACGCGATGAGAACATGTCGAAGGTCCGGTAGGAGGTGATGGATTTCAGGGAAATCATCTCACTGATGTCCCAGACGACTTCGCCGGACACGCCCCAGGTCTCTAGCTCGGAAACCACATCAAATGTGCCGCCTGACGTGAACGGCCCAAGGAAAGAGGTCTCGTTGGCGCAATTTGGATTGCCCATGGTGTCGCGATTGGGTGGCGCGGGATTTGGAACCGGGCACAAGGGTGCATCGATATTGGCGAATGTCGCAAAGGTTTGCTCGTCATTCACACCGATGTTGGCCGTGGGCGCGCCGTTCTCGTCTTCGTTGGAATAGTCAGCGACCAAGTAAACGCTAACGTCTTCACTGGGCTCCCAAAGAAGAGAGCCGCGGAAGCCGAAAGTGTCATCGTCGCCAGTGCGGATACCGTCAAATACGCGCTCCACATATCCGTCACGGCTGCGCCGGTTTGCGGTAAAGCGTGTTGCCAGCGTGTCTGTGATCGGCACATTCACATGGCCGGTGATGAAGAACTGGTCATAAGAGCCGTAAGTCACTTGGACCTCACCCTCAAACTCTTCCATATTCGGCCGCGCCGATTGGATCAGAATGGCGCCGCCGATGGTGTTGCGGCCAAACAACGTCCCCTGCGGGCCGCGCAGCACTTCAACTTTCTCAATATCGACGAAATCGAGTACGGACCCGATGGAGCGTGCCATGTAGACGCCGTCAACATAGACGCCGACGCCAGGATCGGTCACGCCGGTAAAGTCCGTTTGACCAACGCCGCGAATAAAGATTTGTCCGGCTGAGTTGCTGCCTGAAGACGGGGCAACAGAATCAAAGGTGAGGCTGGGCGTGATATTCGCCAAGTCGTCACTGGACAGGACTTGTCTATCCTGCAGCGCTTCGCCAGAAAAAGCCGACACTGCAATCGGCGTTTCTTGCAGGCTTTCAACAACCCGCCGCGCTTCAACAAAGATTTCTTCTATTTGCGCGGCAGCTGGCGCGCTTATTGAAAATGCCCCAACGCAGCTCGCAACGCCGCCCATGAACGCATTGCGTAAAGTCAGTTTCTTGATTTGAACAGCCATGACGTTCCCCCTTGTCAAGATTTCCAGTAAGAACTTTAAGCTTGAAGTATTCCAAGACGCAAGGGCGTCTGATCAGATATTAGGAACCGTTGAATAAAAGCCACACTTCCTGTGTTGCCGCCATTTTTTTGGCGTGTTGCCACGCTTTCGCGATGGTCATCTTATGCTCCCGGTCATTTAGTTTAAGCTTGAATTTTTTAACCATCGATCATTTCATGGCCTCAGGCGTTAACGCATGGGGAGACAGCAGATGGACGTAGCAGTCATTAGTGGAGGTCATGGCGGTTATGCGGCGGCTGCGGAATTGTCGGAGAACGGCCACCAGGTACGGTTTTGGCGACGAGACGCTGAGGCCTTTGCGCCAATGCTGGACGGCAAACAGATACATGTGAAGGACTATCGCGGCAGTCGCACCGTGCCCATCGCAATGCCCACGACTGATTTAGCGCAAGCGATTGACGGTGCGCAGGTGGTCATCCTGCCTTTGCCAGCCACGACCCATCCAGACATGGCGGCGATGTGTGCGTCTCTGTGGGAGGATGGCCAAGTGGTTTTCCTGCCACCAGGGACTTTCGGCAGCTTTCTATTTCTAAAGGCAGCCCGCGCGGCGGGCAATGAAGCCGATGTTACTTTTGCGGAAACCGGCACGTTGCCTTATTTGGCGCGCAAACATGGGCCCACTGAGATTGTGATTTCAGGCTTTGGCGCACGCCTCCCAACGGGCTGCTTACCAGCCAAAAACAGCGACAAAGCGCTGGCCTTGTTGGCGCAGGTCTATCCCGCCATAGAGCCCATTGACGATGCCTTGTCCGGCGCACTGATGAACGCCGGTCCCATCATCCACCCGCCGCTCATCATCATGAACGCCGGTCCGCTCGAGCATTTCCCCGCTTGGGATATTCACAATGAAGGCACGCAGCCATCCGTGCGCGCTGTTACCGATGCATTGGACCAAGAACGCATTGCGGTGCGTGAAGCGTGCGGCTATGGCGCGCCGCACTTCCCACTGGCCGACCACTATGCGACCGACGGTGATGAATGGATGTATGGCCGCAACGCCCATGAGCGCCTTACCGATTCCGGCGATTGGCGCGAGAAGATCGATCTAAATGGCCACCGCTATATGATGGAGGATGTGAAGTTGGGCTTATCGCTGATTGCGTCTGTAGGCCGGTGGGCTGGCGTAGAGACACCTCTAACCAATGGTCTGCTTGCCATGGGCAGCGCCATTAATAATGAAGATTTCTATGCAACGGGGCGTACACTGGAAGGTTTGGGCTTGGAGGGTTTGTCCAAAGCAGAGATGACCGCGCTAATGCGTGAGGGACCCTCTGCATGAGCAAAATTGTTATTTTAGGCGCTGGCCGCATGGGGCGCGGCATTGCGCAGGCCTATGCCGCAGCAGGAGAGGTCATCACCTTATGTGACGTCAAAGACCGGCCCCCTGGGGACAGTGCGCGCGTGCTTGCCGAAGCAAAAGCGGAAATTAAAAATGATCTTACGTTCTTAGCCAGTATTGGCCTTGGGAGCGAAGTCGCCGTCGGCGCTGCCCTTGAGCGCATCTCTTTCCTTTCGCGCTCTGAAGCCCCCGCGGCTCTGGCTGACGCTGACATCATCTTCGAAGGCGTGCCGGAAACGCAAGCGGCAAAGCGGGCCTTGTTTCAATGGGCCTGTCAACTGGCGCGCGGCAATGCCGTCATGTCGTCCACGTCTTCCACAATGTCGGTGAGCGATTTGGCCAAGATGGGGACCCATCCAGAGCGCTTTGTCAGCGGCCATTGGCTCAATCCCGCCATGCTGATGCCGCTCGTCGAGGTCGCCCGCTCAAGCAGCACCGATCAAACGGCGGTAGACACACTCACCACCTCGCTTGAACACATTGGCAAGCACCCCGTCGTCATGAAAGACACGCCCGGTTATATCGTGCCCCGCCTGCAAGCGATGGCGCTCAATGCAGCGGCGCGCATGGCAGAGGAAGGCGTCGCCGCACCTGCAGCCATTGATAAAGCCGTGCGCATGGGGTTTGGGGTTCGCTATGCCATCTTAGGCTTGCTGGAATTCATCGACTTTGGCGGTAATGACATTTTGTATTATGCGACGGATTATCTGTCGAAAAACCTCGATGCCAATCGCTTTTCATCACCGCCGATCGTCGCCGAAAATATGAAGGCCGGACGCAATGGTATTCGCGATGGCAAAGGTATTTTAGACTGGGAGGGCGTTGACATTCCTGCTTACCGCGCCCAGCGCCTTGAAGCATTCGTAAACCTGTTGTCCTTTTTAAAGCTCGGGCCCAAAATGCAGCGCTAACGGCTGTATCGGATGTCGGATAGGCTTGCAGGCTGGTTCCCAAGCCGTCCAATGTCCATCAAGAACCAACACCGGGCACAGAGTCTCGCCTAGATGTATCAAGGACATACAGTATTTCGAAGGAGCGCTGCGATGCGATCACTGCGCATAACGCAAATTTTGGGGCAAGGCGGGCTTGGTTATTTGGGCCTTGTGTGTCTTTTAACGAGCATTAGCTGCGCACAAACGCAGCAGCGGACACAGACATCTGGAGATGTGGAGATGAGTTGGTCAGAAGACATGGAAGCGACAGCTGCAGCGGTACGCGGCGATGCGCGCGGCGCTCGCAACTCTGGCAAACCATGGGCCACGCGCTCTCCAGTCCTCGCCATGAATGGCATTGCGGCGACCAGCCAGCCACTGGCGACACAAATCGCGCTCGACATCTTGAAGGCTGGCGGAAATGCCGTGGATGCCGCGATTGCAGCGAACGCCGCTCTGGGTTTGATGGAGCCGACGGGCAATGGCATCGGCGGCGATTTGTTCGCCATTATATGGGACCCGAAATCGGAAAAGCTCTATGGCCTCAATGCCAGCGGCCGTGCCCCGCTTGGCCAGACACTGAACCAATTGCTTGCCAGGCTTGATGGCAAAAGCGAGATCCCTGAATATGGTAGCCTGCCAATCACTGTCCCTGGTACGGTTGATGGCTGGTTTGAACTCCATGGCCGCTTTGGCACCTTGCCGATGGGTGACGTCTTAGCGCCAACGATCCGGTACGCGCGTGAAGGCTTTCCAGTTAGCCAGTATATCGGGGATAGCCTCGTTGGCTCCCATCGCGTCTTTGAGCGCGTCTTCAAAGAAGGTCGCATTGAGGAAATAGACAACTACAGAGGCACTTACCTGGTAGATGGCAAGCCAGTGGGTGAAGGCGACATATTCAAAAACCCCAACCTCGCAAACACCTTGCAAATCATTGCCGATGACGGCCGGGATAGTTTCTATAAAGGCGAACTTGCCGACGTTATGGACGCCTATTTTAAACGGATTGGTGGGCCGCTAAGAAAGGCGGATTTTGAAGCCCATTCGTCGACTTGGGTTGAGCCTGTTAGCATCAATTATCGTGGTTGGGACGTCTATGAACTGCCGCCCAATGGGCAAGGCATAGCTGCGCTTCAGATGCTGACCATTCTGAAGCAATTTGACCTCGCAGCCATGGGCCCACTGTCGGCGGATGCGCTGCACGTGATGCCCGAAGCGAAGAAACTCGCCTTTGCTGACCGGGCCAGATACTATGCTGACCCAGACTTTTACGATCCGCCCGTCGCCAAACTGCTCTCAGATGAGTATGCGGCCGAGCGTGCCAAGTTGATTGATATGGACCGTGCCATGGACAAGGTCGACCATGGACCGGAGGAACTCCTGCGTGGGGATACGATCTACCTGACCGTAGCTGATAGCAGTGGCATGATGGTTTCGCTTATTCAGTCGAATTATCTGGGCATGGGCTCCGGTCTTGTGCCCGATGGCCTGGGCTTCATGTTCCAAGACCGCGGCGCCCAATTCGCTTTAGACCCGGCCCACCCAAACGTCTATGCGCCAGGCAAGCGCCCATTTCACACCATCATTCCAGCGTTCGTCATGAAAGATGGCGTCCCGCTGATGAGCTTTGGGTTGATGGGCGGCGCCATGCAGCCGCAAGGAC
>CAKZYD010000056.1 GCA_937884085.1 uncultured Sphingomonadales bacterium | reverse complement strand
GAAATCTCCATGTGGTACGACCCGATGATCGCCAAGCTGTGCACATGGGCGCCGACCCGCATTGAAGCCATCGACATGCAAGTGGGCGCGCTCAACGACTATTATGTACGCGGCTGCGGCAACAATATCGACTTTGTGAATGCTGTTATGCAGCATGAGCGCTTCCGTGATGGTCGTTTAACCACTGCCTTCATCGCCGAAGAATATCCCGAAGGCTTCCAAGGCCACCCGCTGTCTGATGACTTGCTGCACAAGTTCATTGCCGTTGCGGGCGTCTGTGATGCCATCGAGAACGCGCGCCGCGGTCGAATCTCAGGCCAGTTAAACGGTCAAATGGCCGCTTATGACGCTGAGCGCACTGTCAAAGTGAATGGCAATGACCATGCCGTCTCCGTGGCTGGCCAAGGCGATCATTGGACCGTCACCATCGATGGCAAGGAGATGACGGTCGAGGACGTGTGGCGGCCAGGCGATGTGCGTTTTAAGGGCAAGATCAATGGTGCGCCGATCACCATCGAAATTGACCCGATGGCGGTTGGCTATGGCATGTCCGCCAATGGCACGCAGTTGTCCCTCGTGGTGATGCCGCCGCGCATTGCAGAACTGTCCCAGCATATGCTGGAGAAAGAAGCGCCGGATACTTCCAAGATGCTGCTCTGCCCCATGCCGGGCCTCGTTGTCCGCATTGACGTGGCCGAAGGCCAAGAGGTTGAGGCTGGTGAAGCGCTGGCCGTCGTCGAAGCTATGAAGATGGAAAACATCTTGCGCGCTGAGCGCAAAGCCAAAGTCTCCAAAATCCTTGCAGGCCCGGGCGATAGCCTTGCGGTTGACGAAGTGATTATGGAGTTTGAGTGAGGGGGGCTCCTGTGTCTTTTTTTCACAGCACGCGTTATGCCACGGCTCGACCGGGGCATCCATCGGTGAACTTGGCGCTATGCTGACCCATGGATTGCCCGGTCGAAGCCGGGCAATGACGAAATTTCATTGCAAGTCTTCACCCGCGAGGATGAAAATCCTTGATGGTGCTGACTAAGCGCTCGGTTTGAACCTTGGTATAGATCTGGGTCGTGGTGAGGCTGCTGTGACCCAGTAGGTCTTGGATGACCCGCAAATCTGCACCGTTGTTTAACAGATGCGTTGCAAAACTGTGGCGCAGCGCATGCGGCGTGACACTGTCAGGCAGGCCAAGGGCGCCGCGCAGCTTACGCACTAGGGCTTGAACGGCTGTCGCGCCCAGCACTTTGCCGCGCTTTGACCGGAACAGAGCATCGCCAGCACTGAGGGGGTAGGGACATGCCTTGCGATAGGCCTCGATAGCGGCTTGCACCATGGGAAGCAGCGGGACGACGCGGGTTTTGTTGCCTTTCCCAGCCACCCGAATGGTGTCGCCGCCCAGGTCAGACACGGCGAGGCCCAGTGCTTCAGAAATTCGCAGCCCCGCCCCATAGAGCAGCAACAGCACGGCATGGTCGCGCAAGGCTTGCCAGTCGGGGTTTTCCTCCAGCGCGGTCAGACGCGCGCTATCTGTCTCGCTGAGTGGCCGTGGCGTTCGCTTCGGCAGCTTCGGCGTTTGAATGAGGCCAAGCGCGGCGGGCGTTTCCAACGCCTGCGATTCCAAAAAGCTATAAAAAGCGCGCACGGACGACAGCTTGCGCGCGCAGCTGGCGGCACTCAGGCCCTCGCGGCGCCAATGGCTGAGCAGGGCGCGCAAGTCGGCGATGGTGAGAGCTTGCAAGTCGGCTGCATCGGGAACGGCGCCTAAATGGTCCGTCAGGAAATCGAGCAACTGGTCGGCGTCATTCAGGTAGGCAATGCGGGTGTTCTCGCTGAACTGGTCCGTCGCCTCAAGGCTGGTCTGCCATAGACGCAGCAAGTCGCTGGCGCGGGCCGCAGTCACCGCACAAACATGGCCGTGAGCATATGCGTCAAAAACTGCAGCGTTTCCGTGCCGCGCCCAGGGCCAAAGCCGCCATGGTCACGCCAGCCAAGCGCTAAGATGCCGAAACTTTCCTCATCTCGCACCATGCGCAGCAGGATACAGCTGCGGATCAGCGGCGCGGCTGGGCCAAACAGTGGTTCGTCTTCATCCAGATTGAGAAACAGCGTATCCGGCTTCTCGCCGCCAGTATCCTCATCTCCAAACCGCGCGTCGATATCCGCTGCAGTCATCTCCGTCAGGTTTCCGCTTTTCAGCTTTTCATTAGGCGGCGATATGAGGCCGAGGCCAATGGCCTCAACATCTAAAATGTCGCTCCAACGCTGCAATACGCAGTGCAAAAACGCTTCCTCATCGGGCGCTTCAAGGGCCGCCAAAACAGCTGCATGAATGGTCTCTTGGGTGCGAATATTATCGCGAATGATGCCAGTCAGGTCGTCCTGCACGCTCTGCAGCATGGTGATTTTCTCGCGCAGCGCTGATTGTGCATAAGCATGAAAATCCATGACGCCACTTTCCGCTGTGCGGGCAGGCAAGCTTAAGACGGGCAGGATATCCGGGTTATGAATGAAAAAATCCGGCCGAGCCTCAAGATACGCTGCAACGTCTTCGTCGCTGAGTTGCGCTGCGATTGGGTCTGGGTCTACTGGCTTCGGCGGAGATTGGCTCATAGGCTGGGGGCGGCCTTTCAGATTGGACTACAGGATAGTTTGGCCCGTCGCTTCCCAGTCTTTTAGGAAGGCAGCAAGGCCGTTGTCGGTGAGAGGATGCTTGAAAAGTTTATGGATAACGGCTGGTGGCGCTGTCATCACATCCGCGCCAATCAGCGCCGCTTGCGTGATGTGCACGGGGTGGCGCACGCTGGCGACCAGGATTTCCGTTTCAAAGTCATAATTGTCGTAAATGGTCCGGATGTCGGCAATCAGGTCCATGCCGTCAAAGCTCACATCATCATGACGGCCCACAAAGGGAGAGATGAAGCTCGCCCCAGCCTTTGCAGCCAGCAGCGCTTGGCTGGAACTAAAGCACAGCGTGACATTGACCATGATGCCGTCAGAGCGCAGTGCTTTGCAGGTTTTTAAGCCATCAACCGTCAGCGGCACCTTCACGGCAATATTGTCCGCGATTTTTGCGAGCTTCAGGCCCTCTTGCAACATCGTTTCATGATCAAGCGCAACCGTTTCAGCGCTCACAGGGCCATCAACGATGGAGGCAATTTCCCGCGTGACTTCCATGAAATCCCGCCCGGATTTGTGGATCAGGGACGGGTTTGTGGTCACACCATCGAGCAAGCCCGTGGCCTCCAAATCCCGGATGTCATCCACATTGGCTGTATCAACAAAAAACTTCACGGCCTGCCCCAAACGTTATTTACCATGACGGTATCGCGCTGAGCGGGCGAACACAAGCGGTGGAAAATGACATTTTGCACTTGGGGTGGCTGCCTGCGAGACGTTAGGTGAAAGGATGACCCAAGCGCATGACCAGCGGCTCCCCGTCCTCACCCCTGCGGTGCAACTGGGCTTGCTAGAATATCTTGCGCCAGACGACCCGCCGCCGCCGGGCAGTTTTGTTCATGTGCCGCTTGGCCCGCGCACAGTTTTAGGCGTCGTGTGGGACCGCGCAGGCCTTGAAGCCAAACCCGTTGCGGCGGAGAAACTGCGTCCCATCAAGCAGGTTCTTGATATCCCGCCGCTGCCGATACAAACGCTGCGCTTTGCAGAATGGGTGGCCGGCTATTATCTCAGCGCCCCGGGCGCAGTGCTGAAGATGGCGATGAGCGTCCGGGAAGCCTTAGAGGCATCGCCTACCATGACGCTCTATGCGCCAGCCCGGCCAACGCCGAAAAGTCTGCGCCTCACCCCGCAGCGGCAAGCTGTTTTGGCGGCCCTTGAGCATAGGCCTTGGCAAACCGCCGCCGATGCCGCAAGCGCCGCTGGCGTCAGCACCGGGGTGGTGCAAGGTCTGGCAAAAGCGGGCGGTCTGGCGAGCCGTATTGCCAGTGTCGACGCGTCTTACGCGCCGCCTGATCTGGATAGCCAAAATATCATTCTCTCTGAAGCGCAAAAGGTGGCGGCGGACGCGCTTTGGCACGCGAAGGCGGAAGGAAAACCGCTTTTGCTCGATGGCGTCACTGGCGCTGGCAAAACCGAAGTCTATTTTGATCTTCTAGCCCGTCAGTTGAAAGCGCAGGGCGGCCAAGCGCTGGTCCTGCTGCCTGAAATTGCGCTCACCACCCAGTGGCTCAGCCGTTTTGAAAAGCGCTTTGGCGTGCCCCCTGTGCTGTGGCATTCAGGCCTCGGCATCGCAGAACGCCGGCGCGCCTGGCGGGCGATTTTGACAGGCCAGGCCAAAGTCGTCGTTGGCGCACGTTCAGCGCTGTTTCTGCCCTACCGCGACTTGTCGCTCATCATTGTCGATGAAGAGCACGACCCGGCCTTTAAGCAGGAAGATGGCATCAATTATAATGCCCGCGACATGGCCGTGGTCCGCGCCAACCTCAGTGAAGCACCAGTGCTCCTTGCCTCCGCCACGCCAAGCTTGGAGACGGTCACCAACGCCCAATCTGGCCGTTATGTCCGCGTTGACTTGAGGGAACGCCATAATGATGCGGAGATGCCAGACATCACCTTAGTCGACCTGCGTGAGGCCGCGCTGCCGAGCCAGCAATGGCTGTCATCCGACATGCGCAGCGCCGTGCGAGAGACCATAGAGAGCGGCCATCAAGCGCTCTTGTTCCTCAATCGCCGCGGCTATGCGCCTATCACGCTGTGCCGGTCCTGCGGGGAGCGCATTGAATGCCCGCAATGCTCCGCCTGGTTGGTGGAGCATCGTCTGGTGGGGCGCTTACAATGCCATCACTGCGGCTTTTCCATGCCGACGCCAAAACACTGCCCTGCCTGTGGCGCTGAAGATAGCCTGGTCCCTTGCGGCCCTGGCGTCGAACGCCTAGCCGAGGAGACAGCAGAGGCCTTTCCGGACGCGCGGCTGCTGCAAGTGACGAGTGACACAGTGGGAAATCCCCACCGGGCCGCGGATATGGTCGGCGCCATCGAATCAGGCGATGTCGATATCATCATCGGCACACAGCTGGTCTCCAAAGGCTATCACTTCGAGCGGCTCACCTTTGTCGGCGTCCCAGATGCGGATATGGGCCTTGGCGGCGGCGATTTGCGGGCCGCTGAGCGCACCTTTCAGCAAATGACCCAAGTGGCCGGCCGGGCAGGGCGCGGCGCAGCCCCCGGGCGCGTTCTGCTGCAAAGCTACATGCCAGACCACGCGGTGATGCAAGCGCTGGCCAAAGGCGAGCGCGATGCTTTCCTAGACGCGGAAGCCGAGGCAAGGGTAAGGCGCGGCCTGCCGCCTTTTGGCAGGCTGGCGGCCGTCATTCTCTCAGCCAAGAAACAGCCTGATTTAAACGACTATGCCAGGGAGCTGGCCCTCCAGGCGCCGCAGATGCCAGGCGTCACCGTCCTCGGTCCAGCCCCAGCCCCCATGGCGCTCCTACGCGGGCGTCACCGGGTGCGCTTTCTTCTCAAGGCAGAACGCTCGGTCTATGTCCCACAAGTGATGCGCGAATGGGTCAGCCGCGTACCCCAAAGCCGGGCCGTGCGGCTCTCGGTGGATATTGATCCCTATAGTTTTCTCTAGCGGTTGGTGGCGAAAGAGATCGGCATAAAACAAACCCTTTGGCTTCGAGTGCTATTCAAGGTCTAAATTTGGGACCAAGCTGCCGTGGATGAAACACCGTCATCCCGGACTTGATCCGGGATCTGTTTGGAGTGTCATGCGGATAGAGGCCCTGAATCAAGTTCAGGGCTACGGCTTGGAGGTCCGTTTGTGGCCGAAAAAGAAGCCCGCCAAAAGAGCCTCCTTTTCACGCCGCGTCACAGCGCTTGAAGTGCCTGAAAGACTATGATAGCACCGCGCCAAATTTGAACATTCCTTGCACGAACAGGGCTTTCCTCAAACTCTTTGACAGCGTCTCAAGAGGGTGAGCAAGAGCGCTGACTTTTGCTTAAGGCAGTCCGGAGAAAATGGTGTCCGTCGATCAGGCTCCTCACCAAGCAGTCGTCACAGGCCTTGCTGGCCGCTACGCCACAGCGCTTTTTGAGCTCGCCCGCGACGCTGGCCAAATCGATGCGGTGTCTGAAGAGCTTTTAGGCCTGAAAAAGTCGGCCTCGGATCAAGATGATTTCGCGCTTCTGTTAAGTTCACCGCGCATTGAGCGGGCGCAGAAAGTGAAAGCTATTCTCGCGATTGCAGAGGATGCAAAGGTCAGCGACCTGACCAAAAATTTCCTGGGTACGCTGGCAAAGAATGGTCGTTTGTCTGCCCTGGTTGCAACGGCGGATGCCTATCAAGTTCTGCTAGCCCATCATCGCGGCGAAGCCTCCGCAGATGTCACGAGCGCAGCGCCTTTGTCTGACACGCAAATGGATGCACTCAAATCAAAGCTGCGGGGCGCCATGGGGCGTGATGTGGCTCTGAATGTAACGGTTGATGAGACGCTTCTGGGCGGGCTCATCGTGAAAGTCGGCTCAAAAATGATCGACTCATCGCTCAAGACCAAATTGAACCGCTTAGAGATTGCCATGAAAGGAGCGGGTTAATGGATATTCGGGCCGCCGAAATCTCAAAAATCCTAAAAGATCAAATCGCAGGCTTTGGCGCTGAGGCAGAAGTCTCGGAAGTTGGCCAAGTTCTCTCCGTTGGGGACGGCATCGCGCGCATCTATGGCCTCGATAAAGTCCAGGCCGGTGAAATGGTGGAGTTCCCAGGCGGCTTGCAAGGCATGGCCCTCAACCTGGAAGAAGACAATGTCGGCGTCGTGATTTTCGGCGATGACCGCGGCATTAAAGAAGGCGACACCGTCAAGCGCACCGGCGCTATTGTGGATGTGCCTGTTGGTAAAGGCCTGTTGGGCCGTGTGGTCGATGCACTTGGCAATCCA
>CAKZYD010000055.1 GCA_937884085.1 uncultured Sphingomonadales bacterium | reverse complement strand
GTTCCAGGGCGGTGCATTCACGGTAATGATTTTCACCGCGCCCCGCTGTTCGATGAGCGGTGATTGGCCGGCCGTATCTGTCATAAGTCTCCCCCCAAGAAACGCTAAAGTCTGACTAGTAATTTGCCAAAATTGCTGCCGGAAAACAGGCCTAAGAATGCTTCGGGCGCATTTTCCAAACCATCGATAATATGTTCGCGATATTTGACCGCGCCGGATTTCACCCAGCCGCTCATGTCGGTGTGAAACTGTGATGTAAGGTCAGCAAAGTCACTAAATAAGAAGCCTTGCAGGGTCAGGCGTTTGACTAGGATCTTGGCGAGAATCTCTTGGAGGTTGTCTTTGCTTTCTGGAAATCCCAAGTCTCGGTTGACGGCAATCGTGCCGCAAACCAGATAGCGGCCATAATTCTTCATCGCATCCAAGACGCTTCTGGCAAGAGCGCCTGCTACGTTATCGAAATAGATATCGACGCCATCGGGGCAGGTTTCGCGCAACTGTTCGGCAAAGTCACCGCCGCGCCTGTCTATGGCTGCCGCTAGGCCAAGGTCCTCTGTTAGGTAGCGGCATTTGTCTTTGCCGCCAGCGATGCCGACGACACGCAGTCCTGCTATGCGTCCCATTTGCGCTGCCACCGAGCCTACGCCGCCGGTTGCTGCCGAGACCAGCAGCGTGTCACCACTTTTCATCCGCCCAAACCGCGTCAAGGCGCCATAGGCAGTGTGTCCCGGCAATCCAAGGACGTTGAGCGCGGTCGTCAGCGGTGCAAGGTCGGGATTTATCCGCTGCAGACCTGTGCCATCGCTCAGTGAATAGGCCTGCCAGCCGGACGGCGCGACCACATAGTCGTCTACTGCAAAACTGGGGTGTCGGCTCTCAATAATGTGTGCAATGGACGTGCCGACCATGGGCGCGTTCAGCGGCGGAGACGCAGCGTAATTAGCGCCATCATACATCCGCGCGCGCATATAGGGGGCGAGCGATAGGTAGTGCGTGCGCAGTAAGACCTCACCCTCTGATGGTGTGGGTATTGGCCCTTCTACAAGAGCGAAATTCTCTAAGACTGGCTCTTTTTCAGGTCGAGAGACTAAGTGAATTTGGCGGTTGATGCTGGTCATGGAACCACGGTCGCTTGGTGTCGGACGCTGTTAGACGCTGCGGCCTTCTGCCTTTGGAAAGTCGGGTCGGCGCTTTTCTAGAAATGAATTGATTCCTTCCATAGCGGCGGGGGATTGCAGGACTTCGACCAGATTTTGACGCTCAAGCGCCAGTTGGTCTGTTAAGTCATTGCTGCGGCCGGAGACCAAGAGCGCCTTTATTCTCGCCTGTGTCGCCACCGACCCGCGCGCAAGCTTGGCAACCATTTTAACCGCTTCTTCTTCTGCGCTATCCTTTGGAACAATCCGATTGACTAGGCCGTGATGCTGCAAAGTTTCTGCAGCGACGGGCGCGCCAAATAAGCAGATTTCGCTGGCAAGGGCATGCGGCAATTGTCTGGCGAGTGTGGAGGTTAGTCCACCATCCGGCGTAAAGCCAATTTTGGCATAGGCCGGCATGAAGGCAGCGCCTTCCTCAACAATGACGAGGTCGCATGCCATCACAATTGAAAATCCGCCGCCAGCCGCGCCGCCTGTGACGGCGGCAATAACCGGCTTTGGGCACGCGCGAATGGCGGCAACGCAGTCTTGCAACTCGGTGATGATTTGCTCTGTCGTCACGTCAATTTCTTGATTGAGGCTTTTCAGCATGAAGCCCAAATCCCCGCCCGCGCTGAAATATCCGCTGCGTCCCACTAGAATGACTGCAGCGATGCGGTCTTCCCTGGTTGCTTGGTCCAGCGCGTCTAGCAACGCTGCATGATAGGCAAGCGACAACGCGTTCTTTGTGACCGGATTGTCGCTGACGACAACTAAATGGTCCCCCTTGTCCTCAATCTTGATGGTGTTGTCTTCCGGCGCTGACATGATGCACTCTCCTAAACAGCGAATTGCTGTCATGGTCCTCAAGTTGATGGCAGGGGCGAGCTTTTCCTACATAAAAATATGCAGCCGTGCAAAAAAAATATCAAAAAATATGTTTTCCTGCAAAAATATTAGTGATAAAGGTTCTAAGAAGATTTTGAGGGGGGCGTAAGACCGCGTGAAGGTCAACTTCACGATCCCGTTGTTTTTGCGCCATAATATGGATTGAACTATGCGCGACGCGGTGGTCGTATCAACGGCGCGGACGCCGATTGGCAAAGCATATAGGGGCGCTTTTAACAGCACCAACCCCCAAACGCTGGGGGCACATGCGGTGTCACACGCTGTCGCGCGCGCTGGCATTTCTCTTGACGATGTGGAAGATGTGGTGCTCGGCACTGCGTTTCAGGAGCGACGCGCCAGCCTCAATCAAGCCCGGCAAGTCGCCATGAAGGCTGGCCTTCCGGTCAGTGTGGCCGGTCAGACCACGGACCGGCAATGCGCCAGTGGTCTGATGGCCATTGCAACGGCGGCCAAGCAGGTCATCGTGGATGAAATGGATGTGGTCGTCGGCGCCGGCTGCGAAAGCATTAGCTTGGTCCAGGATAAGGACTGGAAAGTCTTTCCAGATAGCGACCTACTCGGCTCGCATCCAGCACTTTATATGCCAATGATAGAAACGGCGGAAATTGTCGCTGAGCGCTATGGCATCTCACGCGATGCGCAAGATGCATATGCCCTCCAATCCCAAGCGCGCACCGCCGCTGCGCAGGCCGACGGCAAATTCGATGCTGAAATTGTTCCGCTTTCAACGGTTATGACTGTCAAAGACCGAGAAACCGGCGAGGTCTCTCAGCAAGAGGTCACCTTGGAGAAGGATGAAGGTAACCGGCCGGGAACAACGATTGAAAATCTGCAGTCTCTCAATCCAGTATTCAAGGGTGGACAGGCTATTGCGCAAGGCACCTGCGTCACGGCTGGAAACTCAAGTCAGCTGTCAGACGGCGCTTCGGCTGCGGTTCTAATGCATGGCAAGCTTGCCGAGCAGCGCGGCCTCAATCCCCTTGGCCGGTATGTCGGCATGGCGGTTGCGGGCTGCGAACCAGATGAAATGGGCATTGGACCCATCTATGCCGTACCGAAGCTGCTTAAGACCCACGGGCTTTCGGTCGACGACATTGGCCTTTGGGAACTGAATGAGGCCTTTGCGGTCCTAGTGCTTTATTGTCGCGACACGCTCGGAATTCCTGATAATTTGATGAACGTCAACGGGGGTGCGATCTCAATCGGCCATCCTTATGGCATGTCAGGCGCGCGCATGGTGGGCCATGCCTTGATTGAAGGCAAACGCCGGGGCGCCAAGCATGTGGAGGTGACCATGTGTATCGGCGGCGGCATGGGTGCGGCTGGCTTGTTTGAGGTTCTTTAAGGGAGGAGTGAATGGGACAAGCGCTTGGCACTTTAGAGGAACTTCCGCAGGAGTATCGCGACCAGCTTACGGCAGCGGGGGTGGCGCCACTTTGGCCCATGATGCGCAATGTGCTGCCGCATGATGCGCCCATGCCCATCACGAAGCCGGGTTTTTGGCGGTATGACGAGGCGCGCCCGTTGCTCATGCGCGCTGGCGAACTCACCCCTGTGGAAAAGGCCGAGCGCCGCGTTCTGGTATTGTCCGACCCCGGTCGGGGGGCCGGGGCGATGCAAGCGACAGCGTCAATCTATCTTGGCCTGCAACTTCTACTGCCCGGCGAAACAGCGCCAAATCATGTGCACACCCCGTCCGCTGCGCGCATCGTGGTGGAAGGTGAGGGTGGCTATACCACCGTTGATGGCGAGAAGCTGCCGATGGAGGAAGGTGACGGCATCCTGACCCCTGGCGGGGAGTGGCATGAGCATGGCCATGACGGCGATGAGCCGGTAGTGTGGCTGGATGCACTTGATTTGCCGGTGTTCTACTATCTTGAAGGGTCCTATGCGCGTGAAGGCGACTTGCAAAGCCCGCGCAATCGGCCGGATGCTAGCCAGGTGGAGTATCTAGCCTCCGGCCTAGCGCCGACCCGCAAGCGCTCAGAAGCCGCGCGGCGCTACCCCATGGTACGCTATCCCTGGGTGCGCACGCAGCAAGCGCTGCGGGAAATGCTCAGATATGCGGCCCATGGCTTTGCCGAACTGGATTATGTGAACCCCGAGACGGGCGCAGACGCATTGCCTACGATTGGCTTTACTGCTGGCATGATGGCCGCAGGGGCGTCAGTCACGCCCCCCATGCGGTCCTCCTCGGCAGCCATCCACATTATCAGTGGCCGTGGCAAAACCACGGTGAACGGGGAGACATTTACCTGGGGTCCCAAGGACACATTCTCTGTGCCCGTTTTTGCGGAGGTGTCTCATCAGGCCGATGAAGAAGCTTTCCTCATAAAGGTGCATGACCGGCCGCTACAAGAAAAACTTGGTTATTATGAGGAACGCGATTGATGAGCGAATATCTGTTTACTGTCCCGGAGGTATACTCCATCCCCGTTGAGGGGGAGAGCGCCGCTTACCCCGTGCATCGGATATTTTGCGTTGGCCGTAATTATGCAGCTCATGCTGCAGAAATGGGCGTGGAAGTGGATCGCGAAGCGCCCTTCTACTTTTCCAAAACGCCGTCTGCGACCCTGCCGACGGGCTCAACCGTTCCTTATCCCCCTGGCACAGTGAACTATCACTATGAAATGGAGCTAGTCATCGCCATCGGGAAACCCGTGTTCAAGGTCGATTTAGAGGCTGGCATGGATGCAATTTATGCCTATGGCTGCGGCCTGGATATGACACGGCGGGACTTGCAATTGGTTGCCCGCGAGAAAGGCCGGCCATGGGATTTGGGCAAGGATTTTGAGCAGTCTGGCGTCTTTGCGCCGCTGGTGAAGGCGGACAAGGTGTCTGCCATTGGACCGCAGCGCATCCACCTGGAAGTCAATGGCGAAACCAAGCAAGATGCGCATTTGGCGGACTTGATTTGGAAGGTTGATGAAATCGTCAGCGACCTGAGTAAATTTTATCATTTGGCGCCGGGCGATGTGATTATGACGGGCACCCCCGCTGGTGTCGGGCCTGTCACGGCGGGCGACACGATCACGGGCGGCATTGACGAAGTCGGCACCATCTCTCTCACCATTGCCGAGGCTGAATGATCCATTTCTACGGATATTTCCGCAGCTCCTGCGCCTATCGCTGCCGCATCGCCTTTAATCTGAAAGGCGTGGCGCATGACTTTACGTCCGTGCACTTGCGCCGAAATGGCGGCGAGCAACATGCACCCGACTTCAAGGCCATCAACCCGCAGGGGCTTGTCCCGTCCATCACCGATGGGGATTTTCAGCTCAACCAATCCATGGCCATTGTGGAATGGCTGGATGAAACCCATCCCGAGCCGCCGTTCTTGCCAGATACACCCAATGAACGGGCCAAAGTGCGTGCCTTCGCGCAGATGATTGCCTGTGATATCCATCCACTGCAGAACCTGCGTGTCCTGCTCTATCTGAAAAATGAGCTTGGGCAGGACGATGCTGCCAAAGACGCCTGGCTCCAGCGGTGGCTTGGGGACGGGCTTCAAGCCTGTGATGCTTATATTGCGCGCGAGGGCACTGAGAGCACTTTCTGCTTCGGCGATACGCCAGGCCTGGCAGAAATTTGTCTGGTCCCGCAAGTGTTTTCCGCACATCGATTTGGGGTCGACCTATCGAACATGCCGAACGTGACACGCGTTTATGATGCGTGCCAAGCCTTGCCGGCCTTTGCCGATGCAGCGCCAAGTAAACAGCCGGATGCGGAATGATGGCTGAGCTATCCGCATCACCGGTCTTTAGCGCCGACTATGCTGTCAGCTTCGGCGATTGCGACCCTGTCGGCATCGTCTTCTACCCACGCATCTTTGCCTGGCTGGACCGCACCTTCCACGCCTATCTCACGGCGGTGGCCGGCGGCCATAAGGCGGTGTGCACGGCTTTGGATGCGCGCGGCACTGGCCTCATCAATGCCGATTGCCAATTCCGCCGCCCGCTCACGGAAGGCGATACCTTGAGCGTCGCCATGGCATCCGTTGATTGGCGCGAGCGGGCCTTTGACGTGAAATATCAAGGGCATGTTGGGGGCAGGGTCGCCTTTGAGGGTACGGAGACTCGCGCGCTCTTTGTAGAAAAGGATGGCCGCATGACAGCGGGCGCAACAGGGCCGCTTAAGGCCCGGCTTGAGGGGGGACGGCATGGCTGACGGGAAGGTCATCATCACAATTGCACCAACAGGGGGCATGGGCTCGAAAGAGATGAACCCAGCTCTGCCGACGCAGCCCGATGAAATCGCGGAGGATGTGTTCAAATGCTATCAGGCCGGTGCCAGCGTTGTGGCCGTCCATGCCAGGCGGCCCGACCATCAAGCCACCTGTAACCCAGATATCTATCGAGACATCAACACCCGTATCCGCGAGAAATGCGATATCATCATCAATAACTCCACCGGCGGCGGCGTAACGGGCGATATGGTGCGCGACGTCGGCAATGGCGACCTTGAAATCATGTGGGACCAGCGCATCAAGGGCGTCGATGGCGGCGCGGAAGTGTGTACCCATGATGCCCATACGATTGTCGGGCAATTCAACGGCAAGAATGTCTTTGTGCCAACACCGCCCGATGCCTGCCGGGAGCTGGCGTCCATGATGAAGGAGCGCGGCATCAAGCCGGAATGGGAGTGCTTTAGCCTCGGCCATATGTCCGACCCGCTCACCCTCATCAAAGAGGGCTATGATGAACCGCCTTACATCTTCAACTTTGTGCTGGGCGCGCATAAAGGCTTTCAAGGCGCGCTGCCATTTTCGCTAAAAACCTTGCAGCTGATGGTGGAGATGCTGCCAAAAGAGTCCGTGTTTACCGTCAGTGGCATCGGGCCCGCGCAAGTGCCTGCCGCCATGGGCGCCATCTTATGCGGCGGCCATGTGCGCGTCGGGCTTGAAGACAACATGTATTATGAGCGGGGCAAGCTGGCGACGAATTTGCAGCTCACCCAGCGCCTGGTGCGGCAAGTCCGCGATATGAATTTAGAACCAGCAACGCCTTCGGAAGCGCGGGACTTGCTGGGGCTGCCACGAACGACAGCGCATTAGAGTTAACTATTGGGGGAGGGCCTTATGCCCGAAGGAAAAGTCATCATTACAGTCGCGCCCACGGGCGGCGTTGGAACCAAGCAGGCCAATCCAGCCTTGCCGACGCAGCCTGATGAGATTGCAAACGACGTTATCCGATGCTGCGAAGCTGGCGCCAGCGTTGTCGCCGTGCACGCCAGACGGCCCGATGAAACAGCCACCTGCGACCCCGACATCTACCGCGACATCAACGCCCGCATCCGGGCTGGCTGTGATATCATCATCAACAATTCCACGGGCGGGGGGCCAACCGGGGAAATGGTTGGGCCTATCACAGCTGGCGGCGTTGATACTGGCGATGTTGAAATGCTGTGGGGCGAGCGGGTGAAGGGCGTCGAGGCAGGCGCAGAAATTTGCACCCACGATGCTTTTTGCGCCAACACATATCTGCCAGACGGCACGACCATCGTGATGAATGCCTCGCTGCAGCGCAGCCGCGAGCTAGCGCAAGCCATGAAAGATCGAGGCATTAAGCCCGAATGGGAGTGCTTCTCAGTCGCCCAAATGATTGACCCTGTACGCCTCATTGAGGAGGGCCTGGACGAGCCGCCTTACATATTCAATTTCGTGTTGGGTGCGCATAAAAACATCCAAGGCGCAATGCCTTGGTCGCCAAAGACTTTGGTGGCCATGGTAGAGGAATTGCCCAAAGGCTCCATCTTCACGGTGAGCGGCATTGGCCCAGCGCAAGTCCCTGCTGCCATGGGCTCCATCATTTGCGGCGGGCATGTGCGCGTGGGCTTGGAGGATAACATCTATTATTCCCGCGGCGTGCTCGCCAACAATCTGCAACTGGTCGAGCGGCTTGCCCGGCAGGTGCGCGATATGGGCCTAGAGCCCGCCACCCCGGCTGAAGCGCGCGAGATGCTTGGCTTGCCGCGCCAGCCAGCCGTGCAGCAGCAAAAGGCTTCTTAAGCCCATGTTGAAGCTTTACTTTACCCACAAAACCCGCTCTGGCCGGGTTGTCTGGCTGCTCGAAGAACTCGGGCTTGAATACGAACTCGTGAAGCTCGAATTCTCCAAAGAGGGCCTCAAATCCGAAGAGCACCGCAAACGCCATCCGCTAGGCCGCGTGCCGGTGCTTGAGGATGGCGATGTGACCATCTTCGAGTCAGGCGCGATCATCGACTACATTCTTGAGCGCCATAAAAATGGTGGCCTGAAACCCGCTGTCGATGCGCCGGAATTTCCCTATTATCTGCAATGGTTCCATTATGTGGAAGGCATGATTATGCCGCCCATCAATGAGATTGTGGTGCAAACTGTCTTATTGCCGCCGGAACGGCGCAGCGAAGATGCCTTGAACAAAGCGCTCAAGCTCCTTGCTAAAGCCATGAAACCCGTCAATGAGGCTCTTGAAGGCAAAGATTATATCGTTGGTGATTTCTCCGGCGCGGATATCATGCTGGGGCACGCTGCTTTCATGGCCAATCTGTCCGTTCCGTTTGGTGATGATATGCCCAATTTGAAGGCTTATGTGGCGCGTATCGCCGCCCGTCCTGCCTTTGATTACGCCATTAATCTTAAATAGATGAGCGATTTGGAGGGCAGCGTTGCCATTATCGGCATGGGGTCCGTGGGTGCGGGCTGGGCGTCTTTGCTGCTGGCCCATGGCGCGGCAGTCCAGGCGTATGATCCTGTAGATGGCGCGCAGGCACGCGCCAAAGCGCTCATTACGGGATGCTGGCCATCGCTCAAGCTACTGGGCCTAACCAATGAGGCGGCGCCGCCTTTGGACGGTTTATCCTTCTGCAGCACAATCGCCGAAACCGTTCAAGACGCAGCGGTGGTTATAGAAAACGTTCCCGAAGATTTGGCAGTTAAAAAAGAGGTCTTCGCCAAAGCGGATGCCGCTGCGCCGATAGACGCCCTCCTCCTATCCAGTGCCGGAGGGCTTGCCGCAACCGATATCCAAACCGCTTGTAGCCATCCCGAGCGGATGTTGGTGATGCATCCGTTTAACCCTTCGCACCTGATCCCGCTGGTTGAGATTGTGCCGGGGAAGAAGACTTCGCCAGATGCTGTCGCACGCACGCTGGCTTTTGCGCGCTCTTTAGGAAAGCAGCCTGTCACCGTCGCCCGGGAGCAATCAGGCCATATGGTCAATCGGCTGCAATTCGCCTTGGTGCGTGAGGCTATTCGGTGTTTGATCGATGGGATCGCGACACCGCGGGACATTGATGCGGCGGTGCGCTATGGTCTTGCGCCGCGCTGGCTTCTTATGGGCGGCCTTCAGACGGTCGCGCTCGCTGGTGGACCCGGCGGCATGCGAGGCATCCTCGACCATGCGGGCAACGCCATGGAACAATGGTGGGCACCAGGGCCGGATGTGACGCTCACCGATGCTGTGAAAGATGAATTAGCGGGTGCGGCTGAAGACTTGGGCGCAGGCGGCGACTTCGAGGACTGGGTGGCTTGGCGTGATAAACAGCT
The DNA here is from genome assembly GCA_937884085.1 of uncultured Sphingomonadales bacterium. GTDB lineage: Bacteria > Pseudomonadota > Alphaproteobacteria > Sphingomonadales > CAKZYD01 > CAKZYD01. Next base: position 12,964 of record CAKZYD010000055.1, on the reverse strand, counting down.
GATCGCCGTTCTGAGTCTGCAGAGCCAGGCTGAATACGCTCGGCCGATGTTTACAAGTGAGGGAAAGTGATATGACATCCTGGCCTGTTGATTTGCCAAGCTGTCTGGCTGTGGAGCGCAAGGATGCCATTGCTATCCTGTCGCTCAATCGACCGGAGAAGCGCAATGCGCTTTCTGACGAGCTGGTGCTAGGGCTGCAGAACTTTTTTGAAGCCATTCCAGAGGACATCTTGGCTATCGTGCTGCGCGGAGAGGGCGACCATTTTTGCGCTGGGCTTGACCTCAATGAGCTTAAAGAACCGGTCGGGGTAGACTTTGGCTCGTCCATGATTGGCCAGTGTCTCTTCTGCACCATTCATTATTGCAGCGTGCCGGTCATCTCGGTGCTGCATGGCGCCGTCGTCGGCGGCGGGCTGGAGGTCGCGGCCTCATCGCATATCCGTGTGGCTGAAAAGTCAGCTTTCTTTGCTTTACCAGAAGGCACAAGGGGCATCTTTTTAGGCTCCGGCGGGTCGGTGCGCCTGCCGCGCCTTATCGGCGTGTCCAATGTCATGGACATGATGCTTTCCGGGCGTGTCTATAGCGCCGAGGATGCCTATGCGCATCTCGGCCTCACACAATATCTCGTCGAAGACGGTGAAGGCACGGATAAGGCCGTCGAGATAGCACAGAAGGTCGCGGCCAATTCAAAGCTGTCGAATTTCGCCATCATTCAGGCCCTGCCACGCATTGCTGACAATGATGCCAATTCTGGTCTGTTTACGGAGATGCTGATGGCGGCGATTGCTGAAAATGATGGTGAAGCGAAGAAGCGACTTCGCGAATTTCTCGAGTTGAAAATGAACAAGGTCCAGAAGGCTTAGCCCGGGTTTGGGTTAAGGGGAGAACAGATATGCGAACGAATATTCAAGAAGCTGAGGAGTTTCGCGATTATATCGCCAAATGGGTGGATAATCGCCTTATTCCAGTGGCGGAAGAGATTGATGTGGCGGGCGAATTTCCCAGAGAGCTCGCCAAAGAACTTGGCGAGCTGGGCTATATCGGCACCATGTATCCTGAAGGCGCGGGCGGCATTGGGCTGGAAAACCCCAACCTGTGCTTTTCCATCTTGAATGAGGAAATCGCGCGCGGCTCCTTGGGCTTTGCCGCCTGGATTTGCATGCAGGGCTCCACTGCGACCCACACGATTTATGAATGGGGCAATGACCACCTCAAAAAAGAATATATGGAGCCGGCGCTGAAGGGTGAGAAAATCTGTGCCTTTGCCATTACCGAACCCAATGCGGGCTCAGATGCGGCGTCGCTGCGCACCAAAGCCACAAAGGTTGATGGCGGCTGGGTCATCAATGGCTCAAAGGTTTTCACCTCCAATGGCACGGTAGCTGACTTCATCACCATCGTGGCCTCCACGGATTTATCGCTTGGTGCCAAAGGCCTAGAGCTGTTCGTCGTCGATACCGATTTCGACGGTTTTTCGGTGAGCCAAAAGCTCGACAAAATGTCTGTGCGTTCATCCGATACGGCAGCGCTGTCCTTTGATGATATGTTCGTGCCGGACAATCATATGCTCTCGAGCGAAACCGGAAATGGCTTTCGCAACGCCTATCGCTCGCTGACAGTCGACCGGATTTTTACCGCCGCGCTGGCGGTTGGCAATGCCCGCGCGGCCTATGACGCGGCAAAGCAATATGCGCAAGAACGTGAACAATTCGGCCGCCAAATCGGCTCTTTCCAAGCCATAGAATTCCGTCTTGTGGATATGTATGCCAATCTTCAGACGGCAGCCATGCATACCTACCACGCCGCGCAAATGGCCGACCGCGGTGAAGATATCACCACCGAAGCAGCGATGGCCAAATTAGTCGCCAGTGAAAAAGGCCGTGAAGTCTGCCATGATGCAGTGACCATCTATGGCGGTTGGGGGCTGATGAACGAGTATCCCGTGCAGCGCTATCTGCGCGATAGCTACTTCCCTATGGTTGGCGGTGGTACGCCGGAAATCATGCGCAAGATTATTGGCCGTAAGGCTGCTCATTAAGCGCAATCCTCATTAGCGTCTGGGTGTGGCTTACGGTTCAGAAGTCTTAAGCCGCACATCCATGGAGAGCGTCCTGCGCTAATGCAGCAAGCTACGCGCAATCAGCTCTTTCATAATCTCGTTCGTTCCGCCGTAGATTTTTTGCACGCGGCTGTCGGCGAACATGCGGGCAATGGGGTATTCCATCATGAAACCGTAGCCACCGTGCAGTTGCAGGCATTCATCAACCACTTCGTTTTGGATTTCCGAGACCAGGTATTTGGCCATTGATGCTTCGGCGGCGGACAGGCCAGTGTCGGAGGTGATTTTGCCGATGCACTTCTCCACATAGGCTTTGGCAAATTCGATTTTTGTTTTTGCCTCAGCCAATTTGAAGCGCGTATTTTGGAATTCTGCGATGGATTTGCCGAACGCTTTGCGTTCTTGTGTGTAGCTTACCGCTTCTTGCAAAGCCGCTTCGGCTATGCCAACGCCCAAGATGGCGATGATGAGCCGCTCCCAGGGCAGTTGCTGCATCATTTGGATGAAGCCTTGGCCTTCTTCGGGGCCGATGAGCGCTGTGCTGGGCACGCGGGCATTGTTGAAAAACAGCTCGGATGTGTCTTGGGATTTAAGGCCCAGTTTTTCCAAATTCTGGCCTCTGGAAAAGCCTTCCAACCCATCCGTCTCAACGCCGAGAAGGGAAATTCCTTTCGCGCCCTGCGTTTTATCGGTTTTGGCAACGACGACGAGGAAGTTTGCAATCTGGCCGTTGGAGATGAAGGTCTTGGAGCCGTTGATGACATATTCGTTGCCGTCGGCGGTGGCGGTTGTATTGATGCCTTGCAAGTCTGAGCCGGCGCCGGGCTCACTCATGCAGATGGCGCCGATGAGGTCTCCCGTGGCGAGTTTTGGAAGCCATTTTTCCTTTTGATATTCAGTGCCATAGGCCAGCACATAGTGCACGGCGATGGAGTGGACATAATAGCCAAAGCCCATTTCATTGCGCAGGCCTAATTCGCCAAGCAGGATGGATTCATGGGCTAGCGAGCCGCTGAGGCCGCCCAGTTCTTCAGGCACGGAAATGCCAAGCAGGCCATTGTCCCCGGCCTTTTGCCATATCTCGCGGGGTACAGCACCCGCCGTTTCAAACTCCTTACGCCGTGGAAGCACCTCTCGGTCTAGGAATTTTCCTATTCCGTCAGAAAATGCGGTCAGTTCCTCATTGGCCCATTGGGCATCAGAAAAGAGCATAGCCTCCCCCCTTATCTCGTTTCATCTCTAAGCTGACTTCAGCATGCCCGCCAGGTCTTGGCCCAATTGGCCCGAGCCGCGCAGATAAACTCCGCCATCCACAACCATCACTTGCCCGCTGATGAAGCCCGCCAGGTCTGAACATAAAAACAAGCAGGCATCAGCCACATCTTGGGTTTTTCCCGTGCGGCCCAGCGGTGTGGCGGCAATAACGCGCTCGATGATGTCAGGGCCGGCGGTGAGCCGCCGAAAGCCCTCGGTATCCTCAATCATGCCGGGTACCACCGAGTTTACCCGGACGCCTTCAGCGCCCCACTCCATGGCCAGCGTGCGGGTGATTTGGTCGACGCCCGCTTTGGCTGCGCACACATGGGACTGCGTCTCATAGGGCAGATAGGCTTGCGGCGCAGAAATATTGATGATGCTCGCGCCGGGGCGCTTTAGGTGGGGATAAGCGCCCTTCATCACATGGATTGTGCCCATCAGGTCAATATCGATGACGGACTTATAAGCGTTGATTGACATGTCTGCGCCAAAAGCGGGGAAGTTGCCCGCTGCCCCTGAGATGAGATTATCGAAATCACCAAGCGCGGCTTGGAAGTCCGCCAGGGCACTTGCAACAGCGCTTGCATCGCGCACATCAAACGCAGCGCCAAGCGCGTGTTTGGCGCCGAGGTTTTTGAGCGATTGAACGGTATCATCGACCTTCTCTTGGCGTCTGCTGGCCACGGCAACGCTGGCGCCATGCCTTGCAAAGGCTTCAGCAATGGCGCGGTTGATGCCGGAGGTGCCGCCGATGACAACGACGGTCTTGTCTGAGAAGTCGATGCTAATCGTCATGTCGGCGTCAACGCGCTGGCATACCGTGTACGATAGATAGGGAGCGCAGCGCCGTGCCCGCGCGGCGGTGCTCGGACAGCGCTTGATAATCTGGGTCGTTGTACCAATCGCGCGCGGCGTCTGCGCTGGCGAACTTAATCATCACAACGCGGCCCTGAATCGGGCTTTCCCCTTCAAGTGGTTCAACGGAATCGTCGAATGTAATGAATTCGCCGCCGTGCTTTTTGAGGATCGGAAAAAAGCCCTTTTCATAGATCCGGTAGGTGTCCGCGTCGTTGATGATGAAATTGGCAAGAATGTAGGCAGGTGTGTCGCTCATGGGTCTGTCCTTCGTCTCTTATGCGGCGTTGCGCATGTCTGGGCCAGGGGTGTGGAAGTTGAATTTGTTACCGTCTAGGTCGCGGAAATAGGCGCAATAAAAACCGCCGCCGCGCAGGCCAGGCTTGCCTTCGCAGGTGGCGCCAAGCTCTAGGGCTTTATTATAGAGGCGGTCCACATCGGCTTCGGTCTCGGCGGCGAAAGCCACCATCGAGCCATTGCCAATGGTAGCGTCTTCCCGATTGACCGGTGTGCAAACGGCAAACCAAGGTTCGCCCAGTTTTTTGCCCCAACCAACGATATGATACATGTCGAAGATGCGCTTGAGGCCGAGTTCGCCCAGCAGGCCATCATAAAATTCCGCGGCACGCGCTTTGTCATTGGTGCCGACCATCACATACCCAAACACGGTGTCCTCCCCCTCTGGTGCGGATGCTTCCTACTGCACTGTCCGCAGTTTTTGATTGGACGCCATGGAGGCGCCAAGTTTGGCGTATTGCGCCTTGGTTTCTTTGCTCCAGCCATCGACTTCATCTTCGGCGATGCCGTATTTGAGGCCTCGGTCAACCCCTGGGCGGGCGCGGATGCGGTCGACCCAAGCCATGACGTTTGGAAAGCCGGTAATGTCGATTTTGCTCCATTTCCAGCCGCGCACCCAAGGGTAGGAGGCAATGTCGGCAATCGTGAACGTGTCACCGCAGATGTATGGGGTATCGCCCAACTTATTGGAAAGAACGCTGAGAAGGCGCAGTGCTTCCTTGTTAAACAGCTCCAGAGGATGCGACTTAAGCACGTCATCCACGTCGGTCATATAGCGCGTGTTACTGAGCTTATTGCCAAACACGGGACCTAGATTGGCCACTTGCCAGAACAGCCAGGCCAGCACGTCCCATTTGCCGTCATCCAGCGGCAGCAGAGGCGACGGATAGGCCTCCCCCAGATACTGCAGGATAGCGCCGCTCTCCATCAGGTTCATGTCACCATGCTGCAGCGCTGGGATTTTCTGGTTCGGATTCACGGCCGTGAATTCGTCAGAAAACTGCTCTCCGCCCAGCAGGTTTACAGTGCGCACCTCCACCTCAGGCAAGGCAACGCCCGCCTCTTTCAGCTCTTCGAGCATGATGGAGATTTTCCAGCCGTTCGGTGTCGCGGCTGTCCAGAAGGTCATCGTCATGGAGCGTGTGCCCCTTCTATTTTTAAAGTCTGATTGCGTTTATCAGCCAGGCATTTGCGCCATGACTTGATGCGGCTCGATATTTGGCCGATTGAGGATGGTATCCCGGTTCTCGCCCGCTCTGTAGCGCGCAATCAAGTCCGGTACGTCCACTTTAACGCCGACCGGGTTCATGCCGAAATCGCTGTTTTGGAACCAATCCGCCAGTGCTTCGTTGGTCTCAAAAACATCGACCTGCAATTCTACCTGGGTCTGGTCCGGATCATGATAATAAAGCGAAAGCGTACCGCCGTGGTTGATGGTCCAGAAGGGCATGATGCCAAGCTCTGCCAGCCTTTCATAGGTGGCAAACAGGTCATCTAAGCTTTCATAGGTAAAGGCCAAGTGCTCTGTGCCGGCATAGCGGCGGTCTTGGTCTTCCAGGCCTGGCATGTTCAAAATAGCCAGCCGGTGATGCTCTTCATCATAGGTTAAAAAAGAGGCAATCGGCGAGCCGAGAACGACCTCCGCCTCGAGCACTTTAGAATACCAAGCAATCATTTCTTCATATTTGGACGTGCGCAGCGCGACATGCGCGAATTTCGCAGGTGCGATCTTGCCGCGCTCCTTCGCTGTTTTCGGAACAAGAGGCTGAATAGCTGGTGCGTTCATGATGTTTGATCTCCCCTCAACGATCAGGACAGTAATTTGTCGCTTGTCAAAATTTATATTATCTCTTATGACAGATGTCAAATAATTTTGAGGAGAATTCGCATGTCAGCAAATATAGGTGCGCTGGCTGTTGGCGATGGCAAAGGCAAATCGGAAAGAACCCGCGATGCACTTCTTGCTGCCGGTATCCGGCTGTTCTCCGAACAGGGGTATGACGCAACGAGTACGCGCCAGGTGGAAGCCCTCGCTGGGGTGCAGCGCAATTTGATGACCTATCATTTCGGCGGCAAAGAGGATTTCTGGAAAGCCTGCATGGTGGCGCTCAACGGGCGCATGGGGGCCTTGTTGGAGCCTGTCTTTGACCAATCAAAAGACATTGAGCCGCGCGAACGTGTCCGCTTTCTCATCCGCCGCTATGTCCGGGCCAGCGCCGCTGTTCCTGAAGTCGCGCGCATCCTATTTGATGAAGGCCGCTCAAGTGGGTGGCGCCTTGAATGGTTGGTCGACAATTATATTCGTAGCTTCTTTGATACGATTGCGCAGGTCTTCAAAGAAGGCCGTCAAAGCAACGCCATTCCAGATATCCCGCTGATAAACTTCTATTATTTCTTAGCGGCCAGCGGCGCGATGTTCTCTATGTCTGCCGAGTTCAAATTGCTGACTGGAAAGGATGCGTTTGAGGACGCCATGGTGGACGCCCAAGCAAACGCCATTGCGGACCTTTTGACGGCGCACACACATACCACAGTGAAGGCAGCAGACGCCGCTAACGACTAATTTTTAAATTTTCGCTCAAAAAACAAAGGGGAGGGGAGCGCTATGAAGCTTGCAAGTTATGCGGTGGGAGACACTGCATCTTATGGCATCGTGACAGAAACCGGGGTCATTGACCTAGGGTCAAAACTTGGGGCTGAGGCGCCGACTTTGCGGGCGCTGATTGCAAACGGTTTGGATTCTGCCAGCGCCCTCGCTGCATCGGCCTCCGATGACTATTCCATGGACGAGATATCCTTGCTGCCGGTCATTCCTGACCCCGGCGCTGTGTGGTGCTGTGGGCTGAATACGCACAGCCATTTTGAAGAAACCAAGCATATTTTCGGCCACAAGGACCTGCCGCCGGTGCCCATGTTCTTCCTGCGCTCACGGCATACATTGGTTGGCTCTGGCGAGGCGATTGAAAAGCCTGCGCTGGAGACGGACTTTGACTATGAGGGCGAAATTGCCATCATTATCGGTCAGCGCTGTCGCAATATTGCCAAAGAAGACGCTTTAGGCGCTATTGCTGGCTATACTTGCTTCAACGATGGGTCAGCGCGGCAATATCAAATCCGAAGCCACCAGGTCACCACCGGAAAAAACGCCTGGCACAGCGGCGGCTTTGGCCCCTGGATGGTCACCACCGATGAAGTGGCCATGGCAGACTTGGTGTTGCAAACACGCGTTAATGGCGACGTGCGCCAAAATATGGATATCGACGACCTTGTCTTTTCCTTTGCCGACCTGATTTCGCATATCTCTGAAGTCACCTGGCTAGAGCCGGGCGATGTGATTGTCACGGGCTCGCCTGAAGGGGCTGGCGCGCTGCGCAAGCCGCAGGTCTTCCTGAAAGATGGTGATGTGGTGGAGATTGAAGTCTCCGGGATTGGGACGCTGACCAATCCGATTGTCGAGCAAAAACTGTGAGCCAGCACGAAACCGATGTTCTGATTGTCGGCGCTGGTCCGGTCGGCCTGGTGACGGCGCTGATGTTTGAGCGGCTTGGCGTGAAAAGCTCGATTGTGGAACGGCGCGCCGGGCTGCATACCGCGCCGCAAGCCCATGTCATCTCCAGCCGAACTTTGGAGATTTGCCGCGCGCTTGGCATTGCAGATGGTGAAATCCGGGCGCAGGGGCCAAATCCCATGGACACTGCCCATGTGCGCTGGGTTGATACTCTGCTCGGCCGTGATCTGGGCGTCTTTTCCATGGTCAAAGGCCCTGAAGACATTGGGCGTATGTTCGCTTTGTCGCCAACGCCCACAAGCAATGTGAGCCAAGACCGGTTTGAAGCTATCTTGGCCGGCCACTTGACGGATGCCACGGACCTCTTGTTTGAACATGCCTGGCAAAGCGCTGCCCAAGATGCGGACGGCTATCTCTCTAAAGTGGAGACTGCGGGCGGCGAAGTCATCCAAATCCAGTCCCGCTACATCATTGGCGCTGATGGCGCAGGCAGCGCCGTGCGGCGATCCATTGGCGTTCAAATGGATGGGCCGGATGCCATCCAAAACTACGTCAACGTCCATTTTCACGCCAATCTCAGAGAGCAGCTCAAGGGCCGGACCGGGCTCCTCTATTGGGTCATGGACCCAGAGGCCTATGGCTGTTTCATCGCCCATAATATCGATGGCAACTGGATCTACATGAAGACGCTAGGAGCTGATGCCGCCCCTGGTGACATCGATGAGGCCCATTATGAAAGCCTGCTGCGGCGAGCAATTGGCGCTGATGTGGATATCGACATTCAAAGCATGTCGTCATGGCGGATGACGGCGCAAATCGCCGATGGGTATCAAAAGGACGGTATTTTCCTGGTGGGCGATGCGGCCCATCGCTTTCCGCCCACAGGTGGCCTTGGTCTCAACACCGGCTTTCAGGACGCGCATAACCTGACCTGGAAGATTGCTATGGTCTTGAAGGGCTGCGGCGCTAGCCTGCTCGATACTTATGAAGTTGAACGTCGGCCGCCAGCGCTCTCGAATTCTCAGCAAAGCCACGCCAATTTCTTGAAGATGACTGAGGTCGATGCAGCTTTGGGCTATAACGGCAGCACGCCATCTGCAAGCGACTTTGATGCCATCTTGGCCGACCCGGCGCGTCAAGCGGCTGTACAAGAGGCGGTGAACCGGCAAGCGGCGCATTTTAACATGACAGGCTTTGATTTGGGCGTGTGCTACCAATCCGATGCGGTTTTGGACGACGGCCCGGCCCCGCTACCCGACAATCCTGTCTCGCAATATATTCCCTCGACCACGCCCGGCACACGGTTGCCACATTGCTGGGTTATGTATGAGGGAAATCGGGTTTCAACGCTTGATTTGGTGCGTGCCGATGGCTGGCGTGTGCTCACTTTCGGCACTGTATCGGATTCAGTGCGTGCCTCGGTGGCCGCTTTGCAAGCGCAGGACGTTCCCATTGAGGCAATTTCGGTCGCGTTGCCGAGCGATGGCTCTGGCGATATTTTTGCCAGCGGCCACGCCTTAGTTATTCGTCCAGACGGCCATATCGCGGCGCGGATAGAAGCAGATAGCGCAGCGGACCAGGTGACACACACCCTGTTGACAGTCGCGCAATGGTGAGCGGGATGCAATCGCCTTTGGAAACCCAGCAAAAGACATCCTTACAGCGCTTCGAAGCTGTGTCTTTGGATGATAAATACGCCTTGGAGGAAGGCCGGATTTTTATTTCTGGCACCCAGGCGCTGGTGCGCCTGCCCCTCATGCAGCGGCGGCTTGATGTTGCCAACGGGCTCAATACGGCTGGGTTTATCAGCGGCTATCGCGGCTCCCCACTGGGAAACTATGACGCAGCGCTTTGGAAGGCAAAGTCGCTTCTAGAGGCGGAGGATATTCATTTTCTGCCAGGCGTGAATGAAGATTTGGCGGCCACATCCTGTTGGGGCACCCAGCAGGTAACGCTGTTTCCCGGCGCCCGCCATGATGGTGTGTTTTCCATCTGGTATGGTAAGGGCCCTGGTGTGGACCGCAGCGGCGACCCGCTCAAACATGGCAACTTAGCAGGCACCAGCCGTCATGGCGGTGTGCTGGTTTTGGCCGGTGATGACCATGTGGCCAAATCCTCCACTATTGCGTTCCAATCAGAGCCGGCCTTAATCGCCGCCGGCATGCCCGTTTTCAATCCCTCCGATGTACAGGACTATCTTGACCTCGGCTTGCACGCCTTTGCCCTCTCCCGGCTCGCAGGCGTCTGGGCAGGCTTTAAATGCCTCACTGAAACCATTGAAACCACATACTCGGCGGATGTGAGCGCCAATCGCTTTACGACCCTTCGCCCGCCCGAGCTGGATGATATGCCTGACCTCGCCATCACAAAGGCCTTCACGCCGGTAGCCGATGAGCAGACGCTGATGCGCTACCGTCTGCCAGCCGCGCAAGCCTATGTGCGCGCCAACGCGCTCGACCGCACGATAATCGATAGTGACCGCCGGTCGCTTGGTATTGTCACGACCGGAAAGTCGTTTGGCGATGTCCGCCAGGCCTTGCGCGATTTGGGGATTGGCGGCCTCAGGGCGCGAGAGCTGGGCCTACGGCTCTATAAAGTGGCGCTTAGCTGGCCTTTGGAGCCCACCGGTTTACAGGCTTTTGCATCTGGCCATGATGAGCTGTTATTTGTTGAAGAAAAGCGCCCCCTGATTGAGCAACAAGCGGCATCTGCACTCTTCCATCTACCAGCTGACCAGCGGCCAGATATCTCTGGAAAGGCCGCGCCAGATGGTAGCCCATTGCTATCTGCCGATGGGGAACTCTCGCCGGCCACCATTGCGCTGGTGATTGGCGCAAGACTGCGCGCGCGCGGCCTGGCGGATGAGAACATCTTGGGCCGCATGGCCACCATAGACGCAAGACTTCAGGGCGCTGCAAAAAAGGCTGTACCAGGAGAAATTGTTCGCACACCTGCCTTTTGTTCGGGATGTCCGCACAATACCTCCACAAAGGTTCCGGAGGGCTCGGTGTCCTTAGCCGGCATTGGCTGTCACACAATGGCCATGTGGATGCCCGACAGGCCGACCGCGCCCCCAACACAAATGGGTGGTGAAGGCGCCAATTGGATTGGCATGGCGCCCTTTACGGAAATGAAGCACGTCTTCCAAAACATGGGCGACGGGACCTATTTTCACTCCGGCCTCATCGCACTTAGGGCGGCGGTCGCAGCCAAGGTGAATGTCACCTACAAAATTCTCTTCAACAGTGTCGTCGCCATGACGGGCGGTCAGCCTTTCGATGGCGACCTGAAGGTCGCCGATATTGTCCGCCAAGTGGAAAGCGAAGGGGTGAAACGCATTGTCGTCGTTTCCGACGAGCCGGACAAATATGTGGGCGACAATGTTTTGCCGTCCTCGGCCACCATCCATCACCGTGACGCCCTGATTGGCCTTGAAATGGAGTTGCGTGAGGTGCCGGGTGTGACGGTGCTGATCTACGACCAAGGCTGCGCGACCGATAAGCGCCGACGCCGCAAACGCGGGCAATTGCCGGACCCGGACACGCGCTATTTCATCAACAGTGATGTGTGTGAAGGCTGCGGCGACTGCAGCGCGAAATCCACTTGCGTGAGCATCGCGCCGAAAGAAACACCCTTTGGCCGCAAGCGCCGCATTGACCAATCCACATGCAACAAAGACTATTCCTGCGTGAAGGGATTTTGCCCCTCCTTCGTCACGGTCACAGGCGGGCGCATTCGAAAACGCGCCGCAGCGCCGCAAATGGCTGATACCGCTCCAAAGCTGCCCGATTTGCCCAATCCAGTTATCCCAGCCATCAATGAAACCTATTCGCTCCTGGTCGCCGGTATCGGCGGGACAGGCGTTGTCACCATCGGCGCTGTGTTGGGCATGGCGGCCCATTTGGAAAATAAGGGCTGCCTCCTCCTGGACATCACGGGGCTAGCGCAGAAAAATGGCGCCGTATTGAGCCATGTGCAGTTCGCACCCTCGCCGAAAGAGCTGACCAGCGCCCGGGTTGGCCAGGGCAATTGTGATGTGATGCTCGCCTGCGATGTCATTGTCGGCGCAGGGCCGGAAGCGCTCTCCACGCTGGATGAACAGCGCTCTCATGTGGTCGCCAATATGCGGATGACGGCGACAGCGCAGTTTCAGTTTAATCCCAATTTGGACTTGGATGCCCATCGCTTCTTAAAGCGTCTTGAAACCAGCGTCGGCGGCAAAAATGCGACCTGTATTGACGCGTCTGCGGCTGCTGAACGCCTGCTCGGCGATAGCATTGGCGCCAACATGTTTTTGGTCGGCGTTGCTTATCAACAAGGCCTGATACCAATATCTGAAGACGCCATTATCCGCGCGCTCGAACTCAATGGCGTGGCTGTCGCGCTGAACGTGCAGGCGTTTCAATATGGACGCCTCGCGGCGCATGAAGGTGACGCGTTTTGGGAGCGGCTAGGCGGGAAGCCGCACGCTGCCGGAGAGGCCAGCGAAACACTTGAACAGATTATCGAGCGGCGGATTACCGAGCTCACAGACTATCAAAACGCCCGCTATGCCGAGCAATATAAAGCCTTTGTCAATCACGTGCGGGAGGTCGATGCAGATGTCGCCGGCGAAGCGTTGACCTTGACCAGGGCAGTCGCAAAATCGCTCTACAAGCTGATGGCCTACAAAGACGAGTATGAAGTCGCGCGGCTCTATTCGGGTGAAAAGTTTAAGCGTGATTTGGCCGAGGAGTTTGAAGGGGACTACAAACTTGCTTTTAACCTCGCCCCGCCTCTCCTGGCGCGCAAAGACCCGGTGACCGGCCAGCCCAAAAAGATGCGCTTCGGACCTTGGATGCTATCTGCCTTCGGCGTCTTGGCGCATGCAAAACGCCTGCGCGGCACAGCCTTTGATGTTTTCGGTCGGACGGAGGAGCGACGGATGGAGCGCGGTCTCATCACGGAATACCGGTCAACGCTTGAACATGTTGTCCGTACCCTGGACG
>CAKZYD010000054.1 GCA_937884085.1 uncultured Sphingomonadales bacterium | reverse complement strand
GATAACAGCCGTAGCATATCCCTGCACTAAGCGCGAATGCCATCCCGAGGCTCAACCCGAAGCCGGGCTTCACAACGAGAAGTACACCGCAAAAGCCAAGCGCCGGCATCAGCGTCCGGCTTGCGGAAACCCGCTCTCCTAGAAGCAGCACGGCCAAAGCATAAGACACGATAGGGCCTACGAAGAACGCTCCAAAGACGTTTGCGATTGGTTCTGTCCGCAAGGCCGAGATCATACAATAGATTCCAGTCGCTATGAATGCGGCGCGCAAAACAACCTGCCAATCTGCAAAACTCCGCACCTCGCGTAGCGCGAGCCCGCTAAAGGGCAGCACCACAATCGTGGCGATCACAAATCGTGACCACGCCACAAAGGCCGCGTTGACGCCTTGCATCGTCAACAGCTTTCCGGCCGTGTCGCCGATGACAACGAAGGTAACAGCAACAAAAACAACAAAGGCAAGGCGTAGCAGAGGCATGAGATATCCTGAACATAGTGCGTTTAGAGAACCCGGATGATCTCAAAACAGAGTGCGAAAAAACCAAACTGCGCCGACGCCGATAAGCATGCTCAATGGAACACTGCGCATCAAAAGTGCCGTCCCTAACGCAACAGCAGCGGCGCCCCATTCGGCGGTGGAAGCAGTCATGAGGATGACGGTGACCAAGGAGGCGATCAGACATCCGGGCAACGCGGAAAACGCTCGTGCCCAGGCCCCGGTCTCTGGTAGCCTAAATCCCAGAAAATAGCCCGTGAGGCGGAGCGAAAGCGTGCCTACTGCAAGGCCGGCAGCCAGTAGCATCGGATCACTCACGGGCTTGAGCCCCTGCAGTAAGTGCGCCCACGAGGCCTCCAACCACCAAAGCCCAAGACGCTTCCACCGGCAAGAAAAGCACCACAATACCCGAGGCGAGGATAGACGCGACCCAAGGCCCAATATCGGGCCTTCCCCTCCAAAGCGATGTCAGCATGGCGATAAACGCAGCGGTAAACGCGAAATCGATCCCAAGAGCTCGAGGGTCTGGCAGTGCCTGCGCAAAGAAGATGCCCAAAATCGTAGACGCGACCCAAAACACCAAAAGCGAAAGACCGCCACCCATCAGATACCAGTACCCAACGGGATGCCCTTTGCTGCGGGTGGCGTGCATCAACGCCCAGTTCTCATCTGTTGTGAGGTGAGCGCCAAGCAGGATTTGCCAGATCGACCGACCGGCGAACTCGCGTCTCAGAGACGACGTCATCAGCAGAATGCGAACGTTCAACGCCAGCCCCGCAGCTAGGGCCGACAGAGCGCCGGCGCCGGCAACCAAACGTTCTACACCGACGATTTGTGAGGAGCCTGCGAAGACTAGCCCGCTCATCAAGCCTGTTTGTATGCCGCTCATCTGCGCCTGAGCAGCAAGCAAACCAAAGGCAAACCCATAAACCAAAACCCCAAGCGACAGTGGAGTGATGTCACAAAACCCTTTTGCGGCCTCATGGCGTGCAGTCATGGCATTGACGAGTCCGGGCTGGAACATGGTGAGTATCTTTCAATTCGAACGATTGTTCGTCAGAATGAACAGAACGAAGGCGTTCGTCAAGACGAACGATTGTTCTTTTAGGCGGAGCCATGCGACCAAGTGATTTGATAGCAGCATCTGTTAAGCGCGAGCGTGAACAAGCAGGCCTCAGCTTGTCGGCCTTGGCCAGTAAGTCAGGCCTGTCAAAGTCTACGTTGTCCCAGATTGAGACAGGGCAGGGAAATCCCAATATCGACACGCTTTGGTCGCTGGCCAACGCCCTTAACGTGCCCTTCAGCTTCCTCTTTGAAGCCGCTGTCCCAGACAACGAACTCATAAGGGCAGGCCAAGGAGTTGCCGTCACAGATGATGCGCTTCTATTTTCGACAACGCTTTTGTCGAAATGCCCGACCCATCGTAGGCGTGATCTCTATCGAACGACGCTAAAACCAAATGAGCTAAAACAGTCTGCGCCCCATCCAACCGGAACAATTGAGCACGTATTTATTTGCACAGGAACTGTGGAGCTCGGACCCATAGGAGCAACCGAACAGCTTTTCCCGGGCGACTACTACAGGTTCTCTGCAGACGTCGCCCATATTTACAAAACACAGAGCGATGAGAGTACGTTACTTGTTGTGATGGAGGCAGCGGGTTAATGGACGCAAAAAGGTCTGACGGTAGCGGAAACGCCTATTGCTGCCACAGTGGCTGAAAAGGCGGCAGGCAAGCACGCGACCAATTGTTGCAAACAGCTTAGAGGCATGTGCTCAGACAGACCGCTCTAGTAGCACTATTCTTCAAACCAACCTGTCTGTAATGCGCGTGCCCAATCGCGTCTCCCATTTCGCAGAGCGCATTCACTGGCCTGTTTTGCGTCATAGGGAACAGAACGGAACGTAGCTCTCCACACGCCGTCATTCCTTTCTAGTACGGCATAAGAAGCGTTAGGCGTCCCTGTCTGCATATAATGGTAAACCGGCTGGTCATCGTCGTAGGCAGGGCAGCCAACGCTACCTGGGTTCACGATAAGACGTCCGTCTGGCAATCGAACGCATCGCGGGATGTGAGTGTGAGCGCATAATATGAGGCTCGCCTCCACGCCATCAGCTTCTACAGTGATTTCCGCCAGGTTTGCGGACCGCACAACTCCGTTAGGCTCCACACGCTCTAACCAATAGGTTGAATCGCTCTTCGGGGGCGCGTGGAACAAAAAGATATCACCATCGAGAGATCGCGTCGCCGGAAGATCAGCGATCCAATGCAAGTGTTGCTTTGCCAGTTGATCAAACGCCACCCGGTCCGAAGGACCCATGTCGGATGGATTTTGTTCGATAAGATATCGATCATGATTGCCGCGTACCGATACAAAATTTCGATCCATCAGCAGACTCGCGGTCTTTTCAGCTTCTATCGGACCACTGAAAAAGTCGCCAAGGTTCACAGCATCCTTGATCCCAAGGCGATCCATGTCCTTACGTACTGCGTCTATGGCGAAGGAATTTCCGTGTATGTCGGCAAGAGCGGCGAGTCTCATGGTTTGTGATCAACTCCCTGAAAAGCCCTGACGAAGCATACAGACTAAGCAACGGGACGTTAAGGCCGGATCGCCTAGTGGCCGCAATGCCATGTACTTCGGTCATATGAGCGCCCCGCAACTGAAGGTCCTGTGGAGCATAGAAATAAAAATTGCCGCGAGCGGGACAGACGTCAGCTTTCGTTGAACATCGCTTGATAATTCGACGGCGAAGCGTGCATGTGTCGATGGAATTCGCGTCGCAT
>CAKZYD010000053.1 GCA_937884085.1 uncultured Sphingomonadales bacterium | reverse complement strand
GTGGGTACCAACTGGATGTCCTTGGGCGAGCGCTGATCACGATGACAAAGGAACTCGTCTTCGTGAACGACCGCGTGCTGATGCTTGAGGCCGCGCTCAAAAAGCATGGTATCGACGTGTCCGCTGATATTGACGGCGCTGAACCAGATGCTGAGCAGCAGGCTAAACTCGATGCGTCTGGCCAGAAGATCGTATCCGCCATTATGCAGGCTTTGGCCGGGCAACGTCCATGAATATCGCGCTGTTTGGCGCAACTGGCGGCACAGGCCGCGCGATTATTGAGCAGGCCCTTGCAGCAGGACACAGCATTCATGCTCTGGTGCGGGATCCTCTAAAGCTGGAAAATGCCGACGGGGTCACCGTCACTCAAGGCGATGCGCGGGACGCAGCGGCAGTGCGCACGGTTTTGGCAGGCGCAGACGTCGCCATTTCCACCCTTGGGAACTTTAATCGCAAGCCCAACACAGACGTCTCTGACGCCACCAAGACGCTTGTCGCGGCTATGGTAGAGGTTGGCCCAAAGCGTTTGGTGGTCGTGTCCACAATCGGTGTGGGCGATAGTTTAAAGCAGCTGAAGTCTTTCGTCTTCAAACATATCATCATCGGCATGGTCGCCAAAAACATCTGGAAAGATCGGGAGCGGCAAGAAGCGGTCATCACGGCCTCGGGCTTGGATTGGACCATTGCACGGCCAGGCGGCTTGAAAGATGGCCCGAAAACAGGCGCGTACCACGTTATCGGTGGCGGCGACCCGCAGCCTAAGAAGATTATGATCAACCGCGCTGATGTGGCTGACTACTGCCTCAAAGCCGCTGGCGACGACGCGGCCATCGGAAAAACGGTGTGCCTGTTTAGTTAGCCACCCCCGTCATTCCTGTGACAAGACAGGGGCGACAGCAATGTCAGGCCTCCAAAGGCTCCACGGCTCCGGCATAAGGCACATTGCGCCCGCCATAGCGGCGCACGCGGACATTGGCTTGTTCGCCATGTCCGGCAAAACCCTCCATGGCGCATAGGCGTGAGCAGTATTCGCCAACCATGGTGGTCGCTTCATCGGTGAGGACTTTTTGGTAGGTGCAGGTCTTGAGGAACTTGCCAACCCAAAGGCCGCCTGTATAGCGCGCTGCCTTTTTCGTGGGCAGCGTGTGGTTGGTGCCAATGGCTTTATCGCCATATGCCACATTGGTGCGGGGCCCCAGGAAAAGGGCGCCATAGTTGGTCATGTTTTTGAGGAAATAGTCTGGGTCTTCGGTCATGACCTGGACGTGTTCTGAGGCAATGTCATCGGCAACGGCGACCATTTCATCCACATCATCGACGACAATCACTTCCCCATAGTCGCGCCAGGCCGGACCTGCATAATCCGAGGTGGGGAGGATTTCTAGCAGACGCTCCACTTCAGCCATGGTCTCCTTGGCGAGCTTTTCAGAGGTGGTGAGCAGTACAGCTGGGCTATCGGGCCCATGCTCGGCTTGGCCAAGCAGGTCGGTTGCGCAGATTTCAGCATCGACACTCTCGTCGGCAATAATCAGCGTCTCGGTTGGGCCGGCAAACAGATCAATGCCCACCCGGCCAAAAAGCTGCCGCTTGGCTTCGGCCACAAAGGCATTGCCTGGGCCGACCAGGATATCCACCGGGTCAATCGTCTCTGTGCCGATGGCCATAGCACCAACGGCTTGAATGCCGCCCAGACAATAAATCTCATCCGCTCCGGCCATAACCTGCGCTGCCACAATCTTCGGCGCGGGCTTGCCTTGAAAGGGCGGTGCGCAGGTGATCACGCGCGGGACGCCTGCGACTTTGGCGGTGATGACGGACATATGGGCGGAGGCCAGCAGGGGATATTTGCCGCCTGGCACATAGCAGCCAGCGGCATTCACCGGCACGTTCTTATGGCCCAAGATGACGCCTGGCAGCGTCTCTACTTCCACATCTTGCATGCTGCCGCGCTGGATCTCAGCAAAGCCGCGCACTTGGGCTTGTGCGAACTCAATGTCTTTCAGCTCTTGGCCGGTGAGTTGGTCCAGGCAGTCTTGCTTTTCTTGGGCCGTGAGGAGGTAGCTATCGCGATCCCATGCATCGAACTTGACAGATAGTTCCCGCACCGCCGCATCGCCGCGCGCGTCGATGTCGGCCAGCGTGGCTTCAACAATATCGCGCACCTTACGGTCGTCTTCGCGGCGTACCTCCGCAGCTTTTGCAGTCTTCAAATGGTGGGCCAAAGCGCAATCTCACAATTCTCTGAATTTTGCTCTAGTTTGCGTATCTTTAGTTCGGAATCAAGGCGTGTTTGCATTCGAAGTCAAAGCTGCTTAACGTCGGGGATCAATGGTCAGTCTTCTCTAGGTCGGTGATGGCAGAATTTGGGGCACTCAACTGGGCAATTGTCCTTGCCTATCTTTTCGGCAATTTAGGTCTCGGCTGGCTGATGAGCCGCCGGGTTAAATCATCGGACGACTATTATCTTGGGGATCGGTCCGCCCCTTGGTGGGCGATTGGGATATCTGTTATCGCTACTTATGTGAGCGCCTTGTCCTTTCTAGGCGCCCCTGCGTGGGCTTATGGGGATGGTATGGCTGCGCTTGCCATTCACATCAACTATCCGCTGGTGATCATCGTGGTAATCGCTGTGTTTCTACCGTTTTTTTATAACAGCGGCGTAGCTTCGATCTATGAATATCTTGAAAGGCGTTTTGGTAAAACATCCCGTCTTGTGATGAGTGCGTTGTTTCTCGTGACACAGGCCATAACAACCGCATCCATTTTGACAGCGACTGCTATCGTAATCAGCTTTGTGACCGGACTTCCAACCCTGCAAGCGATTGGGATCATCACTGTGATTGTGCTGATTTACACGCTGCTTGGCGGCATGAACGCCGTCATTTGGACAGATGTGTTGCAGGGGATTATTTTGTTTATTGGAGCAACGGTTGTGTTTGTGAAGCTGCTGGATGCTACTGCACCTTTTAGCGGCGCTTTGTCCCAGCTCGCTGATGCAAACAAGCTCGATCCTTTGCGGACCGAGCTTGATTTTTCGGTTGCACCTACGGTGTGGGCCGGCGTTTTTGCCATGACGCTATTTCACATTACCGTTTACGGCGGTAATCAAATGATGGTGCAACGCGCGCTGGCTGCAAAGTCAATTGGCGATGCTAAAAAAAGCTATTTGATGATGGGTTATGGTGCCTTCTTCATTTACTTCTTTTTCTTTTTTATCGGCGCCTTGCTCTACGTGCATTTCGATGGCAAGCCATTTGCGCAAACCAACGAGATAATCCTCGTCTTTGCTGAGAATCTGGCGATACCAGGCCTTATGGGGATCATAACAGCAGCTGTCATGTCAGCCTCGATGTCTACAATGTCTTCAGCGTTAAACTCGCTTTCGACGGTATCGGTCATTGATTTCTATCGCCGCCTGTTCAAGCAAAACGCAAGCGAGGTTCACTATCTCTTTGCGTCCCGCGTTTTCACTCTGATTTGGGCCCTAAGTATCATCCCAATTGCGCTGGCCTTTTTGTCTTCAGGCGGATCAATATTGGAGACATTAACGGCTGTCGGCTCCTACCTGGGGGGCTCTAATTTGGCTATGTTTGGGTTTGGGTTCTTTTCAAAGCACACGTCCGAGCGCGGGCTGCTGATCGGTGTGGTGGCTGGCTTTCTAGCGCTATTCATCGTTGTTCAAGGGATTCCAGGGACCGGCATTGGTCCCGCTAATATTGCTTGGCCATGGTATGTGGTGATTGGCGGCGGCGTGAACATTCTAGTGGGTTGGGGCGCGAGTTTGTTGCTTGATGGCAAGCAGCTTAATTGGCACCCTGAGACGATCCCTGGGCAACGCGCAGCATTCGAAGCCGGTCATAGACCCATCATTGGTGAAGATGGCTGGTATTTCTTACCTGGCCGTGTCGAAAAAGCGGCTTGGCCACTTATTGGTTTCTTCGCTCTAACGATAGCCGCATTGGCGTGGTTCGGCACGCTTGGATAGCGCCTAAGATGATACTTTTCTCAGCAACATAGACCGCGCGCTAAGACGGGTCGAGACACATATGCCAGACTTTCAGAGCCAAAAAGCGACTGCCTGGTCCTTCATGCAGGACTTTGACGGCGCACCCCTAGACGAACTAACGGACGTTCTGATTAGCTATACAACGCCGACATTTCATTGGCGTGGTATGCATCCATTTTATGAAAAGGAAACCGCTGAGGAGGCAGTTCAGCACTTTTGGCAACCACTCAAACAATGCTTTGCACGATTGCAGCGGCGGCAAGATATCTTCTTTGCTGGCGAAAGCGAGTGCATGTCTGAGACAGCAATTTGGACATGCTCGATGGGGCATTTCGCTGGTTTGTTTGATGCTGATTGGCTTGGCATCCCCTCAACCGGCAAACTCACCTTCATTCCCTACGCGGAATTCCATCGTTTCGATGGGGAAAAAATCGCTGAAACGGCGCTCTTCGTAGACCTTATGAGTGTAATGGCCCAGGCAGGTCAGCATCCCCTTCCGCCACAAACAGGTGCTTTCGTCATTCAGCCTGGACCACACACGCATGACGGTATTCTACTTGACCCTCAGCCCGTGGAAGAGGGGCAAAAAACCATGGCCTTATGTGAAGCTATGGCGAAACGCTTGGATAGCCTTAACAAAGCGGACCTGGACAACTGTCCACCGGAGTTTTTGGCTAAAGATTGGGCCGATGATATGCTGTGGTATGGCCCAACGGGTATCGGTGCAACTTATACCATTGAGCGGTATCAAATGCAGCATCAGCACCCATTCCGACAGAATCTTCGCGGCTAGATTTTCAATGGCCACGTCGCGCGCATTGCTGAAGGCCACTATTGCGGTTGGTTCGGATGGCCAAACCTTCACAACATCAACAAAGGCGGTTTTTTGGGGATGCCTTCTGGCGATACGAAAGCAGAAATGCGTGTGGTTGATATTTATCGGCGCGCGGGTGATAAACTCGCTGAAAACTGGGTTTTCATTGACATCTTGCATTATCTCTATGTTCAAGGCCTTGATGTTCTCCAGCGGATGGCAGAGATCAATCGCACAGCCTATCCGTAGCATGTGGCGACTTTATTGGTGACAGACTGACGCACCATTGCTTTAGAGTATCGCCATGGAACACAAAACCAGCCGCTCCAAGCGCCGCGCGACATCCTACGACGTTGCCTCTCTTGCCGGTGTCTCTCAGTCAGCCGTGTCTCGGTGCTTCAAACCAGGCGCTAGCATTTCAGTTAAAACGCGGGAGAAAGTGATCGCGGCGGCAACGCAGCTTGGCTATCAACCCAACGCCATCGCGCGCGGCCTGATAACACAGCGCTCTAACATGGCTGCCGTGATCGTATCTGCCCAGCTCAACTTCTATTATCCCGAAGTGCTCTTCCAATTGACGGAGCAATTGGCCCGTCATGGCATCCATGTTCTGCTCTTTACAATCAATGAGCCGGCGGACATGGATAAGGCCTTAGACGGGCTTTGGCGTTATCAAGTCGACGGCGTGATATCAGCATCATATTTGAGCCGCAGTCAGTATAGACTTCTCAAAGATCGTGGCATCC
>CAKZYD010000052.1 GCA_937884085.1 uncultured Sphingomonadales bacterium | reverse complement strand
GCCATTGGCTTCGGCCGCGCCGACGTCATTCTTTGCGGCCCCTTCAATGAAACGAACGCGCTGGGCATCCATTTCTTTCACCTTCTTTTTGCCCATAGCGCGCCGCAGAAGGTCTGCTTCCCCAAGTGAATAACCGGCAAGTGTTTGGGCAATCTGCATCACCTGCTCTTGGTAGACAGCAATCCCGTATGTTTCCTCCAAGATGCTATCGAGCATGGGATGGAGTGAGGCGATCTCTTCGCGGCCATGCTTGCGATTGATGAAGGCGGGAATGTTGTCCATTGGGCCAGGCCGATAAAGCGCGACAAGGGCGATGATGTCTTCCAAACGGTTCGGTTTCAGGCCTGTCAGCACCGACCGCATGCCGTCACTTTCCAGTTGGAAGATGCCCGCACTTTCCCCTTTCGACAGCAGCTCATAGGTCCGTTCATCGTCGACCGGGATGTGGTCGAGGTCGATATCAATGCCGCGTTCGGCAATGAACTGAACAGCATTTGAGAGGACCGTCAGCGTCTTGAGGCCTAGGAAGTCGAACTTCACCAGTCCGGCCTGTTCCACCCATTTCATATCGAACTGCGTCACAGGCATGTCAGAGCGTGGGGCTCGATAGAGCGGGATCAGCTTGTCGAGTGGTCGGTCCCCAATCACCACGCCCGCCGCATGGGTAGACGCGTGGCGGTAAAGTCCTTCTAGAATAAGCGCGAGCTCGACGAGCTTCTTATTCTCATCGTCTTTCACCGCGCTGGCGAGTTTGGGAACCATATCAATGGCCTGGGCCAAGGTAACAGGCTTGGCAGGGTTGTTGGGCACCAGCTTACAAAGGCCATCCACCTGACCATAGCTGAGGCCAATAACGCGGCCCACATCGCGCAGCACCATACGGGCTTGTAGCTTACCGAATGTGATGATTTGCGCCACTTGGTCATGGCCATATTTCTCTTGCACATAGCGGATGACTTCCTCGCGCCGGTCCTGGCAGAAATCGATATCGAAGTCGGGCATGGACACCCGCTCTGGATTGAGGAAGCGCTCAAAAAGCAGGTCGAATTCCAGGGGGTCTAGATTGGTGATGAGCAGCGCCCAAGCGACAACGGAGCCAGCGCCGGAACCACGCCCTGGGCCTACCGGAATATCCTGGTCTTTTGCCCATTGAATAAAATCGGCAACGATTAGGAAATAGCCGGGAAAACCCATCTTCTCAATGATGCCCAGCTCATAATCGAGACGCTCGAAATAGGGTTTGGCCGCTGCTTCTTGCTGGGCTGTGTCCATGTCTGGCTTAAACACATAGGCATTCAGGCGGCCCTCCAATCCCGCGCGCGCTTTGTCGCGCAGCATGTCTGCCTCTGACAGGCCGCTGCCGCTGGCAAAGTTGGGCAGGATGGGCGCTCTTTTCTGCACCTTGAAGGCGCAGCGCCGGGCAATATTGACGGTGTTTTCCAGGGCTTCCGGTAGATCCTCAAAGAGCGCCTGCATCTCGCGCATCGATTTGAACCGGTATTCCGGCGTTAGCTTGGGCCTATCTTTACGCGCGGCCACGATACCGGCAGCAATACAGGTCAGTGCATCATGAGCATCATAATGACTGGTTTTTTCAAACAGGCAGCGATTTGTGGCGACCAAGGGAATGCCAAGCTGCTGGGCTAGCTCTACAGCGGGGGCCTCAAGCGCCTCTTCCTCTGGACGGCCATGG
>CAKZYD010000051.1 GCA_937884085.1 uncultured Sphingomonadales bacterium | reverse complement strand
CGTCACCTGGCACATGTCGGATATGGGTAGCATTTTGGACTTTTCAAGACCTTAGCGAAACGATATAAAGTATTGATTTTGCATAAAATTTATGAGAAATAGTCGGAATTGATATTGGCGGTGTGTTGCCAATGAACAGTTGTGTATGAGGGTATTTTCCATGTCGGTTCACTCCGATGGGCATGTTGATGGGCAAGGTAAAGTCAGCCATGCGATTACAGATCAACTCTATGATGAAGCGCTTCGTTTAGCGGAAGAAAGCCGCACGTACTTCTCGCGCTATTCGAAAACGGACAGGGCCGAGCTGGGCCCAATAGACCGCGTTCTCTATACGGCGGAAAGTCTGCGCATCTCGACGCGTCTGATGCAGGTGATTAGCTGGAGCATGGTGCGCAAGGCCGTCGTAACAGGGGATATGACAGCTGAAGACGCCAGGAAGCCCGAACGCCAGCTGGATGATTTGGAACTATGCGCCGGGTCTGACCCGCGCAGCCTGCGCAAGCTGCCCCGGGCGGTTGTCATCCTATCTCACCGCTCATTGAATATTTACAAGCGGGCGCTGCGACTTCAAGGTCAACTCATCGCCAGCCCAGAGGGTGAAGACACGGTCTCCGTCAGCCCTGTAGCGAATAGGTTGCAGTCTCTCGAGGGCAAACTGCAATTGGCCTAAGTCAGAAGGGGGCAGCCACAAGACTTGCGCGCTGATCGTTGCCTCTGCATGACTATGGGACCTGCCATAGTCACTGAAGTCTGTCGCCATGCTAAGAAACGTTGGTCAATTCTTATCCGAACGGGCGCGGCTCAGCCCTCATCTCGAAGCTGTCGTGGATTTAGAACAAGAGGTTCGTCTCGACTATCACGCGCTCAATGCACGGGCCAATAGCGCTGCGAACGGGCTTTTGGAGGCAGGTGTGCGTCCCGGAGACAGGGTCGCAATCCTCATGTCCAACCGCTTCGAATATATCGAAGCGTTCTATGGCGCCGCCAAGATTGGCGCGATTACTGTTTTTCTCAATTGGCGTCTTGCTGCGGCTGAGCTGGAATATATTGTTGATGATTGCAGCGCATCCACGTTGGTTTACAGCGCGGATTTAGCGCCGCTTGCCGACGCTTTGAAGCCCATGGCGCCGTCTATCACGCGCTGGATTTCATTGGGCGATGCATCTGATTTGCCGTATGAAACGTTGCTGAACGCCTCGCCCGAAGAGCCATCACTCGGCGCTGAAGGGGATGCGCCTGTGTTCCTGATGTACACCTCAGGCACCACGGGAAAGCCAAAGGGCGCTGTTATCAGCCATGAAGGCTCCATTGCTTGGCATCACGCTATGTTGGCGACCTCCGACACGCGCTATGGGGACCGCATCTATACTGTAGCCCCGTTGTTCCACATTGCAGGCATGGGTATCATCATGTCTGGCATTTATAGTGGTGGCACCAACGTCCTCGACGCCACTTTTGACCCCGTTCGTGCGTGGCAAATTCTGGAACAAGAAAAGATCTCGGGGGCGCTGTTTGTGCCGGCCATGCTGAATTTTATGGCTAAAGTGCCGGGTGCAGGGCAGGGCGATGTCTCAACCCTGCGGTCCATCTTGTGCGGCGCCGCCCCTGTACCGGTTGAGCTTATCAAATTCTTCGCCGGTCTTGGTATCGACATTCACCAAATCTATGGCGCCACGGAAACCCATGGCGGCATTTGCCTCATGTCGCCAGAACATGCGCTGACGAAAGCCGGTTCCACGGGGAAGGCGTATTACGGCATGGAGGTGCGCGTCGTTGATGATGCGGGAAAAGATGTGGCGCCTGGCGTGCCGGGTGAAGTGATAACGCGCGGTCCACATATCATTACAGAATATTGGAACAAACCCGATGCCACGGCCAAAGCCTTCAAGGACGGCTGGTTCTATCTCGGCGATATCGCGGAAGTCGATACGGACGGTTTCATCTACATCAAAGACCGGTCTAAGGACATGATCATATCCGGTGGTGAGAATATCTACCCCGCCGAGATTGAAGATGTGGTTTTAGGGCATGATGCCGTGAAAGAAGTGGCCGTGATTGGCCAACCCTCAGCGAAATGGGGTGAGAGCCCCGTTGCCATCGTGGTGCCCAAGCACATGAACGATGATCTGAAGATCCTTGAAGAGGACATCATAGCCCTCACAGGCAATAAACTGGCCCGCTTTAAACAACCCAAAGCTATTGAATTTATTGATGAAATACCGCGCAATCCGTCCGGCAAGGCCCTTAAACGCGTGTTGCGTGACCGTTTTCCTGGGCCAGCGCCAGAGTGACCTCCATTTTGGGGCTTTATAGCCTGGCAAGGCGCTGTTAGAAGGCAGTCTTCCCGCGGAAAACACGGGGCCCGTAGCTCAATTGGTTAGAGCAGGCCGCTCATAACGGCTTGGTTGGGGGTTCGAGTCCCTCCTGGCCTACCACATATCTGCACAACGCTCATCACATCATAAAGCTAGCCGTTGCTGTGTGGCCTGTGTTCAGCAACCTTAGACATTCGGATGTCGAATAATCTGTCTCCTTTTGAGACAGCATCATAAATAGGGAATGGTTTTCTAGAAATTGCGCTGATCGATAAGGTCTGTTCCTTGCTTCAAAATAAACGCCTTCTGGGCGCCACTAAATTTGGATGCTTTCATCGCGTCCGCTCCTTCTCCAGCCAGGAAAATTTAAGCGGAAAACTCTAACCTAAAACGATCCAGTTTTTAGGGGGCAGAGCAGAGGCGGCTTCACCCTAGGCGCACCGGATGTTGCTAACGACTGTGAAAACGCAGCGCCTAGGCTTTGAGTTGTTCCCAAAGCACCCACGCACACAATACCCCTTGCCTAAAAGTTGTGATGCTGCCAGTGGAAATGCGACTGCGTTGCAACTACGATAATGGGAACGGGTGGCAGGTGTCTGGGCCAATGGGACAGGATTTGGATGAGCGGTTGGAAGCTACCACAGTGGTAGCTGCTGAGCCGCCGGCTGTTTCTTCGATTAGCGCACTGTATCAGAAGCATTTTCGGAAACTTGTCAGCGATCTAACCTCTGCCTTTGGCCTTGGTCCTCCAGACCCTGAAGATGTGGCTCAGCGCACCTTTGAGCAGCTTTTAAAACGTGGTGATATCGCTAACGTTTTGTCTCTCGAAGCATTTTTGTGGCGCGCGGCAAAAAATAATCGGCTGTCTCAATTGCGGTCCATGGCGTCGGCTAAGCGACGCGATAGCGCGTTGGAAACACTTTTTCTAGGTAGCCCTGGTTACCTTGAAAGCCCCGAGCGCGTCTTAGAGACAAGAGAGCGAATCAAACTGACGCTTGCTGCCATGGATGCTATGCCATCTGCTCGGCGCAAAGCGTTTGAAATGGTGCGGTTTGACGATATGGCCCACAAGGACGTTGCAAAAATCATGGGTATTTCTCGCCCTGCCGTGAGTAAACATGTGGCCAAGGCAATGCGTGATATTGTGCGAGCGTTGGAAGCAGAGGACGCCGCCGATGGGAGCTAAATCACCGCAGACCATGCGATTGGAGGATGCGACCTATTGGCGGGCGCGCATGGCCGATGAGGAAATCACTGCCGATGAGCGTAGCGACTTTCACGCATGGCTAAACGCGAATGTAGAAAACGCCTTGGCCTACGACATGGCAGACCGTCTTTGGGACGGCGTCGGTGCGCTAGAAGGGGTGCTGACGCCCACGAATATACCACAGACCAGACCTTTCTTTTCCCGATGGCGCGGAGTGGCTTTGCCGATGGTGGCGGCGATTGCAGCATTTGCTGCTGTCATCGGGCTGTTCTTGTCCACACACAGCGAACCGATAGGCCCCGTTGAGGCGATCCCTCGGCTTTATGCAACGGCTATTGGTGAAACCCGTGAGATCGTGCTTGAGGATGGCAGCACAATAACGCTTGGTGCTAAAAGCAGCATGGAGGTCATGTTTGAGCCGCGTAAACGGCGCGTTGCGTTAAGCGCTGGCGATGCGCTGTTTGATGTAGCGGCGGATGCTGCGCGACCCTTTCTTGTAACACATGATGATTTAACTGTGCGGGTCACGGGAACCAAGTTTGACATACGCTCCAGCGGCGCGGTAACCGAAGTAGCAGTCGGTGAGGGCAGTGTTACAGTCAGCTTTCCAATGGTATTGCCGGACGTGGGTGACGGCCAAGCCATTAAGATCATGCAGCGCAACGTGCTTCAAGCCGGTGATAGAGTGGAAGCGTCACAAGATGCTGGTCTCGGTGACGTTGCGCAGTTTGACCCGGCATCGCTTGGTACTTGGCGATCGGCCCAGTTCGCCTATGCAGATGCGCCAATCACAGAGATCCTGGCTGACGCAAATCGGTACACACACTATGATATCTTGGTGGAAGATACAAACGCGCTAAAAGCGTTTCGCCTCTCAGCAACCTTCTCTGCTGACAATGTCGACCAGCTCATAGAAACGCTTGCCTACAGCTATGACCTGACCGTGCAAAAGACCGCAGAAGGTCCGCTGCGCATCGGATTAAAAAAATAATTTCTAAGGCCGGTTACCAATCCGCCGCTGCATGCGTCTTGGCTTTGAATGCGATTGAAAATCGCTCTCAGATAAGAGGAAGCACAAGGGGCAAGAACGGTGACACTCCGTCTCACATACAACACGCGCAAATTACTCATTGGAACAGTTTCTGGCATTGCACTGATGGTAATGTCCGGTCAGGCGCATGCGCAGGAGGTAAGCCAGTCCTTATCACTGCCAGCGCAGCCGCTGCAGTCCAGTCTTGAAGCAATCGGCAAACACTATGGCGTTACCGTCTTGGCGCCATCCTCCCTTGTCGCAGGCATGACCGCTGCGCCTGTTTCTGATACGGTTGAGCCGCAAGCCGCGCTATTAAAGGTCCTGGAGGGGACTGGACTGCTGCTGGAGCAGTCTCCTTCGGGTGATTTTGTAATTAAAGACGCGCCAGCCCAAAAAGCCAAACCGATTAAATCAAGCCTATCTAATCGTTTTCAAGTCAAGGACATCATCACTGTTACCGGCACTAAACTGGTCACCAGCCTGCAGGATGTTGAAGCTTCAGTTGAGGTTTTTAATACAACACGCATTGACCGCGAAGAAATTGTCGATCTTTTGGATGTTCTGTTGCGTGTTCCCAACTTGTCTGCGGCCGGCGGTCAAGGCAACGACTTCTCTATTCGTGGTATCGGCAGGAATGGCGTTGCCGGTTTTGGCGGCGGTATTGCCTCTAACGTCTATGTAGATGGCGCGCCTCTATCTGCTTTGGCATTGCTTCGCGGACCTTTGGGTTTATGGGACGCCGGTCAAATTGAGGTGTTGCGTGGTTCGCAATCCTCCGTCCAAGGGCGTAATGCGCTTGCCGGCGCTATCGTTATTTCCACCAACGACCCGACTTACGAGCTGGAGGGTCAATTTCGGGCTACCTATGCACGCTTTGATGAAGTCCAACTCGCAGGCGCGATGAGTGTACCCCTCATTGATAATCAAGTCGCCGCCCGCATTGCCGTCGACTACCAACACTCTGACGGTTTTATTTTTAACGTGCGATCGGATCGTTTATTGAACGGACGGGAATCAATTGTGGTGCGCGGTAAACTGTTGATCGAGCCAAGTGGCCTGCCGAATTTTTCGACCAAGTTCACGCTCGATTACTCCGATGCAACCGTTGGCGGTCCAGCACCACGAGTGCAATCAGTCTTAGCGGTAACAAATCCTGATTTTCAGAACTTTGACTTCTTTGAATTTCAGGATTTCGGCCCTTTCCTTCAGAACCGACCTGATTCTCTGCGGGCTGTAAATGAGATGACGTATAATGTAAGCGATACCTGGCTCGTTCGTACTATCGTTACGTACGAAACAACCGACGTTATTCGGACATTTGGGTTGGAAGAGGATCTTCCAGTTACTGGAGAGTTTACGCGCAATTTTGTCGAAAATGATGTCTTCTCCGCGGAAACGCGGCTGGAATTTGAATATGGAAAGTTCAGAGGGTTTTTTGGCGGATACTATTATGACGAGCAGTCTGAAGCCGCCAACAGCACGCAAAACCTACTGGCGAGGATATCGCCACTGACCGCTACAGCAAACCCAGCCGATACCGTCCTATTTTTGGATAGCGCATTCAGTTCAGACATTGAGAATTTTGCATTTTTTGGCCAGCTAGAATGGAACATCGATACGCATTGGCAAATCAATTTAGGGTTTCGATATGATAATGAGCGCGTCTCGACGACCACAAACTCCTTTGTCCCAAACGTCGATCCCCAGGCCTGTAGTCTGACGCTCCCCGGTGCTGTGATCGGCGCACCGGTTCCTGTTGTTGAACTTCCATGCCAAACTGCATCAGAGCTGCTACTAGGCGCTCAATTTGGTGATGTGCCGGGCCTCGATGAAGAGTCTTCAGATCGCTTTGAAGCCTTTCTGCCACTTGCCGCAGTTACCTACAATTTCAATGTTGTCCATTCTGTCTTTATCTCTTACCAGCGCGGTTACCGCGCTGGCGTTGCCCAGTTCATACTAGCGCCCAGCCAGACCGGTATTGGCAACGAAAATGTCGTCAACACCTTTGATCCAGAGTATTTAGATACCATCGAGCTCGGCACCCGAAACGTCTTTTTGGACGGCGCTCTGATCGCCAATGCAAACATTTTTTACTCAAAGTATTCAGATCAACAGGTGGCCCTCACCGGTCCAATCCTGGAGATTGATGGGTTCGATGATTTTATCGATAACGTCGGCGAATCCACACTCTACGGCGCGGAGCTCAGCCTAGACTATACACTAAATGATAACTGGAACCTCTTCGCAAGTATCGGTCTTCTTAAAACTGAGTTTGATGACTTTGATTTTGCGTCGACGGGGCCTTTTCAAAATCTTGCCGGCAACGAGTTCCCCTTCGCTCCAAGCATTACGTTCACCTTTACCACCAATTACCAACATGAGTCCGGCCTCTATGCGAGCGGTACTTTTACCTTTACAGGGCGCCAATTTGCGGATGCAACGAACCTTACAGGGGAGGATTTTGCGCAGGCTTTTGCCAACGATGGGTTCGATCCGGTTGTTGGTGCAACTGTCACTGAAGAAATCGAAAGCCGGTCTGATTTGACGTTGCGTGTTGGGTTTAGAACGGATCGCTTCAATGTCTTTGCCGCAGGCACAAACCTTTTAAACAACCAGCAGCTCAGGAGCCGGAGCTTTGGTGCGGTCAATACTCAGACCGGGGAGATTGATATAGAAGGTAATGCGCAAGGTCTTGTGTTTGCTCCTCGCTCCTTTCGTGTGGGTGTCGATGTGTCTTTCTAACGGCTTTGCCAAGTTAAAGCGCATGCACGTCCAATGTCACGCGTCGGATCTATCCTGGAGGACAAAAATAATGCTTCAGAAAAAACAATTATAGAGCGTAAATAAACAACTATGACATGTGTTATTATTTTCCAAAGAACGGGCCTCATGGTAGCAGTTCGGCAAGCAGAACGCCGGCAAAATTTGCTATGACATAGCCGAAAACACCGCATAATACGCCCGGCGTGACCAGATGGCGCCAGCCGCGGGAGCTTGCCATTGCCGCGGTTGCCGCCGGCCCGACAATGGCCGCGCTTGAGGCGATAACAACCTCTTCGAACCGTAATTTTAGAAATCGCGCGGCAAGCAGCATTAACGTGATGTGAGAGGCCACGATAAACCCGCCAAAGAGCGCCATTGTTGAGGCGTGTTTGATAAAAATTGTGATATCGGTTGAGGCGCCGATGGCGGCAAAAAAGATATACATGAACAGCATGCCCAATTCGAATGAGCCGCCTAGTCCTGCAAAAAAGTCCGGCCTGATGTTCACGCTGGCGACCGTCAGGAGCGTGATTATCAAAATCGCGAATTTGTCGATGCCCAAGCTGTGCGTCAGAAGTTTCGATACGGCGCAGATCGTGAGGCTGACCACAACGGCGCCAAAGACATGTGTGAGCCGAAATGGCGGCCAGAGTGATGGCGCTTCTGTGTCTTTTTCTGCTGCTCGGTCTACCGCCGACTGCATGTCCTTCTCGCTTCGACAGAAGCGGTGCACCATAGGAAGGGTCGACAGTGTCATAAGGGTCAGGAGGCCCAGGATGCTAATCGGGCCACCCACGGAAATGGCGACGGCTGAGGTTGCTTTTGTCATCTCCACCGCTTCGGACACCGCCACCATGTTCATGGCGCCGCCAATCCAGCCGCCTGTGTAAACACCTGCCACCTTCGCTGCTTCATCGCCCAGGTCTATTAGGAAATAGGCAAGCACGGCGCCGATTATTGTGGCGAGCGCAGCCAGCAGAAAGATGGCCAACACCCCGCCGGCTTCGCGAAACAAGGTCCGTAGATTGGCCTTGAACAGCAGGAGCGGGATTGCAAGCGGCACGAGATATGCGGTGACCGAAGAATAAAGGTCTGACGCGAGCGGAATGATGCCGGTATTTGATAAAATACTGGCGCTAACAATGACAACCACCGGGCCTGGCAAAAACTTGCGCAGCGGCTTCGTGTCAATCCACAGGCCAAGCCAAACAAAGGCTGCAAGCGCCAGGCTGATAGACCAATAATCGCCGCCGTTTATCATGTTTCCGCCTGCGTCTTCCCCATGGCCAAGCTCTAAAGGCCTGCAAGACACATATTTTTACACGCAGCAATGAAAAGCTAGGCCAAAACGTTCAGCGACAAAACGGAATTGTTTAGAGTCGTTTGGGCTGTTGATTTGCAGTCCCCTGCGCGCAATCGATATGCGCTGTTTGCCAGAATTTGTGGCTAGAGGCACTGTCACGGCCTTCATCGCCTATAGCGGAAAGCACTTGGGTCTCACGTCCTTCTTAAAACGCCAGTTTCGCTGAGGCGGCAGACTGTGCTCGTTTCGCGCGACACCTAGAAAGGCACCGCCCAGAAAGGCACTGCTATGACAGACGCACCCGCAGGCATTGGCAATGAGGTTTTGTTTGACGTTGGCGAGGACCACATTGCGCTGGTCACGCTCAATCGGCCTGAAAAATATAACGCGGTGAACGAAGCCGTTGCGCTGGCCATGGACTGGGCGGTCAAAGAAGTGGATGCGCGGGGTGATATCCGCGTCGCCATTCTCACCTCGTCAAATGACAAGGTGTTTTGTGCGGGCGCTGATTTATCTGAGATTGCAAAGGGCCGTGCGCACACCTTGGCCACGAAAGACGGCGGTTTTGGCGGGCTGACTTATGCCAAGCGCCAAAAGCCTTGGATTGCTGCAGTCACCGGCTCTGCCTTGGCAGGTGGGTGCGAATTCGCCCTGTCTTGCGATATGATTGTGGCATCAGAAAACTCTGGCTTTGGCTTGCCAGAGCCCAAACGAGGACTGCTGGCCGCTGCGGGCGGGGTGTATCGTTTGGGCCGCGCCTTGCCGCGCCATATTGCGCTGGAACTGGTGGCGACGGGGGATCCTTTGCCAGCGCAGCGGGCCTATGATTTGGGCCTGATCAATTACCTTGAGGCGCAAGCAAACGTCCTGCCAAAAGCGCGAGAGCTTGCCGCTGCCATAGCGGCCAACGCGCCGCTGTCGGTGATCGAGAGTCTTGGTGTCGCTCGTCAGGTCCATGACCATGATGAAGAGGCGCTGCAAAAAATCTCAGGCCGCGCGGCGAAAACCGTTTTTTCGTCTGAAGATGCGAAAGAAGGCCCGCTGGCTTTTGTTGAAAAGCGCAAGCCAGTTTGGTCCGGTCGCTAGGAAGAGCCGCCTCCGCCTGGTGTTTTAATGATTAGGATTGCGTTTCCAGGCAAGTGGGTGCCTGCCCTGGCGCTAACAGGTTTTTCAACACCGTCTACAACGACAAGGTTGGCCCCGGGCTTGCCATCGCCGCCTCCGTTCAAACCTGACGGTCCACTATTTCTATGCGAGGTCAGCAGCGACACCTCCAAATCTTTGAGCGCGCGGTAGCTGCGGATCAGTCCATCGCCGCCGGGGTGCTTGCCCTTGCCACCGCTCCCGCGCCGGATTTCCATCTGCTCAATGCGCAGTGGCAGGCGCGCTTCGACGACTTCAGGGTCAGTGAGGCGCGAATTCGTCATGTCGCTATGGATTGCGCTTTCGCCGCTAAATTCTGGCCCGGCGCCGCAGCCACCACCAAGGGTTTCATAATATTGGTGGTCCGCATCGCCCAGAATAACATTATTCATGGTGCCCTGGCTGGCCGCGCGGGCCCCAAGCGCAAGGAAGAGCGCGTTCACCACCGCCTGGCTCGTTTCCACATTGCCTGCGACCACCGCTGCCGGGGGCAGGGGATTGAGAAGACATCCTTCTGGGACGGTGAGGTCAATGGGTAGAAGGCAGCCCGCATTCAAAGGAATCGCCTCGCTGATGAGGCAGCGCAGCACGTAAAGCACGGCTGCTTTTGTAATCGACAGCGGCGCGTTGAAATTATGCGGGCCCTGCGCGCTTGTGCCGGCAAAGTCGATGGTCGCACGCTGCTCTGCTTGGTCGACTTCCACGGAGACGCAGATGCGCCCAACACCACTAATCTCATGCTGATGCGTGCCGCCTTTAAGCGTGCTGAGCAGGCGCTCTACGGCTTGCGAAGCATTTGTTTGGATGCGGCGCATATAAGTCTGCACCGTCTGCGGCCCGTTCTGCCGCATCAGGGTTTGCAAAGCTTCTGCGCCTGTTTGGCAAGCGGCCAATTGGGCTTTTAAGTCCGCCTGGTTCACCTGGGGCGAGCGCGCGGACGCGAAAGTGCGCGCAATCAGGTCTGTCTCCAGCGCACCGTCCACCAGGATTGGAAGGGCGGTGATGCGAATGCCTTCTTCTTCGATGGTTTTTGACTCAGCTGGCATAGAGCCAGGAGATAGGCCCCCGACATCGCTATGGTGCCCGCGGGATGCAACGAAGCCTGCATAAACAAACAAGTGA
>CAKZYD010000050.1 GCA_937884085.1 uncultured Sphingomonadales bacterium | reverse complement strand
AGCGCCTCATGGGCGGCAATCCCGCAATCGACGGTGATGACCAGTTTCGCGCCGCGCTCGGCAATCTGGCGCATAGCCTGGCTGGATGGTCCATAGCCTTCGGTTATCCGGTCGGGGATATAAGCATCTGCCGCGCCGCCGATGGAATTGATGACGCGCAGCAGGCTCGCTGCAGATGTCGCCCCATCGACATCATAGTCGCCAAACACGGTGACCGGCTCACTCGCTTGGATGGCTGCTGCTATACGGGCCGCAGCCTTGTCCATATCCGCTAAGGACGACGGATCTGGCAGTTCACTGCGCAAGTTGCCGTTCAAAAACGGCTCGGCTGCAATGGGCGTCAGGCCCCGGCTGCTCATCAACCGGCCTGCCACCTCTGACAGCCCAAAAGTCTGCGAGAGCGCGGCGGCTATATCATCTGAATGGCTGGCCAGAGCCCATCGCTGGCCCAGCAGGGAGCTTTCAACGCCAAGAAAAGCAGCGTCTAGATCAGGTTGCCAAACCGGCTCAATCTTGGTGCTTGCCATGCTCTCCCTTTACCCAACGGATAGTACCCGTTGCGGAGCGCATGACAACTGATTCTGTCGTGATTTTGCCGCCGCGGCGATGCACCCCTTCAAGCAGTGAGCCATCGGTGACGCCGGTTGCCGCGAAGATGACATCGCCAGACGCCAAATCCTCTAGCTGGTACTTACGGTCCAAATCCTCGATGCCCCAACGGCGGGCCCGCGCGCGTTCATCATCATTACGGAACAAAAGACGCCCTTGGAATTGCCCGCCCGTGCAGCGCAAGGCCGCCGAGGCCAAAACACCTTCCGGCGCGCCGCCAGCACCGAAATAGATGTCTATGCCCGTATCGGGATTGGTGGTCGCAATCACGCCCGCCACGTCGCCATCCGGTATCAGGGTAATGCCGCAGCCAACGGCCCGCAGGTCTTTGATGATTTTCTCATGCCTGGGCCGGTCAAGCACGCAGGTCATAATCTCCTCAGGCGCGCAGCCCTTGGCTTTGGCTAACGCATGGACATTGTCTTTAACGGAGTTATCCAAGTCGACAACGCCGTCTGGATAGCCGCCACCGATGGCAATTTTATCCATGTAGACGTCTGGCGCATTGAGCATGCATCCGCCTTCCGAAATTGCCAGGACGGCCAAAGCGTTGGGCCCTGCTTTCGCGGTAATGGTCGTCCCCTCTAAGGGGTCGAGTGCGATATCGACCTTCGGGCCTTTGCCCTTGCCGACCTTCTCGCCAATGTAGAGCATCGGCGCTTCATCGCGTTCGCCCTCACCGATAACGACAGTGCCATCCATGTTAATGTCATTAAGCGCGCCGCGCATGGCTTCCACAGCCGCGGCATCGGCCGCCTTTTCATCGCCCTGACCAATTTCGCCAATGCAGGCAATCGCAGCAGCTTCTGTGACGCGGACCATCTCCAGCACGAATATGCGGTCTAAGTTGCTTGGTGCTTGCGCCATTGGGGGCCCCTCTTTGTTTTTTCGATTACGTGTCGCGTTAAACGTCGTCTTGGTCTTGGATGCGCAGGATTGCCGGCTTTGATAATACAACCTCCAGCGCCGCCCGCGCTTCAGCCGCCGCCTCTATCACAGAGAGTGCGCAGCGATGCGGCGTCAGAACGAAGGTCACCTCGCCTTTGCCAGCTTCGCCGCGCTGGAGCAGACTGTCCATGCTGATTCCGTGGTCGCGCATGAGGGAGGCGATGCTTGCCGCGACACCAACTTCATCTTCGACCGTGAGCCGCACATAAAAGCGGCCCTGCCGCGCTTCAGTTGGTGTTGCACTAAGCTTTTTCAAAGCGGCGGCAGGCACGCCAAAGGCCGGCGCATCGCCGCCGCGTGCAATATCAATGATGTCGGCAACCACGGCAGAAGCCGTTGGACCCTCACCGGCACCGCGCCCTTCAAACACCGTTTGGCCCACTGGCACGCCTTCAAAGACAATGGCGTTAAAGCTGTCTTCCACTGCCGCAAGCGGATGTCCCACCGGGACAAGCGTTGGCGCGACGCGCTGCTCAAGCATACCGTCCACCATGTGCGCCCGGCCGATGAGTTTGAGGCGATAGCCAAGCTGGCGCGCATAATCCAAATCCACAGGCGACACCGCGCGAATGCCATCCACGCTCACAGAGTCAAAGTCTATCTGCGCGCCAAAGGAGATAGCCGCAAGAATGGCCAGCTTGTGAGCCGCATCAATGCCGTCAATGTCAAAGGTCGGGTCGGCCTCGGCATAGCCAAGGCGTTGGGCATCGGCCAAGACATCGCCGAAGTCTGCGCCCTCTTGGTCCATGACGGAGAGGATGTAATTGCAAGTGCCGTTTAAAATGCCTTGTACGCTGACGATTTCGTTGGCCGCTAAGCCATCACATAGGGCTTTGATAACCGGAATGCCGCCTGCAACGGCCGCTTCGAACCGCAACACTGCTTTGGACCGTTCCGCGCTCTCGGCAAGCGCTTGGCCATGATGGGCAATCAAAGCCTTGTTGGCCGTCACAAAATGCTTGCCTGCAGAGAGCGATTTTTGCGCCAGCACCAAAGCGGGCCCATCCGACCCGCCCATCAGCTCGACAATGACATCCACCGGTGCATCCGCCAGCGCGCCTGGGTCATCGCACCAGGTATATCCGCCGATATCAACGCCCCGGTCTTTGCCGCGCGTGCGGGCGCTCACATGGGTGATCGCTATGGGGCGACCGGCCCGCGCTGCAATTCGCTCTGCCGTCTGCTCAAGAATTTTGATAACGCCGACGCCCACTGTGCCGAGGCCGGCAATGCCAATCTTCAAAGGGTCTTGCATTGCTATAGGGCTTCCGCCGGTTCAGCGGAGGTCGGCTCCTTTTGGGCTAGAAACTTCTTCAAGTTCCGGGCCGCCTGGCGAATGCGGTGCTCATTTTCAACCAGCGCAATACGCACATGCCCTTCCCCATGCTCACCAAATCCAATGCCGGGCGACACGGCAACGCCTGCCTCTTGCAACAGCTCTTTGGAAAACGCCATGGAGCCCTTGTCGTGCCAGGGCTCTGGCACTTTAGCCCAAGCAAACATGGTGGCTGGCGGCGGCGGGATATCCCAGCCAGCGCGGCCAAAGCTTTCGACCAGGACATCGCGGCGGGCTTTATAGATGGCGCGCGCTTCAGCAACACACTCTTGCGGGCCATTCAGCGCCGCGGTCGCCGCCACTTGGATGGGCGTAAATGCGCCATAATCGAGATAGCTTTTGACCCGCGTCAGCGCGCCGATAAGCTCTGGATTGCCCGCTGCAAAGCCAATGCGCCAGCCCGGCATAGAATAGGTCTTCGACATGGAGGTGAACTCCACGGCTACATCCTTCGCGCCTGGGACCTGCAAGATAGAGGGCGGCGGCTTATCCTCATCAAAATAGATTTCTGAATAGGCCAAATCAGAGAGGATATAGATGCCGCGAGAGCGCGCGAAATCGACAATTTCGCCATAAAAATCCAAGTCGACGACTTGCGCTGTCGGATTGGACGGGAAGTTGACAATCACAGCTATGGGCTTGGGCACCGAATGCTGCACGCCGCGTTCCAGCTCGCGCATATAGTCGTACTCCGGCCCAATCGGCATATGACGGATGGTGGCACCGGCAATCATGAACCCATAAGGGTGGATTGGATAACTTGGATTGGGCGATAAAATCACATCGCCAGGCGCGGAGATAGCCTGCGCCAAATTCGCCAAACCTTCTTTTGACCCAATGGTCACAATGGCTTCGGTTTCTGGGTCCAGCTCGACATTAAAGCGGCGTGCATAATAGGCCGCCAAAGCTTTGCGCAGTCCAGGAATACCGCGGGACTGGGAATAGCGGTGTGTTTTGGGGTCGGCGACCGCTTCCACCATCTTATCAATAATATGTTGCGGGGTTGGCAAATCGGGATTGCCCATCCCAAAGTCTATGATGTCTTCACCGCGTGCACGCGCAGCCGCTTTCAGGGCATTCACCTCAGCGAACAGGTAGGGCGGCAGTCTTTTGATTCGGTAGAAATCTTGAGGCATGGCGAATCAGCGTCGGTCGTCTTGAATGGGTCGAAGGAGCTTATAGTCCCCAACTATGGGGAAAGCGAGACGAGAATACGCCTGAAATAGACCTTTCGACATAGAATTTCTGTGCCTGGACAATGTTATGGCTGGGAACAGCACCAGACAGGTATTAAGATGCAGAAAATGCAAACGTGAAAGCAGGTTGAATTTCAATGACAGGTCAAAGCGACACAGGTCTCCCAATTTCTGAAGAAATGGCCGAGCATATGGCCTCGCTGGCAAAGCGGTCTCAAGAGCTCATTAGCGATTTTATGAGCCGCCAACCGCTGTCAACGACCACACCAGACCCGATGAACATCGGCCCGTCCCTTGTGGAAATGTCCGCGCTGATGATGTCTGAGCCTGGCAAGCTGGTGGAACGGCAGCTGTCGCTGTGGCAGGATTATATGCATCTTTGGCAGAATGCGACGCTACGCATGCTGGGCGAAGAGCCCGAGCCAATCGTTGCCGAGCCACGTGGTGACCGGCGCTTTAAAGACCCCGAGTGGCGCGACAACATCGTTTTTGACTTTGTGCGCCAAGGCTATCTGCTCACAGCCAACACCATCATGAACACGGTCAAGGAAGTCGAAGGCCTTGACCAAAAGGACAAGGCGAAAGTCGACTTTGCCGTGAAGCAGTTTGTTGATGCGCTTAGCCCATCAAACTTTGTCCTGACCAACCCCGAAGTGCTGCGCACGACGATGGAAGAGCGCGGGGAAAACCTGCTGCGTGGCCTTGAGAACATCATCTCCGACTTTGAACGCGGGGACGGCATGCTGGCCACGAAGATGACCGATGAGACCGCCTTTGAAGTGGGCGGCAATGTGGCCGTCACGCCGGGGAAAGTGGTGTTCCAGAACCGAATGTTTCAGCTGCTGCAGTACAACCCGACAACAGAGACGGTCTATGAAAAGCCGCTCATCTTCATGCCGCCTTGGATTAATAAGTTCTACATTCTCGACCTGACTGAACAGAAGAGCATGATTAAATATCTGGTCGACAAAGGCTTTACGGTGTTCTGCGTGTCCTGGGTCAATCCCGACGGCAGTTACCGGGAAACCTCCTTTGAAAACTACATGACCGAAGGCGCCCTAGAAGCAATCCGGGTCGCCCGCGAGATTTGCAATACGGATGATGTGAACGTCGTTGGCTATTGCATCGCCGGCACGCTGATGTCGGCTACCTTGGCCTATCTAAAAGCTAAAGGTCGGGAAAACGAGGTCAATGCAGCCACCTTCTTTACCGCGCAAGTCGACTTTGAAAATGCCGGTGATCTACTCGTCTTTGTCGATGATACGCAAATCGAGAACATCAACACGTTGATGGAAGAAAAGGGGTATCTGGACGGGCAGAATATGGCCCTGACCTTCAATATGCTGCGCTCCAACGACCTGATTTGGTCGTTTGTGGTGAACAACTATCTGCTCGGCAAAGAGCCCTTCCCGTTCGATTTGCTCTATTGGAATTCAGACAGCACGCGTTTGCCGCAAGCGATGCATCAGTTTTACCTGAAGAACATGTACAATGAGAACAAACTGATCCAGCCGGGCAAACTTGTTCTAGACGGCGTTCCCATCGACCTGACCACGGTGGAGACCGACATGTATATTCAAGCCGGCAAGGACGACCATATCGCGCCGGCAGCGTCTGTCTTTAAGCTGCTTCACACGTTTAAGGGCAATATGCGCTTCATGCTGGCCGGCTCCGGCCACATTGCCGGTGTGATCAACCCGCCGGCTGCGAAGAAATACATGCACTGGACGAACACCAAGAAGAAAGCAGCAGACCTGGATGAATGGCTAGAGACAGCCACCGAGCATCCCGGCTCTTGGTGGGGCGATTGGGAAAAATGGCTTATTCGCCGCTCTGGCAAGAAGGTCGACGCGCGGCAGCCTGGCACCAATAACGGCTATCCCGCCTTGGAAGATGCACCGGGCAGCTATGTGAAGGCTAAGTCTCTGAAAGCGCCAAAAGCGGCCGCTTGAACACAGAGACGTTATGGAGCGAGTGCCTCTTTAAAGAACCGCTCCTCCCAGCGGTAAAGCCCACTGCAATCGCTCAGGGCATCCTCTGCATTGGTGGGCGTATAGGGAAATAAATACGCCACAGTGCGCTTGGCTTTCGGATCGACCAGAAGACCGCCAATTAGGCCATAGGCC
The DNA here is from genome assembly GCA_937884085.1 of uncultured Sphingomonadales bacterium. Classification (GTDB taxonomy): domain Bacteria; phylum Pseudomonadota; class Alphaproteobacteria; order Sphingomonadales; family CAKZYD01; genus CAKZYD01. The sequence goes on along the minus strand of CAKZYD010000050.1, from coordinate 4,664 downwards.
TCCCCGAAATGTCCCAAATAGCGTGCGCCATTGGTCTCAAAACAGCGGTTGCCAGGCTGATAGATGTGCACGCCGAGGCCAAAGCTGCGCATCAAGCCACCATAGCTGTCGCCATTGTCTTCGGCCTCATTTAGAACCCATGCAGCCTTCGTCATAGTTTTCACGGTACTCGGCGCGAGAATTTGCACGCCATTGATTTGTCCGCCAGTGGTGAAAATCTCGCCCAACACGAGCAGGTCTTTGAGGGATGCGCGCAGGCCCCCTTGAGGCGAAAAGACAGTCGCGTTGGTCCCGGGAACATAACCTTGCAGCGCGGCACGGGAGGGGCTTGGTCCAACGGGTTCACCGTCAATCGCAATGACAATCCCCTGCGACGAGGGAGTGTTTTCCTCCCCTGGAGACAAGGGCGCGTCTTCATAGCGTCCTGCCGGAATGGCTTGTGCTTGCCGGGCGAGGGTTACGCCGTGCCAGTTGAAACCAATATCCAGCCCCGCCGGCGCAAACAGCCGCTGCTGCATCAGTTGGTCAAACCGCTGGCCGGCGGCTGCCTCCATAACGGTGCCGAGGACACCATAATTGATGTTCGCGTAAAGAAAGAAGCCGCCTGGCCTATGCTCGGCTTGGTAAAAGCGCGCATCCCCCATCAGCTGCTCCAGCGTCTGTGGGAGGGGCGCCGTATAGTCCGTGCCATCCGTCAGCGATGATGTGTGGCTCAAAAGCTGGCCAACGGTGATGGCCTCGTCTGGAAAACTCGGATTGCGCAACTGCCAGCCCAAGATGTCTGACACATCTGCAGCCAACGAAAGCTCCCCGCGTTCCACCATCTGCATGGCAACGATGGCGACCGTTAGTTTCGAAATGGAGGCTATACGAACCGGCCTATCGGCAGCATCTTTCGGCACGCGGCCACGGCCCGTCACGATGATATTAGGCTGAGACTCCCCCTCCTTTATAGCCGCGATACTCAGCGGCAGAGTGTCTTCCAGAGGTGCGCCAATGGGCGCAAGGGCCTCGAGCAAACGCATCTGTGTGCGCGCAGCACCATCTTGCTGCGTTGGCGCAGACGACGCACAGGCCGCCAACAGGCCGGGCACGAGGAGTGCTCTCACGCCTCGCCGAAACATCAAGAAAAGGGCGCGGGCATTATGCTCTAGCCGGGCGTTAAGCGACCCTGCGCAGTAGCAACGGCGCGATATCAAACGCATCTGCGAAATGCTGCTATCCTTCCACCCCAAAAATGCCAGCGCTACGGCCAGCGTGCCCACCTAGTCTTTACCTGCTTGAGCCTGCAGACACAAATAGCCAAGAAATGCCCACTCAGAAATTAGCACTCACCAGACCAGAGTGCTACTTTTCTATGGTAAATCAATACTTTACAGAAATGAAACGATTTGCCAGCATACTTTTGCCCTGAGGGAGAAAAAGACGAAACAGTAAGCAACCCCAGTTTCTAGGGAGGGCACTATGTTGCACAAAGGACAATCACAAGACGAGTATTCTGAGTTCGAATTACGCTTGATGGGCTACCGTATGGCAACGGTAGACATCCTCTATCACATGCCAGACCATCCTGGTGTTCTCCAAAACTTTGTTTGGCAGACTCTGGATTTGGCGCCCAAATTTCCACGGCTAAATTCCTTCCTTTCCTTTTGGGAAAAGAATATTGAGGGCCGTCTTCACAAAGTGACGGTTGCCACGCGCCAAATGATTGAGCCGCAAGAATTGCGCTGTGTCGGCGGGGAATTCCGGCTCCATTAGAGTCTAGCTGGCTTGCAGGATGTCGGCATATGTTGCCTTCAAGCGGCGCTTATCAAACTTGCCGGTTGCAAGCCGCGGCAAGGACTTGGTCGCAATCCAAATATGTTGCGGCACTTTAAAGCGCGCTAAGTGCTCAGCTACATAGGCCTGCATGTCTTCCGCGCTAAGGTCCGCGCCATCGACAGGCATAATCACCGCCGCAACCATCTCCCCTAGCCGCTCATCCGGCAAGCCGAAAACACAGGCCTCGGCCACCTTTGGATGATTGAACAGCGCGTCTTCTACTTCCAAACACGAAATGTTTTCGCCGCCGCGAATAATGATGTCCTTCTTGCGGTCGACAATGAAGAGATAGCCATCTTCATCCAGGCGGCCCAAATCGCCCGTCTTGAACCAGCCATCTTCCGTGAAAGCGGCAGCAGTCTCATCCGGGCGGTTCCAATAGTCGCGCACATTCGCTGCGGATTTCAAACAGACTTCGCCGATTTCGCCCGTCTGTAAGGCGACCCCCTCCTCATCAGCGATTTTTAGCTCTACCGCCGGACGACTGACAACGCCGGTTGATCCAGGTTTTGCAATATAGCTGGCGCGGGTGTTGATGCAGCCGAGCGCGTTGGTTTCCGTGAGCCCATAGCCCAGGCCGGGCCGGGCTTGGGGAAAGGTTTGTTTCAGCCGAGCTACATGGTCAGCCGGCCGCGCCGCGCCGCCAGCTGCGATGTCTTCCAAGACAGACAAGTCATAGTTATCGCGCTCTGGGTGCTGCATGAGTTCCAGGCTCATGGTCGGCACGCCGACAAAATAGGTCACCTTTTCCTGCTCCATCAGCGCTAGCGCATCTCCCGCGTCCCATTTGTGCATCATGACAAGTTTGCGGCCGATGAAAAAACTGATGAGGCAGACGGGGATAAGGCCCGTGACATGAAACAGAGGCACAGTGAGCAGGACGGCGGGCTGCACGGATTCTAAAGCCACGCCATCAAGTTGGCGGATAGCCAAGCCATGGCAGGCATAGCCCATAAGCCCTGTAATCGTGCCGCGCTGCGTTGAGACGGCACCTTTTGGCGCCCCTGTTGAACCAGACGTATAGAGGATGGACAAGTCGTCCTCAGGCTGAATATCGACGGGCTGAGGCGTGCGCTCTGAAGTGAACACACTCTCTTTTAAAATCTCTGCCGGCCCTGGTGCATCTATATCCGAGACGCGCACCGCAAGCAGCTTGGCCCTATCTTGAGCAGGTATCTCAGCCATGCGCGTTGCCCGAGGGCCATCACAGATGGCAACTTTTGCGCCACTGTCCGCGGCTGCATAGCCAAGTTCCTCCGCTTGCCACCACGCATTCACAGGCACTGCAACAGCGCCAATCATGGCAATTGCCATATAGCTGAACACAAACTCTGGATAATTGCGCATGGCGATAATCACGCGGTCGCCTTTGGCAACACCATGGTCCTGCTGCAAGGCTGCGGCAAAGGCCTGGGCGCGGGCGTAAGTCTCGCCAAAGGTATAGCGCTCGTCGCGGTAGACGATGAAATCAAGGTCTTTGTGCTGCAGCGCATACCCAAACAGCGTTGCAAGCGCTGGTGGGGCGTTTTTAAAGACTGTGTAGGCGACGCCGTTAATCGCTGTTTGCTGTGTTTCAAACTGCTGACCCGGCGCGGTCATCGCGTCGATGACGGCATTCAGCTGTGTGTCCTGAGACATCGCAACTCCCCTCAGAGCCTGCATTTTATGCGGTTCAACCGGCTTAGGCCTGGAGCGTAATCGCTTTGGCCAGCTCTAGGATGCAGAGTATCACCAAACACATAAGGGGTGCAAAGAGACGCTCGGTCTCAGCACGTGACAAAAAAAGCTGCGCCGCCACGACTGTGACAGCGCATCCAGCTTTCAAAGGAATTTTTTTAGCAGGACCGGCGGCGCACCAAACCAAGGCCAAGCAAGCTCGCGCCAAAGAGCGCGGCCATGCCAGGCTCACTCACTTCAGCAGGCGTTGGCGCTGTTGCAGCCAACCCAAACTCGACGTCGTTCAATTGGACCGTATCGTCCAACGCGAAAACATCTTCCAGCAGGTCAGCCGCAACATCTGAGAAGATGAGCGAAATAACAGGATTATCGAGCGCAGTGATTTGCTCGGCCGTCAGACCCGTCAAATCGAAGGTGAACAGCGCAGCCGTCGCGTCAACACTGCCATCCCCGCCCAGGTCAACATCGCCAACGAGCTCACTATTGACGGTATCAATCACAAAGTTGCTGAGATTGACGATGATGTCATTGGTAGGGTCGGTGTCGCCCAGGTCAGCAATCAAGTTCAAACTGGCGCCGTCATGTTCGATTTGGCCCGCAAGGCTTGCAAAGTCTAGATCACCGCCCGTGATATCAAACAACACGCGCAGCGGGTCAGCACTGCCGACAGACCCGCCAACCAACACGAGGTCAAGGCCCAGCGCGTCTAAGTCAGCAGTCGGCTGAACGCTTGTTTGACCATTTCCGATGGGCGCAGCGGATGCCGTCCCCACCATTAGAAGTGCAGCGCTGCATGCCGCTGCAAAACTGAATACTCTCATTGGAACGTCCTCTGTTTTGAGACCAATACAGGCGACAAAACACGCACGCCTGCATACGGACAACGTTGCAGAGCGAAAAATGAGCCACGGAAATTTAAGCTTTTGTTCATTATTTTTTTGTGACGGCGCACAACGGCTGAAACAGCACGTCTGTGTGGACACGCTTTAAGTCCAATATGGCGCCCGAATTTGCCGCTTCAGCAGTTTGCCATTGGGCAAACGCGGCAGTTCATCCACGAAATCAACGCTGCGCGGGCACTTTAGGTGCGCAATGCGGTCGCGCGCATAAGCGATGATGTTGGCCGCAAGCGCCTCTGTGGGTGCAAGACCCTCTTTCAGCTCAAT
>CAKZYD010000049.1 GCA_937884085.1 uncultured Sphingomonadales bacterium | reverse complement strand
GCAAAGGCGGTTGGGCGTCCTTTACAGATGCTGGTGATGGTCAACCTATCACGAGAAGACCGGCACATCATCGACAGCTTCAAAAAGGCAAATCGAGAAGAAGATAATATTCAAAACGGCTACTACATCACCGGGGAGGCCGACTTCCTGCTGGTCATAACGGCAGCCTCTATGGAGGACTATGAGACGTTCACCAGAGACTTTTTCTACGACCGGCATGGCATCCAACAGTTCAAAACATTTGTCATCCTGGACCCGGTCAATATCGCCGGTCCTATACCGATCGAATAGATAACAACCGTGGGTGGATGTTGGTCCGTAATTTGTTGGTAATTTATCGGCCCTGTCTTAATAATTACGTGAAAGAACGCCACACAAGCCCGAATATCAATCAACGGGCTCTTACCTAAATCGTATACAACATTGGGCAAAGCTCAGTTTTCTTTTTTTTCAAATAGGACCTCGCTTTAGGTATCGTCATGTGAAATCAGGGCAAAAAAGAGTTTAGTGCTATCCGAAGTTACCCACTTGCTTACTGCCACGGTTTGGCCGCTAACGTCGATATGACTCCTAACTCTAGCCACGGCGATGCTCTTTTGGCAACAAAACGCCTGTTGTGTGACTGAGGGAAGTTAACACGTCGAAGGTTTGCGGTGTGATTTCGACGCCGCTTTGCTGGGCATGAGTGCGCGCTGCTCACGCCCGTGCGCCAGGCAAACGCGCGCCTTGCTCCGTATCTTGGCTGACAGCGTCTTTCAGACTTTCGACAGCTTTTTGAAAAGCGGCAACGCCCAAGAATTTCTTTGGGTCAATTACGATCAAGCAGGCGCTGTTGCTTTCTTCATCTTCTTTGGCATCCTCCGGCAACAGTCCTGTTAAGCCAGCGGTTAGGACCTCCAACATCAAAGCAAGCGAGAAACCTTTGTGCATCCCATAAGAGCCATCAAAGGGCAGAATGCTGGTCGGCGGCGTCGCATCGATTTGCTATGGGTCATCTGTTAACGCGCCATCCGCGCTTCGAAGCGCTTGATGACGCCCAAACCGGTTACAAAGCGTTTGGCCAGCACCGCGCTATGGTCTAGCGCCTCGGTGTTGACCCACGGCCCTGGCTAGAAGCCTGCATCCCGGCGGAACACGGGCCTGTCTTGCACGCTGCGGTCAAACTCTAGGTGATCGTCAGCACGCGCCTGAAGCAGCTGGAAGCCAGAAGCGAGACGTTTCAGCCCATGCGTTTGATAGCCAAGCAGCTCTCCCTCCAGAAGCACATCCGCAATGGCATTCACCTTCTCGCGCGGTGCCCCCGTGGTTGCCAGAACAGCGCGGGCGAACGCCTCCAAGGCGGCTGGCGCAAAGCGATAAGGCAGTGGCGTTGTTGCAGCAGGTGGGGTCATAATGAAGGATGGCAGCCCAAGGTCACACGGCGTCAAGCCTTTTCCAAAACGTCATAGGACTGCACAGCCCAAGGCACTTGCTGCGCGATTACCAGCCAGTACTGGCGCATATCAACTACCCCGCCGGTGGGAATGGCATAGATCACGCCATCGCGGTCAGAGAGCAACGGTTCAGGCTCTTTGGTCGGTTGAGACACATCCTGCAACGTACCAAGCAGATCCCCTTGCACGACGGACTGGCCCGCAGATGCGTGCGGGATGAAAAAGCCAGAATAAGGGACGGTGAGAAAGCTATCTTGCTGGGCGATGAGCAGCTTAGGCTGGCTCCAATCCTGCCACGGCTGATACGCATGCGCTGGCGCATCTAGCATCTCTAGCTGCACAAGACAGTTATGGATTGAGCGCTGGGGCATGGCATAGGACTGCGGCGTGAGCGTGGCTGCGCTGCCCATCTCCGCGGTGAGGAAGATCTTGCCGCTTTGCTCAACTTGATAATCCCACCTGCTCTCGGCCTGCGCTTCATCTGCAATCAAAGCGCACGGGGTTGCAAAGGCCCGCATGAGGCCAAGGGTCTTCTCGCGCTGCACGGGATCTGTCAGCGGATGGCCGAGCGGACCAGGCGCCAAAAAGGCGTCATCGCCAGCGGCATGGATATCGATAACAATGTCTGCCAGCGGCAACAGCTCTGCGACCATCCAAGCCGCAATAGCCTCGCTGAGCGTCCCATGGGCATCGCCAGGGAACGCCCGGTTTAAGTCCATATCGTCAAAGGGCGAGCGGCGCCTGCGCGCCTCTAACGCAGGCGGGTTGGCCACGCTGAGGATAATCACATGCCCAGCCAGGTCCCGAGCATCCAGCGACCGGATGAGATGAATGAGCGCTGATGGGCCTTCATATTCATCGCCATGGACGGTGCCCGTGAACAGCAGCGTCGGCCCAGGGCCTGCGCTGCCCGTGATATGCACCACACTCAGATCACGCGACACCAAAAGACCATGCGGCCCTTTGCCTTCAATGGTCCACGTCTCTAGGCGTTTGCCATGGGCAAAATCCGTGTCTTTCTTCGCTACGATCACAAGTGCTCTCCTTTTTCAAAAGCAAGTTCATCTGTGAGCGCGACCTTGGGTGCAATCATGGCCGCACCGGGTCTTTAGAGGGCCATTTCAGCCGCATCACGCCCCAATGTGAGGCGAGCCCAACCGCAAAGGCGGGCAAGGCTTCGGCCACAATGTTGGCAAGACAAACGCAGCCCAGATCACCGCCGTCAAAGCGCCGAGAAAAATCGCTGTCACGAGCGCGTGGGCGTGGGTCGGCCAGCCAAGCGTGGATATCATGAAGGCCGGACCGATGCTGCCTGCTAGAGCGGAGACGCCGAAGAGAACAACATCATAAACCGGCGCATCCGCCAGCGTCAGCCCCAACATAAACGGAGACTGGCTTTAAGCAAACAAGTGTCCGTCGTCAGAGTTTTCCGGAAAGCTTGAGCCGACTTGTAACAATCCACTGCGTGATCGTGTCGTAGCCCTGGTCACGCAAAGAACCTGCGGCGCCACTTTTATGAGCTTTTGGCGCCAACAACGCACTTTCTGCAAAGACGTTTGTCTCAGATTGATTGGGCATCGATTTTTCCATTAGCGGTCAACCAGCTGCAAGGCGAGTTGCAAAACATACAGCAACACACGGCCGTTTTTATCCGACGGAAGGGCAGATCGGAAGAGCAACGTGGATGGAAAAAGTGTAGAAAAAGG
>CAKZYD010000048.1 GCA_937884085.1 uncultured Sphingomonadales bacterium | reverse complement strand
GCCCGGTCCTATTATGACGAACTTTGCTACATGCTAGCCTTGCAAATGTGTGCGCCAAATAGCCCACAGTGGTTTAATACTGGGCTGCACTGGGCGTATGGCATCGATGGACCAAGCCAAGGCCATTACTATGTAGACTTCCAAACAGGCGAACTGACCAAGTCAGCTTCGGCCTACGAACATCCGCAGCCGCATGCGTGCTTCATCCAATCTGTCTCAGATGATTTGGTTAACGACGGCTGCATCTTGGACCTTTGGACCCGCGAATCACGCCTCTTTAAATTCGGGTCTGGCACAGGGTCCAACTTCTCGAATTTTCGCGGCGAAAGCGAGCCACTTTCCGGCGGTGGCAAGTCTTCAGGGCTCATGAGCTTCTTGAAAATTGGCGATCGCGCGGCAGGCGCCATTAAATCCGGCGGAACCACCCGGCGTGCAGCCAAGATGGTCGTTGTGGATATTGACCACCCGGATGTTGAAGATTTTATCAACTGGAAGGTGCTGGAAGAGCAAAAGGTGGCTGCGCTCGTCTCTGGCTCAAAGCTGTGCGAGAAGCACCTCAATGAAGTCCTGACCGCCTGTGTCAGCCAGCGTGATGCACTCGGCGATAAGGCCTATGAGCCCAAACAAAACGCGGCTCTCAAACAAGCCATTCGCGATGCACGCAAGGCCATGGTCTCCGAAAACTATGTCAAGCGGGCAATCCAGTTCGCCGAGCAGGGCTATACGAAAATTGAATTCCAAACCTACGACACGGACTGGGATTCTGATGCTTATCTCACCGTCTCAGGACAGAACTCAAACAATTCAGTGCGCGTAACCGATGACTTCATGAACGCAATCCTCAAGGACAGCGACTGGGAGTTAAAGCCGCGCGTTAGAGGGGAAGCAAAAACCGTCAAAGCGCGAGAGCTCTGGGCACAAATCGGCTTTGCAGCCTGGCAGTGTGCTGACCCGGGCCTTCAATTCCACACCACGATCAATGATTGGCACACCTGCCCGAATGCCGGTCCTATGCGCGCATCCAATCCGTGTGCAGAATACATGTTCTTAGATGATACCGCTTGTAATCTGGCATCCTTGAACCTGCTTACTTTTGCGGCGGACGACGGTACCTTCAATACGGCCCAGTTCGAACACGGCGTTCGGCTCTGGACCATCGTACTTGAGATATCTGTGCTGATGGCGCAGTTCCCGTCACCACAAATTGCAGAGCTATCCTATAAGTATCGTACCCTTGGCCTTGGCTATGCCAATATTGGCGGGCTCCTCATGTCGTCTGGCATTGCCTATGACAGCGACGAAGGCCGTGCGATTTGCGGTGCTATTTCGGCCATTTTGACCGGTACAAGCTATGCGACCTCCGCAGAGATCGCCAGCGAACTTGGTACTTTCCCAGGCTATACTGACAACGCCGAAGCCATGCTGCGCGTTATTCGCAACCACCGCCGAGCGGCAATGGGCTTGGATGAAGGGTACGAAAGCCTGAATACGAACCCAGTTCCGCTGCGGCATGAGCACTGCGAAGACAAAAACCTTGTCAAAGCAGCAATCCGCGCATGGGACCGTGCTTTGGAGCTCGGCGAAGACCATGGCTATCGCAATGCGCAGGCCACAGTGATTGCCCCCACGGGAACAATCGGTCTTGTTATGGATTGTGATACCACCGGCATCGAGCCAGACTTCGCGTTGGTGAAGTTCAAGAAACTGGCCGGCGGTGGCTATTTCAAAATCATCAACCGCGTTGTGCCGAAGGCGCTGCAAAGCCTTGGCTATGATGATGCGCATGTGGCTGAAATCATTGATTATGCAGTGGGTCATGGAACGCTGGTCAATGCGCCTGGTGTCAACCACGCCGCTCTTCAAGATAAGGGCTTTACGCCAGAGTTGCTGGACACCATCGAAAGCCAACTTGAAAGCGCTTTCGATATCAAGTTCGTGTTCAATGCATGGACCTTGGGCGAAGACTTCTGCAAAACGACGCTGGGTCTCACCACCGAGCAACTTGCAGACCCAGCTCTAGACATCTTGTCCGAAATCGGATTTTCCAAAACCGATATTGATTTAGCGAATGAATATTGCTGCGGCACGATGACATTGGAGGGCGCGCCATATCTTAAAGACGAGCATTTGGCTGTCTTTGATTGTGCAAACCCATGCGGTAAAAATGGTAAGCGGGCGCTGTCTTGGGAGAGCCACATTAAAATGATGGCCGCTGCGCAGCCTTTCATCTCAGGCGCCATCTCTAAAACAGTGAATATGCCGAATGATATTACCATTGAAGAGTGCAACAAAGCCTATGAGATGAGCTGGAAGCTCGCCCTTAAGGCGAATGCCCTCTACCGGGATGGATCAAAGCTGTCTCAGCCGCTGTCGGCATCCTTGCTTGATGACGACGACATTGAAGACATCGCAGATGTTGTTGAAGCGCCGCAAGCGCAAAAAGCCCAGGTTATTGCCGAACGGATCGTCGAGCGTATTGTCGAAAAAGAAGTGCGCAGAGCACACCGTGAAAAACTACCGCATCGGCGCATAGGCTATACGCAGAAGGCGATTGTTGGTGGCCATAAGGTGTATCTGCGTACGGGCGAATATGAAGACGGGCAGCTAGGCGAGATATTCATCGATATGCATAAGGAAGGGGCCGCCTTTCGCAGTCTGATGAACAACTTCGCCATCGCTGTCTCCATTGGCCTGCAATACGGTGTTCCAGTAGAGGAGTTTGTGGATGCCTACATCTTCACCCGCTTTGAACCATCAGGCATGGTGGAAGGCAATGACACCATCAAGATGGCAACCTCTGTCCTTGACTATATCTTCCGTGAAATAGCCATCAGTTACATGGGACGGAGCGATTTGGCCCATGCGCAGCCGCAAGACTTAGCCGTTGATGCGCTTGGCTCCGGTGTACGCGGCGGCGGCAAAGAAAGCGTTGATGACGGCGCAACCGAGGAAGCTCAGGAAGCCTTAAACAAGGTTATGAATATGGCGTCCTCTGGTTTCATGCGTGGCACCAATCTGCTCGTAATGAACCCACAGACTAAGACTGCTGAAGCAGTTGTAGAAGCCCAGGAAACCGTCATGCGGGCGGCAGGTGGTGGCGGCACGGCCGAAGTGACCGTGCGCACCGCCAGCGTTGAAACCAGCGCGGGAGATAGTCTGGCAATGAAGCGGTACCAAGCACGCATTAAGGGCTATGAAGGCGACGCATGCAGTAATTGTGGCCAATTTACTCTGGTCCGCAATGGCACCTGCCTGAAATGTGACAGCTGCGGTGAAACCAGTGGTTGCTCTTAAATCAGATTGGCTCATGGAAATCTGAGCCAGAGCGTAGTACCTAAGACAGGCAGGCGGTGCTTATTGGCGCCCCTGCCTTTTTATATGCCAAATGCGCTTGGGAGATGTGGGCATGAGTGACGACAACAACAGCCAAGAGCCGACCCAGGGGCACCCGAAGCAGAGCGCTAGCAAACAACAGCCGACAAAATCCGCGTCCCCAAACGCACAACCAAAATCGCCAACAACGAAAACCAAGACAACGACGGTGCGCAAAACACCGGCCAAGAAAAACCCAGCAGTAAGGGTCACGCCAGCGCGGAAAAAACAGCCCACAAAGACAGCAGAAACGACCCAGGCAAAATCAACGCCGGCATCTGCCGAAAAAAAGAAGGCCACTGGACCAGCGGTTAGTCAAAGTGCTCAAAAGACTGCAACACGTAAAGCACCAGCAAAGAAGCCAGCGAGCAATGCAAAGGCTTCGACTGTGAAAACACGAACAGCGGCCAAAGAGGCAAAACCTCAAGAGAAACCTGCCTCACCTGCTAAGGCAACCGCATCGACGAAAAAATCAACGCCAACCCCGTCCAAAACAGCGTCGAAGCCTCAGACGCGCAGTCAAGGCGCAACGTCATCGACGGCAAAGGCAGCAGGGCCTAAGTCTGAAGAACCTACGGCGACTCCAACTTCAGCCCACGTGGGAGCGCCGCCAGACTATGGCCCCCTTGATGCTGCGGAGATCGTGTTTTACGGTTTCGGTACGATTTTCTTTTTAAGCGCAGGTTTGCTCGCTCTTACTGCTCTTTTATGCCTGCGTTTTATTCACAATGTGGCATTTCGCAGTTCTGACGGCCTGCAATCTCTGTGTTATCAATTGGAACAATACCTATCCCAAATTGCTGCATATGCATCGGATCCCGATAATCCAATGCCTTTTCCATTTTCAAAATTACCGGAAGCACCAGATACCTCGAAGTAAAGAACAGTATGCCCTAACGTTGTTGATTGTTGTCCGGCATAGCGGCAGAAACCTTCGCCAATGAGATCGTTCACATCCAGAACGAAATGATTAATGGCTCTATCTAACTGCTGGGCGGATTGGCCCAAACACTCTATTCGAATTGAGCTTTCTGACGCAGAAATTGTGTGTGCTTTGCAGGTTCCTTCGCCGTTTGGCGATCGAACTTTGCTCTGTTGCGTGACCTCTGAAATCAACATGCACCAAGGACCCTCTTTTTGCCTGGGAAAACCAACAAAATCTTTTCAACTATGAAAGTGGAATACAGCTAGACGACAGCACCCCAATTGCGCAAAGCGCATTGTACGGATTGCTTTGCCCACCCATTGCGGCGCTTAAAGTGCTGATCAATTGCCTTCAGTTTTTGCCCATCACAAACCCACTGATAAAGTGGTCCTGCGGGAACATCGGCCTCAGCAAGGCGATCATACCAGTCTGCAAATCGACGATCGGCTGATTGTCTCTTTAACGACTTTGCCGGTTGCTCCAATGCGTGAAGGTTTTCTAGGAAAGATGCTAGCAGGTAACTCTCTTCATGACTGAGCATAAACTTGTTACCGCGCAACACGATGCGAGCATTTCTCCCCCGGGTTTTTATTGGCCAACTGGCCGGTATCTCAGGATGCCCCCCACCACCACATTGCAGTCTTCTGACACAGTGACTCATTTTTTCACTTGCCTTTTCTCTGGTTTAATAAAAAATGATCACTGTTTGTTCCACAACCGATATGATGTAGAACATAATCTCGCAGAGGCCCGCGTAGCTTCCGGCCTTTGCGTAAGTCAAAGACCAGACGAGGATCGTTGCATAAAGCACGACCAAATTTTGAAGGTGGAATTGAGTGTTCGGTCAGGTGACTTTCAATTACGGTTAATATATCCATAAAAAACGCCCTTTGGTTGCACATTGCTGTGACGAGAAAAGATTATTGTTTTTTTCCTATTTTGAAAGGCCTTTTTTAAATGACTCTAGCCGGGGAACGAAAAAGTGATCACGAGGACACATAGACTGCATGATGGCCTATTCAAATAATCGCAGGAAGCCGGAAGAGGTTCGGGCGACCTTGGAAAGATTGATCCATGACAATGGCGAAGACTACGCGACCATTTCCCGTCTACTGGGCAAGAACCCAAGCTATGTTCACCAGTTCATCTTTCGGGGCACGCCCAAACGGCTTCGCGAAGATGATAGGGAGATGCTTGCAAAGCATTTCAAGGTTCAAGAGTTTGAATTAGGTGGTAATCTTACACCAGATGAGGCCCTCACACGAGACGGTGAGACTTCAAGCTATCTCTTTGTTCCATCATATGATATTTGCGCCTCAGCCGGTCCTGGTCTTGTCGTTGAATCGGAGGAACAGCGCGGCGCTCTTGCGTTTCGGCGAGACTGGATTAAGTCTGTGTCAAACGCGCCAGCAGACCAATTGGCAGTGATTCGGGTCGATGGTGACTCCATGCATCCCACTTTGGCAACTGGAGACCACGTCCTCATTGATCGTCAACAGACGGAGGTTCTTCAAGAAGGTATCTATGTTTTGCGGGTCGATGATTCCATCCAAATAAAGCGGCTACAGGTTCATCCTGGGACCAAAATGATTCGTGTCAAAAGCGACAACAGCGTGTATGACGAGTGGCCAGATTGTGAGCCAAATACTCTTACGATTCTCGGAAGAGCAGTCTGGGTTGGGCGACGATTATAGGAAAAAACCTATAGCACTATTCAACTATAGGATTTAATTTTTGGTACCCTATGTGATCCTCCCTTTTGGTATCATTCCGATACGACTGCTGAGTGTGACTGTCGATCCAGCTGACGTCTGACTATGTTCTTTCCGCAAGAAAAGGCTGCTTCGACATTGGAAAGTGGCAGATTGTTTGATTATTACACCAGCAATTTGACGCCGCGCGATACTGGCACAGGACTTGCTTTTCCTTCTCGAAGTGCTCCTCGACCAACGAGGGGCGATTAAGAAGACTTCGAGGCAGTGTAACGTGCATTTTGATACCATAGCCAACACCTTGCCATATGAACTAATTCAGGACAGAGAGACCTACGATCTTGCCTTGGCAATGGTTGAAAAACTGGGCCCCAGCGCACTTTACGAGGCCCTCAATAAGGTCGAATACCACGAAAATCAGAACAATCAGGTGGGTGCCTATCTTTGGCGCCGTGTTGAAACCGCGGTTAATTTATTGCTCAGCCAAGAACCGCGCGGCGCCATTCACTAAAGACGGTCGTCACCCACCTCGTTTTGCAGCCTTCATTCTGCTGCCCCTTTGGGCTGACAAGCACATTGCAAAAGACTTTAGCACTTGCGAGAAGGCTGGCGGCAGGTTTGAGATAAGCTACTGCCGGATTTAGAATAGTCGCGGGCCAAAGCATCTGGAGTTTACGCATCATTATACTGCTGCTGCGTTCTATTGCTGTCGGCTTATTGGCGGCGATGATATGTATCGAGATCGGCCAAGCGCAAACACCGCCAGATACATCGGCGAGAACGACATCTCAGCCTGCTTTAAAATATGTGACAAAGATCGACGGCGCCTCTCCAAAAGCGCTCATCAAAGCCCTTGAAGCGGCACTTCCACTCTACACACAGCGAAAAGACCCTGTATCGACACGAGCGGCTCTGCGCAGCAGAATGGACGCGTCCATTGAGATTGCGCGCGAGGTCCTAAAATCCCAGGGCTACTACGCCGGTCGTGTTTTGGGTCGCACCATAGCGAGCGCTGATGAGCCGGGAACAGCACAAGTCTTGCTGAGTATTAACGCTGAAAAGCGCTACGAGTTTGCGCCAATGACACTACGGCTCAAGGCTATTGAAGATGCAAGCGTATACGAGGCACTGACAGCAACAGCGCAGGAAGTCTATTCCACTGGAGAACCAGCCATAGCAAGCGCGGGGCTGAACCTGGCCCCTGCTCTTCTCGTTCGCCTTAGAGAACTTGGCTATCCCTTTGCAAAACTGTCAAAGCAGACGTTTCGGGTTGACCATGCGACACAGCTGGTGCGCCCCGTTATCGATATAGATACCGGCGAAAAATCTCGGATTGTAGGCCTTTCAGTGTCTGGACTGAGCACTGTCGAAGAAGAGTATATCGAACTCTTGGCATCGATCGAACCCAATAGCGTCTATGACCAACGTACTGTGGGCGGGATTCGCGACCGTCTCATTGCGACGGGGCTCTTTTCAGGTATCTCAATTCGGCCCCAACCAGCAGCGAGCCAAGAGCCTTCGGCACTCGGCGAACCAGACCTACAAGAGGTTATCTTGGCGGTAGAGCTGAGTGAGGCGAAGCTCCGACAGATTTCGGCTCAATTCGGCTTTTCGACGGACCAAGGTTTTAGTCTAGAAAGCGCCTGGACCCACCGAAACTTCTTTGGCCAAGGGGAAATTCTGACAGTACGTGGCCGATTTGCCCAACTTGAGCAAGGGGTCACAACAGAGCTGGCGCTGCCAAATTTCAAGAGGCTGGACCAAATTCTCACCATCGGCCTCGGAGTGGCAAGAGAAGACACTGACGCCTTCAACACTTTGAGAACGACCGCTAGCACGATTTTGGAACGACAGCTCACAAGGCGCTGGGCAGTGAGCGGCGGTGGGCGCCTGGAGGCGCAGCGCGTTGAGGATGATTTGGGCCGCCGCACTTTCTATCTTGGGGCTATTCCGCTGCTTGGGCGCTATGATGGGACGGACGATATCTTTGATCCGCAAGACGGCGTTCGCCTCAATATTCAAGTTACGCCAGAGGCAGGCTTTGGCGATGCCACACTGTTTTTTGTATCCAATGACGTGCTCCTACGCGGGTACAAGTCGCTGAATATTGCCAAGGG
>CAKZYD010000047.1 GCA_937884085.1 uncultured Sphingomonadales bacterium | reverse complement strand
GGCCGCGCTCTAGACGTGAAAGACAAGGTCATCGAAGGCATTACGAAGGTGCTTTTAGAGCACATCGACTCAGACCCGAGCCACATCCGTGTGATGATCGATGAGATTAGCAAGGACAATTACGCGGTGGGCGGGCGGCGCCTAAGCAAACCAAAATAAGCAAGGCGAAACCTAAGCGTTTGCGACAACTTGTCTTTACAAGTTGCCAGCGGCTGCAGGCTGCCTTAAGTCAGCATGATGGACGAAGAGTATGACGCAATCATTGTTGGCGGCGGGCACAATGGACTGACCTGCGGCGCCTATCTTTCGCGCGCTGGTAAGAAAGTCTTGGTGCTTGAGGCAAAACCCTATGTGGGCGGCGCGTCTGTTACTGAAGAATTTGCTCCAGGGTTCCGTGCCAGCACCTACTCTTTTGTTCTAGGGCATTTACACCCCAAGGTTATTGATGACCTTGAGCTAGAAAAGTTTGGCTTTGAAGCTGTCCCCATGGGCGAGACCTGCAATCCTACTGAGAATGATTGCATTGTCTTTTCCTCCGATCCAAAAAAGACGTACGAGCAGATTGCCCGTTTCTCCAAAAAAGACGCGGAGAATTACCCCAAATTCTTCGCACGGCTGCAATCCACCGTCAAACTCATGCGCGAGCTGCAGCTGGAAACGCCGATCAACCCTTTCGACAAAAGCCCATCCGGGCTTATGAAGACTGCCGGATTTGCATGGCGCTATCGCAATAGCGGCAAAGAGTTTTACAATCTCATCCAGTCTCTTTCCATGAGCGCCAATGACTATGTCTCGCGCTGGTTTGAGACGGATATTGTCAAAGCTAAACTTATGTTTTGGGCAACCATCGGCGGCAATGTCGGCCCTTACGCGCCTGGGACAGCCTTTTACATCGTGAGCCATCTGACCGGGCAGTTCGGCATGCGCTTTGCCAAGGGGGGGATGGGCTCTATTGCCGATGCGCTTAGAGCATCCGGCGAGGCCCATGGTATGCAGGTGCGCTGCAGTGCAAGTGTGGACGAAATACTTGTGGAAGGTGGGCGCACAAGGGGCGTGCGTTTAAAGTCTGGGGAAGATATTAAGGCGCGGCGCGTCATCTCTAACGTTGGCGCAAAGGTCACCTTTGGGAACATTGTGCGCCGCCAGCACCTACCTCAGGATTTTATGGAGCACATCGATGGTTTTCGAACACGGGGGATGGGCTTCAAGCTGTTATGCGCGGTGGACAAAAAGCCAACCTATAAAGGCTTTGACCCTGAAAAGACGGGAGTGGATTACCCTGGCTACGCACACATCTGCCCCACACCAGAGTTTTTAGAGCGCGCTTATGATGAAGCAAAGTTTGGCTGGTACTCATCAGAACCGTTCTTATCGCCGAGCGTGCCAACGCATTTTGACCCTTCGCTGGCGCCAGACGGCAAACATATCGTTACCTTTCAAGGCGGCGTAACGCCCTATGAGCTCACCAATTCCACCTGGGATCGTGAACGAGACAATCTGCTGCGCAACACCTTCAGCGTGATGGATCGGTTCGCGCCAGGGTTTTCTGACTCAGTCATCGACTACAAGCTCTATTTGCCCAAGGACATTGAAGACGACATCAACATGCCAGGCGGCAATACCCAGCACGGGGAGCTAACGCTGGATCAGCTGTTCTATATGCGCCCCGCACCAGGCTACGGCGATTATCGTTCGCCCATTGATGGCCTTTATCAATGCGGGGCGTCCACGCACCCCGGCGGCGCTGTCTCTGCAGTGAACGGGCATAATGCTGCGCGTGAGGTTCTCAAAGACTGGAAACGACTGTGAAATCCTATTGCTCATATTTTGACAAATGAACAAAAGCGGCTATTCATAATACAGTGTTTCAGGCAAGGCGGGCACGGACATGGCGCCACCAGCACCGCGACGTAACAAAGCGGCAAACGTGCGATCGCTGCCGCGCTATCAAGTCATAAAAAATCATATCTTAGATCAGATCCTCTCTGGCACAATCCAGCCGGACGACAAAACAGAGTCTGAAAATGAGCTTGCTACGCGCTTTGACGTGTCCCGGCTCACTGTGCAACGCGCAATCCGTGATTTGGTGTCAGAAGGGTATCTTAAACGGCTGCAAGGCGCAGGGACTTTTGTCGCCGAGCGGCCCGCCCACTTTTCTTTATTTGAGGTTCGCGATTTAGCTGAAGAAGCACGCCTGCGCGGCGCCAAACCGGAAACTGATGTGCTTGTTCAACGGCGCATCGTCCCGGACGAACACGTACGTACACTCATGGAACTTGCGCCAGATGCGCCTGCCTATCACGCCGTCTTATTGCAAAAGGCAGATGCCGCGCCGCTTGCAATCGAAGAAAGGTTCGCGCGCTGCGAGACATTTCCAGATTTTTTAGAGCAGGATTTCCAAGCCCAGAGCATTTATACTTACTTCGCACGCCATTCTGCTTTGGGCGAAATAGAGACCGTTTTGCGCGCCGTCGCGCCCAGCAATGCGTATCGGCAATGGCTTGATATCGCCGATGGAGAGCCATGCTTGTTTTTAGAGCGGCGCAACCGTTTCGAAGGCCAAATCGTCACGCTTACCCGGATCACATATGCGGGCTGTGATTTCAGTTTGGGCAGCAGATACAAACCGACAGACTAGGATCCGGTTACGCCAGAACTTAACTTGTCAATACAAGTTGTTGTCAGCTGCTCCGCTTCTTGCTACCTTACACACTACATTAGTGGTGGAGCACGCAATGACCCAGCAATCGCTGCAGGACAAAATTGACACAATCGGCAACCCAGTCGACATGCTGCGCAACGCGCCGCAAGGCCCCTATCAGTTCCCCATCAAGTCTGAGTTTTCCAATTGGCGTGACGAGCAGGAAGCGTGGCGCAAAACGGCGGTCTTGTTCGATCAATCCTATCATATGACCGACCACTATTTTGAAGGCCCTGACGTGAAGCGCATGCTGAGTGATTTGGCCATCAATTCCTTCAAAACATTCGGCCGAGATAAGGCAAAACAATTCATCGTCTGCAATCCGGACGGCTACGTCATTGGGGATGCGATTTTGTTTGGGCTTGAGGAGGACAAGGTCAGTATCGTTAACAGGCCTGTGGCGGGAAATTGGGTGCAATATCATGCCGAGACCCAAGGGTATAACGTCGAGGGTTTGAAAGATGAGCGGGCACTGGATAACACCGGCGCGCGAAAGGGCTATCGCTTGGAGGTTCAGGGCCCGAATGCATGGAACATTCTGGAAGAGATAAACGGCGGCCCAATCACTGGCTTTAAGTTTTTTGGCATGGGCGAAATCAACATAGCTGGTCGCAAAGTGCGCGCACTGCGTCACGGCATGGCCGGCGCCGCCGGGCTAGAACTGTTTGGGCCCTATGCAGAAAAGGCTGAGATTGTTGCTGCCATTCTTGAAGCCGGTGAGAACCATGGCCTTCTGGAAGCAGGCGCAAAAACCTATTCGACCGTTGCGCATGAGTCCGGATGGATCCCATCTCCGCTAGCCGCAATCTCCTCAGGCGATGCTATGCGTGCTTACCGCGAATGGCTACCAGCGGACGGTTTTGAAGGAACATCTTCACTGGGGGGAAGCATGGTCAGCGAAACCATCGATGACTACTATCTGACGCCTTGGGACCTCGGGTATGGGCATATTCTTAAGTTCGATCATGATTTCGTTGGCCGCAGTGCCCTTGAAGCCATGAAAGACCGCCCGCACCGAAAAAAAATGACGCTGGTTTGGGAGCCAGAAGACGTCGTACGCGTGTTCTCATCGCTTTTTAATGACGGGGACCGATATAAGTTTATGGATGTGCCTGCATCCCATTATGCGACTTACCCCTATGACGCCGTTATGAAAAATGGACGTCAGGTAGGTATCTCCTGCTATCCAATTTACACTTCTAACTACCGGCGCTGGATATCTTTATGCATGATAGATGAAGACGTAGCCAATGAAGGCGAGGACCTTACCGTTTTGTGGGGCGAGCCAAGCGGTGGCAGCCAAAAGCCAGCTGTAGAGATTCATGTCCAAACCGAAATGCGCGCAACGGTAACGCAGTGCCCGATTTCTGACCAGGCGCGAGAAAGCTACAAGCAGTGGGCAGCTTAACGTCAATCGCATCTGCGGAAGTCACGGCCCATCAGGGTTCACACCTAGAGGCTGCGTCTTCTGCCATACAGCCTGGTTTACCTGTCTTTATTGCAGCGCTGCCAAGCACCACGGCGGATGAACTGATTACCACCGCGAAAGCGGCGAGTGCTCTCGGCCTGGAGCCAGTGCCGCATCTTGTTGCACGCAATATGACGAGCGAAGAGCAGTTTGCTTACGTCGTAGATCGCCTCGTTACAGAAGCGGGCGTTGAACGAGCTCTTGTCTTGGGCGGTGACCGCAGCATTCCTGCTGGCCCTTTCAGCGATGCCTTGAGTTTGCTCAATAGCGGTATTTTAAACCCCCAAACCATATCGAAAGTCGCCTTCGGGTGTTATCCTGAGGGGCATCCAAAGATCGCCAAGGCACAGTTGGAAAAGTCACTTTTCGCAAAACTCGAAATCGCCGAAGACTTGCGTCTCAAAACGCGCTTGATCACACAAATTTGCTTTGATGCATCCACAATACTGGCCTTTGTAAGGTTGTTGCGGGCCAAGGGCATCGCGGCGCCTTTGCGATATGGCGTGGTGGGACCGACAAAAATAACAACGCTCTTGAAATACGCTGCAGTTTGCGGGGTCGGCGCCTCCCTTAAGACGTTGGCGCAGCAGCGCACTTTGAGCGCAAAGTTGCTGGCGGGTTATACCCCTGACGCCCTGATCGAAAGCATTAGTCACGCAGTGCAGGCTGAGCAAGACCTTGGCATTATTGGGCCACATTTCTTCACCTTCGGGTCGTTGAAGCGCACGCTAAACTGGCTTGCAGTGAGAAAACTGCCAAATGACCTGACGAGTGCAGCGTACAGCCCCGCAGCCGTTTGACCGAATAAAGAATTTTGCTTTGGCCAGGATGCTACAGCTATCCAAACCCGTTGTCTGCAGCGATTAGACGCAGAATTGCATTGGCAGATGTGCCACATTTGCAACAACCGCTATCCTTATGAAATGTAGCAACTTTTTATGATGACAGCCCGAGATCAAGGAATTTCTCCTGTATTTCCAAAGCCTTCCTAAGCGCTAAAGCAGAATAGCACTTGAGCCCATTCCCACTTGTCAATACAACTCTATGTTAACTTTTGTTTGCATTCGAAGTCAAAAGTCCGTTTGCTAGAGCATAGAGTTCCAAAAAGCGTAATTTCTTTAAACCTGGGAGGGATAAAAATGCGCACTCGATTTAAAACAGCAGTCTATTCTATCTTGTTTGCCTCCACTGCGCTGGCGGCACTGGCAGTTTCAGCGCCAGCAAGCGCGCAAGAAAGTGTTACCGAAGTTATTACGGTCACAGCAACACGCAGGGCCGCTGGCCTGCAGGATGTACCCTTAGCCGTTACCGCAGTCAGTGCTGAACAACTGCAGCGCAATGCTATATTCGACATCTCCAACCTCGATACGCTGGCTCCTGGCCTGTCCTTCGGCGCTTCGGGCTCTGACGCCCGGCCATCCATCCGCGGTGCACGCACGGAGACCATTAACGAGCGGCAAGACCCAGTTATCGGCTTTTTCATCGATGGCTTTTATTTGCCGCGGACAAGCCAAGCCTTCTCAGCCTTTTTTGATCTAGAGCGCGTAGAAGTGCTTCGCGGTCCGCAAGGCACGCTTTTCGGCAGGAACACCTTCGGCGGTGCCATCAACATCACATCCGCAGCGCCAAAGCTGGATGAATTCGACTATTCTGCGAGCATTGAGTACGGCTCCTTCGACCGCATCCGTGCTGAAGCCATGATCAACGTGCCACTTACTGACACATTGGCGTTCCGCGCCGCTGGGGCGATTGACCGCGATGATGGCTATATCGTCAACCTGTCTGATCCCTACGATAATCTTGGGCAAAGAGACAGCGACAACCTTCGTGCGGCTTTGTTTTGGGAAGCGACCGACACGTTCGACGCGACCCTCCGCTTCCGCCATTGGAACCAAGGTGGTAATGGCGCAGGCGATTTTGGCTATCAGACCCTCGGGACCATCTTCAACGCCGACCAAACAGCTACTACGCTTGATGGAACAATCACCAGAACCAATAGCCGCGATGGCGCAGGCGGGCCATTGGACCCTGGCCCCTACGAAGTTTTTAGAGATACGCCAAATTCTCGCAGCACCGACTCTTACCAAGTCGACCTAGACTTGAATTGGGATCTTGGTCCTGTTCGCCTTCGTTCTTTAACAGCGTATGTTGATTATCGCGGCTACAGACAGACTGATGCAGATTTCTCTGGATCACCGGGCCAGTTCTCGTCAGTTGATACCCGCTCAGAAACCTTTACCCAAGAATTGCAGCTTCTGTCTCCGGATGATGGCGGCCCATTGGAGTGGATTGCCGGCGTATACTTTTTGGACGATGATGTTCGTGAGGATTTCGTTTTCGATAACATCTGCAATATCCCTCCTGAAGACGGGACTGATGCGACTTTCAGGCCTTGTATTGACGAGAACCCATTTTGGGCGTCTCCCACAACGGTGGGCTTCGGCCGCAGTGGCAACGTTAGCACAACGTCATATGCCTTTTTTGGACAGGCAACCTACTCAATTACCGAGCAACTCCGCGTTACGGGTGGACTTCGGTATACCAACGACGACAAAGAATTTTTTCGGTTAGGTATCACCGAATTCGCACGCGACGCGTCCATCTTTACAAACGATCCTGGAATTATCATTGATCCTACTGACTTTCGTCTGTTCGATCCCGATACGGGTGAGCCTTTGGTGAGCGATACCTTTGACAAAGTGACGTGGCGCGCCGGGGTAGAGTACGATATCACAGACGACAATCTGATCTATTTCACCGCTTCAACAGGCTTTAACTCTGGCGGCTTCAATACTTCCGGCGCTGAGCTTAGTTTCGACCCTCAAAATGTACGGGCTTGGGAGATCGGATCGAAGAATAGTTTCCCTGATTACAACCTGACGCTGAACCTCTCGGCTTATTACAACGAGTTCACGGACCTTCTTGCGCAGGGTTTCGTTCCAGCTTTGGGTGACGACGGTGTAACGCAGACAGTTTTGGTGTTCTCTACGAACGCTGGAGACGCAGATGTTTGGGGTATTGAAGGCGAAGCCAGATGGGAGCCTGTAGACCAGTTGATACTGGCAGCGAATTTCTCATACACCAATTCTGAGCTAGACAACTATGTCTTAGGAAACCCTTTTGAAGAGGGCGGACAAGATTTCGTTGCATCAAATGGCGTTGTAACGAGCAACCGAGTAATTCTGGATGGTCAGGAAGTTGCCCTTACGCCAGATTTCACGACCACTTTGTCAGCTCAATACACTTATGATTTGGGCCAATATGGAACGCTTACCCCGTTCCTTCAATTCTTCTACTCTACGGGGTACCGGACCAACGATATCGCTATTCCGGGCACAATCCAGGACGACTACACGAAGACCGACTTTACTTTGACTTGGATGGATGAAGACGAGCGCTTCTCTATCGCTGGGTATGTGCAAAACCTGGAAAACGAAGCCGTCCTTAACCGGACCACAGTTGGCGGCGGCGACGCTATCTTCGCCAACTGGGCACGCCCGCGCCAGTGGGGCATCCGCTTCACCGTTCGCCGCTAAAACCGCCGGTATAGGAAAAAATCAAGGCCTCGCAGTGCGCTGCGGGGCTTTTTTTGTTAGACACAGCCCTACCGCCAGCTTGTAAAGACAAGTTAATGCTTCTATCGTTTCGGTGTTGATTGAGATAGCTTCTTGCTCAGGAGAGACTTTGCTTTGACGTCTGCGTCGCCACAGCATGCCAGCGCCTTTATCGGTGGGGCTCTTACGTCTGAGAAAGGCGCGCGGTTGGAGTTAGTCAACCCTGCGAACGAGACCAGTATTGGGCAGGTTGAGTGTAACACGCCTGAGACTGTAAAGTGGGCTGTTTCAAACGCGCTGGAGGTATTTCAGAACAGAATTTGGTCCGCAGCGCCTTTAAGCAAGCGAGCAGGCGTCCTGCGCGCCATTGCACAGACCATTCGAGACAATGCTGAAGAGCTGGCTGCGCTCGATACCCTCTGCGCCGGCCTCCCTTATCATCGCAGCACCTTGCGCCATGCAGCGGGCGCCGCAGGGTGGTTTGATTACTTTGCTGACTTTCTAGCGACACAGCGTGACGACGCCTATCTAGGCACACCAGATCGCACCACCCTCGTAACACGCGTTCCGCGCGGTGTCGTCGCCCTTTACGCACCATGGAATGTCCCGCTTGGCATTGCAGCCATAAAGCTTGCAGCCGCCCTTGCGGCCGGCAACACCTGCGTCATCAAACCAAGCGAGCAAACACCGCTTTCCATGCTGCGTTTGGCGGCGCTTATGGTGGAGGCGGGATTGCCTGCGGGCTGCGTGAATGTCGTGAACGGGCGAGGCCCCGGCGCTGGCGCGGCCCTTGCCAAGCAGGCTCCAATCGCGGCGATTTCCTTCACAGGAGGTGCGGCTGCCGGCGCAAGCATAGCCGAGGCCGCAGCTGGCCGCTTCATTCCAGTCACGATGGAGCTTGGCGGGAAAAGCCCAACACTCATATTCGCTGACAGCGACTACGAAGCCGCACTTGATGGCGCGCTGTTAAGCGCATTCTCCAACAGCGGCCAAGCCTGCCTAGCAGGCTCTCGCATCTTGGTCGAAGCATCTATCGCGGATCGCTTCATCGCTGACTTTACCGCGCGCACCAAGGCCATCAGAATCGCTGAACCCATGGACCCTGCGTGCGAAATGGGACCTATGTCATCGGAAAACCACCGGGCTTTGGTGGCCCGTATGTTTGAAGAGGCCGTAAAGGACGGTGCAGAGCCGCTAACCGCATGCAAAGCACCTGAAGCCCATCCGAACGGATTTTATCTTACGCCGGGCATCCTGCACGTCACGGACCCAAAGGCAATGATTTTTCAAACGGAAGTGTTTGGGCCGTTGGCCACACTCATGACATTTCGTGATGACGGCGAAGCCCTATCGTTGGCGCAAGACAGTAGCTATGGCCTGGCCGCTTATGTTTGGACGCGTGATATTCAGCGCGCCCTGCAGTTTTCGAAAGCCTTAGACGCTGGGACGATTTTGGTGAACACAGCTTTTCAGCGCGAGCTAAACGCACCCTTTGGCGGCTTCAACGCCTCAGGCATCGGGCGCGAGGGCGGCGGCAGCAGCTATGCGTTTTACACGCAAGAGAAGACGATTTTGTTGAGTGATGCATCGGCATCAAGTGCTCCCTTAGGAAAACTCAAATGAGTGGCTTACTCACCAAGAAGCGCGCCGTAATCACAGGCGCTGCTCAGGGGATTGGCGCTGCGTTTGCTGCTGGATTGGCAGAGCATGGCGCTCAAGTCTTACTTTGCGACAAAGATGATTGTGCACATGCCGCCAAACAGCTTTCAAAAGCTGGAGCCGAGGCCTACCACGCCCTTACAGACGTTGCTGATGATGCAGATTGCGCAGCGCTCGCAAAGGCTGCCAAAGCCCATATGGACGGGCTGGATATCTTGATTTGTAATGCCGCGCTATTCGGGTCCCTAAGCTTGAAACATCATCGAGATATCCCAATAGAAGAATGGGATGCGGTGATGGCCGTCAATGTTAAAGGTGTCTGGTTGCCCATAAAGCACCTTGCCCCGCTGATGGACCCCGGCGGCTCAATTATAACCATTGCTACCAACCGAGTGTTCGCAGGCTCACCGAACATGGTGCACTATGACGCCTCAAAGGCAGCGGTGATTGGTATGACTCGTTCCCTATGTAGAGAGCTCGGCGCGGATGGCCTCCGCGTAAATTGCATCGCGCCGGGTCTGACTATGAGCGAGAATGTGCTGAAAAAAGAGGGCATCCAAGAGCGCACACAATCCATCATTAATAGCCGAGCGCTGAAGCGGGAAATGCTGCCCGATGACATTGTTGGTACAGCCGTATTTCTAGCCAGTGACCTAAGCCAGTCTATAACGGGCCAAACATACGTCGTCGATGGCGGCGGTGTGCTTCGGTAATGGCCGATGCCCAAACGCTAAGCGTGACAGGACGGGTCGGCTACGGGATCGGCATTAGCGGGCTGTGGATGGTCTTTATGACCACTGCTTTCTACCTTCTCTATTTCTATACAGATGTCATTGGACTCTCACCAAGCCAAGCTGGGCTTATTATCTTCATCGCAACATTATGGGACGGCATAACCGATCCACTGATGGGCTGGCTTGCAAGCCGAACGCGCAGCCGCTGGGGTCAATATCGGCCTTTTTTAGTTTTAGGTGCTTTGCCGCTTTCAATCGCCTTTGTGTTCATGTTCGCGCGGCCTGATTGGGCGGCCGGTCAGCTGTTTATGTATGCGCTTATCACACAGCTACTCTTTAGAACCACTTTCACAATAGTATACATTCCCTACACAGCTCTTATTGCGCGCCTCAGCACCGATGCCGATGAGCGCGCCTCCATTGCAAGTGTGAAAGCCTTTTTCGTGTCGCTGGGGACACTCACGGTCAGCTTTTTTGGCCTTCCCCTGGTGCGCGATTTTGGCGGCGGAGATGATGTAAAAGGCTTTTTTCTCACCGCGCTTTTGTTCTCTTGTCTGTCGGCGGTCACGCTGCTCATTTGCGGCGCGGTAACCCGGGAGACAGATATCGCTGGTCCCGCAAAACAGGGTGACACATCATCCGTGGTGGAAGCCGTCAAGGTAACGCTTAAAAATCCAGCCTTCCTCATCGTCTTTTTCGGCGTCATTATTTTTACAGGCTGCTACACGACGCTGAACAAGACGACCGTCTATTTTTTTCAATATAACCTTGGAGCCCGCGAGAATGCGCGGTGGGCGCTCTCAGCCATATCGCTCGCAGGCCTTGTATCGCCATTTTTGTGGGTAAAAGTAACGCACAAAACGTCCAAGCGAGCGACCTGGTTTTTGGGCAGCTTTCTTGCTGCTACAGCGCTGACCTACCTGTACTTCGCAATGCCACAGTCTGTGGTGGTCATCACCGTCATCTACTTTGTTGCAGGCTGCGGCATCCAAGCGTTTTTAATGACGTTCTACGCCATGACGGCAGACGCCGTGGATTATGGCGAATACCTCACTGGCGTGCGGGTTGAGGCCATCGGTTTCGGCTTCCTAAGCTTTGCCAATAAAACCTCTTTGGCGATCGGTGGCGGCCTGCTCGGCTGGCTATTGGGCGAAATTGGCTACACTCCGGGCGCCGAGCAAAGCGCGCAGACTTTAGAGAGCATTCGAAAAATCTTGGTGTTCATACCAGCCGGAGGGTTTCTTTTTTCCTGAGCTGTGATTGCTTTCTTCCCAGTGTCCACTATTAGCAACTAAC
>CAKZYD010000046.1 GCA_937884085.1 uncultured Sphingomonadales bacterium | reverse complement strand
TATCGCCGACCTATCGAAGAAAGCGCTCAAACCCATTGTCGTCGCCTATTCCGACGGCGCTGGCGAACGGCTTGGGACCGTTCTGGAAGACCATGGCATTAGCCGGCTGGATAAAATTGCAACAGCCGCCGACGCTCAAAACCTAACAGCTGGCAGCGTCGGCCTAGCGGTGCTGCCTTTAGAGCAAGGCTTTGAATTCGCTGGCGCAGCCTGGATTACCGAGCAAGACGTCCTTGGCGACCGCTTGGTTCGCAAAGCCCGTAAAACCCGAAAAGCCGACAACTTCTTGCGCGAAGTCTCCCAGCTGGGTCCGGGCGATTTCGTCGTGCATATGGAACACGGCATTGGCCGCTTTGAGGGTCTGGAGACCATAGACGTTCACGGCGCCCCGCATGACTGTGTTTGGCTGCGCTATCTGGGCGATGATTCCCTTTATGTGCCGGTCGAAAACATCGATGTCCTCAGCCGGTTTGGCGGCGAAGATGCAGCGGTCACCCTGGACAAGCTCGGCGGGGCTGGCTGGCAAAACCGCAAGGCCCGCGCCAAAAAACGTATTCGGGAAATGGCAGACGAACTCATCAAAATTGCCGCCGCCCGCCAACTGCGCAAAGGCGAGGTCTGCGACCCACCTGATGGGCTCTATAATGAGTTCTGCGCCCGGTTCCCTTATGCGGAAACCGATGACCAACTGCGCGCAATTGAAGATACCATTGGTGACCTAGCCAGCGGGAGACCGATGGACCGCCTGGTATGCGGCGACGTAGGTTTTGGCAAGACCGAGGTCGCGCTACGGGCTGCTTTTGTGGCGGCTATGACAGGCTTGCAAGTGGCCGTGATTTGCCCGACCACCCTGCTTGCCCGGCAGCATTATCAAACCTTCCAAGATCGCTTTCGTGGCTGGCCCTTAAAAGTCGGCCATATCAGCCGCCTCGTCAGCACCAAGGATGCCAACCAAGTCAAAAAAGGCTTGCAGGACGGAGACATAAACGTCGTTGTTGGCACGCACGCTTTGCTTGGGAAAGGCATTGGCTTCGACAATCTAGGCCTGGTGATTGTCGATGAAGAACAGCATTTCGGCGTCAATCACAAGGAGCGTCTCAAGCAGCTGCGCGCCAATGTCCATGTGCTGACGCTGACCGCGACCCCTATCCCACGGACGCTGCAATTGGCACTCACGGGCCTGCGCGAACTTAGCATCATTGCCACGCCGCCCGTTGACCGTTTGGCCGTGCGCACCTTTATTGCGCCTTTTGATGCCATGGTGCTACGCGAAGCCTTGCTGCGCGAGCATTATCGCGGCGGCCAAAGCTTCTTCGTCGTCCCCCGCATCGCAGACCTTGAAGACGCCATCGCCTTTTTGGATGAACATGTGCCAGAGGTGAAATACATCGTCGGCCATGGGCAAATGCCGTCCGGCACCTTGGAAGACGTCATGAACGCCTTCTATGATGGCAAATATGATGTTCTGCTGTCGACCACCATCGTGGAAAGCGGCCTCGATATACCGAGCGCCAACACACTCATCGTGCACCGGGCCGATATGTTTGGATTGGCGCAGCTGTATCAAATCAGAGGCCGTGTGGGCCGCTCAAAAGTGCGCGCCTACGCCTATCTGACAACCAAGCCATCGAAAGTGCTGACAGAGGGTGCGATGAAGCGCCTGGAAGTGCTGCAATCCCTGGACACTCTTGGCGCAGGCTTTACACTGGCGAGCCATGACATGGACCTGCGCGGCGCTGGCAACCTACTTGGCGACGAACAATCCGGCCATGTGCGCGAAGTCGGCGTTGAGCTTTACCAGCAAATGCTAGAAGAGGCCGTCGCGGCAGCTAAGGGCGTTGAAGCGGAAGAAGAGGACTTCTCACCGCAAATAAACCTTGGCCTCTCCGTCCTCATCCCAGAAAGCTATGTGCCGGACTTACAAGTGCGCATGAACCTCTACCGGCGCATTGCCACGGTCGATGACAAGCTCTCCTTGGACGGCCTGGCCGCCGAATTGATCGACCGCTTTGGCCCTCTGCCAGAGGAAGCCGAACAGCTCATCAAAGTGGTGGAAATCAAACAGCTCTGCCGCCAAGCCGGTATTGCAAAAGTCGAAGCAGGCGCCAAAGGGCTGACCATCACATTCCACAACAACAGCTTTGCCAACCCAGCTGGCCTGGTTGAGTTCATCTCCACCAGCCGCCGCACGGCGAAGCTGCGGCCCGACCACCGGCTGGTGATTTTGGAAGACTTGGAGAAGGTGTCGCGGCGGGGGAAAGTGGCGTTACAAGTGGTCCGCGCGTTGGTAGCGGCGTCGGCGGTCAAGGAAGCTGCCTAACGCAACGCCAGCCCTCCCTCAGAACGGCGGAGGAAGAAAGGGCTTGACCAACACGACGTGAAGCATTCCGCCAACGCTGTCCTACACACCTTTGTTTCGCTATGATGCTGAGACCTGGCTCAGATGAGCCAGATGCTCTTTGACACGTATGAACGCTCTTTAATATCCAGGTGTGACTTTTGTGACTTTTGGGAACCAGCCCCTAGCGTTTGGGCAGAGTTAAGTCCCTGTTGATGTCGCAATTCAGCAAGAGGCCTGAGGCAGCCATCATGGTCAGCGTTGCTGAGCCGCCGAAGGAAATCAGCGGCAGGGGCACACCAACGACAGGCAAGATGCCCATCACCATGCCCACATTGATGAAGACATAAAAAAACACGGTCATGGTAATGCCCATGGCCAGCAGCCGTGCAAATGGCGACCGGCAGCGCATGGCAATGATACACCCCATGGCCAAATAGGTGAGGAACAGCATCAGCAAGACGGCGCCGCCAAGCAAGCCATGCTCTTCGGCGATGGTCGTGAAGATGAAATCAGTGTGCATTTCGGGCAAGAAGTTGAGGTGACTTTGCGTGCCCTGCAAAAAGCCTTTGCCATTGAGGCCGCCAGACCCAATAGCGATTTTCGATTGGGTAATATGATAGCCAGCGCCAAGCGGATCCTCAGATGGGTTGAGGAATGTGAGAACCCTGGCCTTTTGATAGTCTTCTAGCAGAAACTTCCACGCCAGCGGTATGGCCCCTGATATCGCTGCAACGCCGCCGATAAAAAGGCGTTTCGGCGCACCGCTAAGGAGCACCACGCTGATGCCAGATGCCGCAATTAAAATGGTCGTGCCGAGGTCAGGTTGACGCAGCACCAACAGACAGGGCAGGCCAATAAAGAGGGCTGGCAGTGCCAGACTGGTAAAGGTGCGTGCCTGGCGAATGGAAAGCAGATGATAGTAAGCAGCCAGCACAAAAACGATCGCGAGCTTCATCAGCTCAGAAGGTTGCAAGCGCAGCGGGCCGATGACGATCCATCGCTTGCCGCCGCCACCCACATCGCCAGCAATTTCCACAGCAATGAGGAGCACTAGGGCAAGCAGATAGGCTGGAAAGGCAAGAAACTGCAATCGCTTCAGCGGTATCAGCGCAATCGTGATCATGATGACGAAGGCTACAATGAAGCGTGCCAAGTGGCTCATAGCCCAAGGCCGCATCGACCCATCGGCCACGGAGTAAAGTGAGGCTGTCCCGACTGCGCCCAAAGCGAGCAAAACCAGAATGATGACAGGATTAAGCCGTGCCGCGCGGCTCAGGATCCCCAGCTCTAAGGTTGGAACTAA
>CAKZYD010000045.1 GCA_937884085.1 uncultured Sphingomonadales bacterium | reverse complement strand
CATTGCCATGCTGGGTGGCAATGCTCTCTGGATGGAACTGAACACCATAGATTGGCAGCTCTTTATGCCGCAGACCCATGATGAGGCCATCGCTGGTCCAAGCTGTCTGTTTTAAGGCCGCAGGGATTGTAGCCTTGTCCACAATCAGCGAATGATACCGCGTCACCTCAAAGGGTGAGGGAATAGCCTGAAAAACATCTGTGTTTTCATGCTCAATGGAAGACACCTTGCCGTGCATCAACGTGGGTGCGGAAACAATCTTGCCCCCAAAAGCCTGTCCAATGGCTTGGTGCCCGAGACACACGCCCAGCAGCGGCAGTTTGCGGGTGGCAGCGGCCTCAATAAGGTCTAGGCAGATGCCTGCCTGCTCAGGGCGGCCAGGGCCCGGCGACAAGACAATGGCCGTTGGTTTTTGAGCGATAGCCTGCGCCACAGAAAGGGCATCATTGCGAACGACCGTGACCTCTGCACCAAGTTCGCGAAAATAGTGAACCAAATTGTAGGTAAAGCTGTCGTAATTATCGATGACCAGGAACATTATGGTGTACTGCCTACGGGTAAGGCGGCATATTTGACGCAGCCCTTCGGCAGACGCAAGCGGAACGGACAATAAAGTACGAAGTATTGTGGCGGACACAGAACTCAAATTTCGGGTGGTCAGCGCGCTTTTGATTGGTGCGCTCTTTGCCATTCTTGGGGTTTTGGCCGCAAGTCTTTGGCTCACCCCGTCTGATGAGCCAGATATGCAGAGCCTTGCGGAAGCGCCGGCACCTGATGGCATCTCCGTCGCGCTTAACCTATCGCAGGTTCAGCGCCCTAAAGCGCCCGATGCGGAGATACCGTTTATTCAAATCGAGCCTTTGCAGAGGCTAGCGTCTGCGATTGAGCTTTCGCAATATCGTACCCAGCCAAAGGTTGCGATTATCATTGATGACTTAGGCCATAGCCAGGGTGACAGCCGCAGAGCGCTTACCTTGCCGAGCCAAGTGGCTTTCGCCTTGCTGCCTTATACAATGCACTCTCAAAGTTTAGCGCAAGCAGCAAAGGCAAAAGGGCATGAGCTCATTGTGCACATGCCCATGCAACCTAAAGACGGACAGACGGACCCAGGACCACATGCCTTAACGACCAGCGTATCGCCCGTCGATTTACGCCAGGCTATTGCCTGGAACCTGTCTCAGTTTGATGGCTTTACAGCGGTCAATAATCATATGGGCAGCCGGTTCACGGAGAATGCATCAGCGATGCAAATCCTGTTTGAAGAACTGTCAGCGCGTGGGTTGTCTTTTTATGATTCGCGCACCACGGCGTCCTCGCAGTCTGTGCCTATGGCGCTCGCCTATGATGTGCGGATGGCCGAGAGGGATGTCTTTCTCGACAACGAGATTGAGGCAAACGCGGTGCATCGCCAGCTTGAGGTCTTAGAGCAATTGGCGCGGCGCTTCGGCTCGGCCATTGCGATTGGCCATCCGCACGCCGTCACATTTGAACAGATTAACGCCTGGGCGCCCGACCTCGCAAAACGCGGCATCATCTTGGTGGCTCCCAGCACAGTTCTAGAGGAACGGCGCTCGCCTTTGTGGCGGAGCCGCATTCGCACGGCTGCTGCGTCGTTGCCAACCCCTAGCCGCTAGCAGTGCCGAGCGCTTGGCGCGCGGCTGATAGAATGGCCTCAGCCTTCTGCTCGCATTCCAAAGCCTCTGCCATCGGGTCTGAATCTGCGACGATGCCAGCGCCAGCTTGGACATGCAGCATGCCGTGAGACAAGATTGCTGTCCGAAGCACGATGCAGCTATCCATATCGCCATTTGCACCAAAATACCCGACAGCGCCGGCATAGGGGCCCCGTCCGTCACGCTCCAAATCGTCAATAATCTGCATGGCGCGCACCTTTGGCGCTCCAGAGACTGTGCCTGCCGGAAACCCAGCAAGCAAAGCCTCGCTGGTACTTTTGGCTTCGTCTAAATCACCCTCAACATTTGAGACGATATGCATGACATGCGAGTAGCGCTCGATTTGGAAGGACTGAGTCACACGAATACTATTGGCCTTGGCTACCCGCCCGACATCATTGCGGCCCAAGTCAAGCAGCATGAGATGTTCCGCGCGCTCCTTGGCATCAGCGAGCAAGTCCGCCTCCAATGCCAAATCTTCCGTCTCGGTCTTGCCGCGAGGCCGCGTCCCAGCGATTGGTCGCAATGTGACTTTGCCGCCGCGCAGGCGCACCAAAATCTCGGGGCTGGAGCCAATTAAAGCGTGCGGCCCAAATTTTAGATGGAACAAAAACGGCGCTGGATTAAGCCGTCGCAGCGACCGATAGAGCGCAAAGCTATCGCGCTCAAAAGGTATCGAAAATCGCCGGGACAAGACCACCTGAAAGATATCGCCAGCTTCAATATGCGCCTATGCTGTCTCGACTTGTTTGCAAAAGGCTTCTCTCGACACGTTGACGGAGAGGGAAGGGGCTTTGGCGCCTGATAATGGCACGACCTGGCGGCTCACTTCCTGCGACAGGGCGTCCACGACCGCATCCAGCCGGTCGTCCAGGTCTGCCCCATGCCCAGCCCAATCAATGGCAATGAGCGTCAGATCGTCTTTCACTGAATCGAACACGGCCAACAGTGTGGGCCGCATCAGGAGGGTATCAGGCATATCAGTGACGCTGGGCTTTGCAGCGTCAAGCCGCTCAACCAGGCGCACCATGTTATAACCGAGATAGCCGACTAGGCCTGGAATTGGCAGAGCGTTTGCCACGCTGTCTGGCAGACGGGCTGCATCAATGGCCGCCTGTAGCGCCTCTAGTGGCGGTGCATCGATTGGAACAAAATGAGGTAGGTCTGGGTCACTTTGGGCCAAGTCAGCTTGGCTCAAACACCCATCTTTGCATTGATACAAAACATCCGGTGCCCAGCCCAAAAAGCTATAGCGGCCACGCGCTTCGCCGCCTTCGACAGATTCGAGAACAAAGCTGTAGGGTTCAGAGGCAAGCAACTTAAGCGCTGCCGCAACGGGGGTATCCAGGTCAGCGGGGAGGACGCGCAGGGCGACCGCTGCTTGCTGGTTCATCGGTCTAAGGCTTCGCTATAGCGTGGGGTCATAGCGGCGCCGGAAGGTCTCCAGCGCCCGCTTGTTGGTTGTGCGGTCCAAGGCTTCGCTCCGGCCTGTTATAAACTGCTGAAGCAGTTCCTGCTCAACCAAGTCACCAATTTGCGTCTGGAGCTGCCGCGCAAGCGCTGGAGTCGCGCTGGCATCGCCGGCCTCTTTTTTCAGCAGTTTTACCACAACATAGGCATCGCCCGACCCCGATCGACCGACATCGACTTGTCCCGGCTCCATGGCAAACAAGAGCGGCGCCAAATCCGCTTGGGCAAGCGAGCCTTGCTGGGCTTGCGCGCGATTGAAACTGATGCCAGTGAGCGCCTCATAGCCGGAAGTCGACGCCAAGACTTCAACATTTGCGCCTTCGCTGAGCTTCTGTGAGACCTCTTCAGCCGCATCGAGCGCCAGGCTATCGAGCTGGTCTTCACGCCACGCGGCTTCGACCTCGCTTTGAACTTCGTCAAGGCGGCGGGGGCGACGCGGCGTAATTTTGTCAACGCGTGCGATGAAGAAGCCATCATCGCCTAGGCGCTCAACTTCCAGCTCATTGTCTTCTGGATAATCGAACACACGAGGCAAAATGCTCTGTAAGTCGCTTTGCCGCGCTGCTAGCTCATCATCGGCCGTGACCCCGGTATCAGAAACTAGTGTGTATACCTCAGGCGTCAGGCCAAAGGTGACCGCCGCTTCTTCAAGCGTCGCGCCCGCTGCAAATTCATCTTCAATCGAATTGCCAATGTCAGACAAACGGTCGAGCGCCAGCTCTAGCGCGATGTCTTTCTCCAGCTCCTCTTTCACGTCTTCAAAGGTCTTCAGCGTTTCTTCGGTTTTCCCAGCAATACGGAACACCTGATAGCCGAAGGGGCCTTCAAGCGGCTCTGACACGTCACCAGTGTCGAGCGCAAACAAAGCCTCAGCAATGTTATCTTCATAGAGGCTTTGCGCTTCCTCCTTGGTAAACCGTCCAAGAGACAAATCTTGCAGGGAGGTGCCTGCCTCTTGCGCCAATTCTAGGAACAAAGCGCCGTTGACGGCCTTGGCTTTAAAAGCATCTGCCTCTTCTTTGGTATCAAACACCATCAGCTGCAGGTCCACAGAGGCCGGGTCACCAAACTCGCCTTTGCGGTAATCAAAGGCCTGCTGCAAATCCTCTTCAGAAACCGTGATGTCCTATGCCACGACCTCCGGGTTCAGATAGAGCGCGGTAAAATCGCGATATTCCGGCGCTGTATAGCGGCCTTGAATTGTTTCAAAGAATTTCTCCAACGCCTCCGTGTCTGGCGCATCAATAGTCTCCTCAAAATTTGAGAACGGCACCAAAATGGCATCGGCTGTCCGCGTTTCCAGCATCACGGAAAGTTGCGCCTGGGCAAGCGCATCTGGCACCACAGCCGCGCCACGCAGCACGGTTTCCACTTGGTCGATGACTTGCTGCTGCGCCATATCTTCAACCAACTGCTCTTCCGTAATGCCGAGCCGCGCAAGCGCGCTTTGATAGGTGGATTGGTCGAATTTACCTGCCAATTGAAACGTCGGCAGGGAGGCAATCATTGCCTTGGTGCGGCGCGGGGAGGCGGCAATCCCGGTTTCATTGGCTGCTTCAGACACCACCGCCTGCTGTACTAGTTGTTGCAAGATCGCCAAATCAACGTTGGACCGAATGGCGGCTGCAGCGGTTATCTCTGGATTTTCCGCGCGCTGGCGCTCCACAAAGCCCTCAAACGAGCGGGCCAGCTCAACCAGCGTGATGCGACGATCACCAATTTTCGCGATGGTATCGCCCTGACCAACCTGAACCACATCGCCAATGCCGAAAAAGGCAAAGGACGCAATGAGGAGCCCGAGCAGCAAAAGAACGAAGACAGAGTTGAGGCGCTTGCGTATAATCTCAATCATAGAGTGTACCCACTAATATCTCAGGCCTGAATTGCGCTTACGGGGCTAGCCAATAGCATCTTGACCGGTATAAGCACGGGCACGAATAGCCGCGCAACAAAAGAAAGCGTGGAAGGATAAAGAACATGACAGCTGGCCAGTCCCGCACCCCCCTCGTCGCCGGCAATTGGAAAATGAACGGCCTGTCCAGCGCTTTGGCTGAGCTGAGAGCGCTATCCGACCGATTGCAGGCATCGCCTGCGCCTTGCGATGTCTTAGTGTGCCCCCCTTTCACCTTAATTGCGGCAGCCTGCCAGGCCGCACCGCAGACGCCTATCGGGGGTCAAGACTGTCACCCCAACACAAGCGGCGCGCACACAGGCGATATCAGCGCCGAAATGTTGGT
>CAKZYD010000044.1 GCA_937884085.1 uncultured Sphingomonadales bacterium | reverse complement strand
GTCGGCCTGTGCGCACGACGCGACCAGCGATTTATCCCGGCGCTCCCTAGACGCGGTGAAGACTGAAAAGTCGCTTGTAGACCTCGGATATGCTGCAGCAGCGCGCGGTGATCATAGCACTGCAATCCAGTATTTTCGGTCTGCACATGCGAAAAATCTGGCGTATTCTTCTGCGCGCGGCGCGCCCTTACTTGGTCTCGGTCAATCTCTTCTGGCAATTGGCCAAAATACCGATGCCGCCGACGTTTTTGTAAAAGCTGCAAAGGCTGGCGCCGGCGCGCCGGCGTTGCGCGGGCTTGCCCAGGCGCAGCTTTATATTGGCCAGCCTGGCCTTGCCGTTGAAAGTGCAAGGCGCGCTGTCCAGCTGGACCCAAACGATGCCAAATCCATGGGCGTACTTGGCGTCGCCTTGGATGTGTTAGGCGACCATCAAGGCGCTGCAGCCATTTATGCGGACGCGATGGCGCAATTCCCCGGCAGCTTGGCACTAGCCTCTAATCACGGCCTCTCCATGGTCATGACGGGCGATATGCAAACGGGCATTCGTCTGCTTGAAGATGTAGTGCGCGACCCCCGTGCCACGGCGCGTGACCGCCAAAACCTATCCCTCGCCTATGCTCTGTCAGGTGACTATGATAAGGCGGCAGCCCTTTCCGCTATCGACCTGGATGTGTCTGGCGTGCGCGCCAATCTGCTCTACGCGGATATGCTTCGGGCCATGAACCCCCGTGCGCGCCTATCCGCCTTAGTCGTGGGTGCACAGGCGCCGAAGACAGATAGCTCGCAGAATGCCAATGCCGTTTATGTGCGCGGCGACAACGCTGCCTGGGTTGAGGAAAGCGTTCGGCGTTTATTGCCAGTCGAAGGTGCCCCTGATTTGGCTGGCGTGCCGCCGCTGATGGACCCCACCGGATGGGCTGTTCAGGTAGCCGCCTATCGCAAGCTTGAACACCTGGCGCCAGGCTGGGCCTATCTATCGAGCAAATACGCATCCATCCTAGGCGGGCTGGAACCGCGCCGGTCCGAAGTAACGCACCCGCCCGCAACCGAGGGGCCGGTTGGCTTTTTCTTCCGCCTGAATGCAGGACCACTGCGTGACAAACAAGAAGCGCTCGACATCTGCGCTCAATTAAAAGAGCGCGGAGCAGAGTGCTGGGTGCGGCCGCCAACAGCGGGTGAAGGTCGCTTACCGAATGAGGAATTGGCCAAAAGTAACGCCGCGGAAACCGCGTTTGTTGCCAGCAGTGACTATAACGCTGTCGTCAACCAATTCGCTCGAGCCATGGTCATGAAATCGCGGCAGGATGCGCCTGCCAAAACCAGGGATCTGCCAGCTGTTATGATGGCAAGCAGCGAGGTTGCATCTGAACCCTTAGCAGCGCCAGTGCCGCAGCTAGAGGCCCCGGCACCAACCACAGCAGCACAAGAGACCAAAGCGGTCAGCACGCTGTCTGCAGAAGAAAAAGCCGCCAAGACGGCAGATATCATTGCCGCTTCGCAGCCTTTAGATGCGCGTGACACGCCCGCCTCCATCCACAAAACGGTTAAGCAGTGGGCAAAAGCTGAGCGCGAAGCAGAGAAATTCGCGCAGGCCAAAGCCAAGCGCAGGGCTAAAAAAGCTGCCGAGCTGGCAAGCGTAGGGCAACCGTTGATGGCGCGTGAAACGCCCACCAGCATTGCAGAAGACGTTGCCGTATGGGCAGAAGCCAAGGCGGAGGAAGAGCGCTTAGCGCGCCTTGCAGCCGAAGAGAAAGCCGCAAAGGAAGCTGCAATCGCCGATGCATCGGTTCCAGTCAGCCCGCGGGACACTCCGCTGTCCATCAAGGAAACTGTGGAACAATGGGCCGCCGCGCAAGCAGAGCGTCAGGCTGTAACGGAGGCACAAGTCGCCGAGGCCGCACCAGCGCTTTCTGAAACGCCAGACTTTGCGCCAGGTGCAACCGTTCAATCCGTTGCTGCAGTGACACCGGCAGCGGCTCCACTCGACGTGGAAAAAGAAGACCCTGCAAAACTTGATGCCTTGAAACAGGTCTTCGATGCCATGGATGAGCCAGCGCAAAATGCTGCATCAGAGCAAAGCGGAGAAAGTGAGGCCCCAGCACCGGGTAAGCTGTTACCAGCGATGCAGCGCTTCAATGACGCGCCGCAGAACCTCACTTTCATCGGCCAATCCGGCGGTGCACAGCCAGGTTTCGAAGCTGCTGGCAAAGTCAAAGAAACCGATTCTGGCGCAGTGATTGACGGCGTCTACTAAGCGCCTTTTCTCATCTCCTGAGCGATAGAGGCTGTAATGGCCTCAAGCCGGCCATCGTGAATACCCCGGTTGCGCAGCGCGCGCACGGTTTCGAACGCGTAATCTTCATTAGCCCCATACTGCCCACGGGCGCCCACAATGCGTGCAGTCGCTTGCTCCACTGACAATCGGCCAGCAAACTGGGGATGGGCGATGTCGCAAACATAAGTCCTGGCCCGGATCAGACCTACCGCGGTTCGCGCGGTAACCTCTCGCGGAACATAAGCGCTGGTCACCAACTCACGTGCATCCATCGCCGCCAAAGCCGTCGTTGCCTGTCCTGAAGGAATTTCAAAAACCACGCCCCGACATGCACCGCCGGGCGCCAATCCCAATACCAAGCCAGAGCGCTCGGGCGTTCCGCGATGTTCAATAGAATGCAGACAAAAATCCCGAAGAAAGCCGTCGATATGGGCGTATAAGTCTTGGCGAAAGAGAAACTCTGGCTTCCAAATCAGAGAACCGTAGCCAAACACCAATAGACTACCATCGGCAGCCAAGCCTGCTGGCACGGTTTGCCCATTGGCTTGTGCTGTCATATCTGCCATTGAGCGCTCATGCGTTTGCGGCCCCGGACCCTCATTCTTGCCATTGTGCTTCTCATAGCCTTTGTGATTGGCCAATGGTTTTTCTTCAAGAGCCGGTTTGAAGCGGCGCTCCCAACGTTTGAAGCACGTGCCGCCGCCCTTGGCTTTGACATTCAGTATGGATCGCGCAGCATTGGTGGTTTCCCGTTTCGACTAGAAGCGCTATACAAGGACGTCAGCCTATTGCGCAGCAACGCACTGCTGAGCCTCGCTGTCGAAGCCGATAGCGCCGTCTTGGTGCGCCAACTCATGCGACAAGACTTGACCATCCTCTCTATAGAGAAGCCGCGCTTTGCCGTATCGGCTGCTGCGCCGCTGCCGAATGGGAAAAGTGGCGAGGCCAATTTGGCGTTTGAGGCACCGGCGATGCAAACCTCACTCCGGTCAGAGGATGAAGCGCTGGCGCGGATATCAACTGTGGTCGATCTCCCAAGGGGCAGGGGGACAGTTTTTGGCCTAGGAGCCTTTAGCGCCAAACAGCTCCAATTTCATATGAATTGGCCTCTAGAAGGCCGCCGCGCCCCAGAAGGCCAGCCAGCGCCCCGCATTTTGATTGATAGCCAGTTTGCCGATCTTCTGCTGGAAGACCGCGATACCGGTCCACTGCCGCCGAAGATCGCAAAGGGTCACATCGGCCTGCAAATCAACCTGCCAAGCTATGCGCCGCTCACCAACCAAGGCCTAAGACTGTGGCAGCTAGAAGGCGGCAGCGTTGATATTCTGCGTTTGGATGGGGCGTGGGGCGATATCATGTTCGGCAGCACAAGCGGCTCTGTAAAACTAGATGATACACTGCGACCCAAAGGCGATATTACCGTCACCGTGAGAGGCCTTGCCGCCCTCACCTACGCTCTTGATAAAACAGGGGTGCTGCCGCCAGACGCCGAAGAGTTCGCCCTCATTACCTTGCGCCTTATGCGCGCTGGGAAGAAAGCGGAAGACGACGTTCCCCTACCGATTCAGATAAACGACGGGGTGATTCGCCTTGGCCCTGCACCCTTGGTGCAGCTGGGGCCGGTCGTTCCCTTTGGTTTGGCTGAACGCTAGTCCTCTGAATCATTCAGATTGATGGGTATAGTTTTGTCAGTTTGACGC
>CAKZYD010000043.1 GCA_937884085.1 uncultured Sphingomonadales bacterium | reverse complement strand
GGCTTTATTTTGCGCTGCGTCACGGGCATCTCCATTTATGAGTTTACGGCCTAGGCAGCAAATTGCTCCTCAGAGATAGCGTACAGCGTCGCTGCACCGCGCGTAATTGGCCCTAACAAAGCGGTGCCTTGCGGCATAATCTGTTCGGCGTAGAACTGCGCTGTGTTGAGTTTCGCTTCAAGAAACGAGGGATTGCCCTCGCCTTTTTCGAGCAAGGCTTTGGCGGCTTTCGCTTCAACTGCAAGCAAGTAGCCGCCGAAAATGACACCAAACATGCGTAAGAAGGGTGTGGCACCAGCTGCAGTATCCAGGATTTCCTCTTCATCACTGCCAAACAGGTTAACAGCGGCGGTTTGAAGCGCCTCCACGCCGTCATCCAAATAAGGCTCCAGGGCTGCAAGCGGGCCACTGCTTGGCAAATCGGCAGTGAATTGGCGCATTTCCGAAAACAATCGCTTCCAGTGTTTGCCGCCGTCCATATTCAGTTTTCGGCCAACCAGGTCAAGCGCTTGAATACCATTTGTGCCTTCGTAAATGGGTGCAATGCGCGAGTCTCTAAGATGCTGGGCAACGCCGGTTTCTTCCACATAGCCCATCCCGCCGAATACTTGGATCGCCATCGAGGTCATCTCGACGCCAATGTCCGTGGAATGCGCCTTTGCGACCGGTGTGAGGAGGTCGGCCAGCCCTTGCGACGCTGCGCGCACATCCGCGTCAGGATGATGATGCGCGCTGTCCACTGCTCTCGCAGTCCCGTAGACGAGAGCGCGGCAGGCCTCCACTTTGTCGTTGATTGTCAGCAGCATGCGCCGCACATCTGGGTGCTCAATGATCCGAGCAGATTGATCCGCGCCGGTTAGCGTTTTCGATTGAACTCTATCGCGCGCGTAGGCCAAAGCTTGCTGATAGGCCCGATCCCCGATTGCAACCCCTTGTAGCCCCACCGCAATACGCGCGTTGTTCATCATGGTGAACATACAGGCCATACCGCGATTTTCTTCACCGATGAGATAGCCAACACACTCATCGCTATCGCCAAAACTCATGGTGCATGTGGGCGATGCATGAATACCGAGCTTATGCTCTATGGACACGCATTTCACATCATTGCGCGGGCCTAGCGTT
Source organism: uncultured Sphingomonadales bacterium (assembly GCA_937884085.1). Classification (GTDB taxonomy): domain Bacteria; phylum Pseudomonadota; class Alphaproteobacteria; order Sphingomonadales; family CAKZYD01; genus CAKZYD01. The sequence goes on along the minus strand of CAKZYD010000043.1, from coordinate 4,492 downwards.
CCGTCTTCCTTGACCAGGAACTTTGGTACGAGGAAGAGCGAGATACCCTTGGTTCCGGCGGGCGCGCCGGGAAGCCGGGCTAAGACCAAGTGAATGATATTGCTGGAGCATTCATGCTCGCCCCATGTGATATAGATTTTCTGGCCCTTGATGCGGTAGGTGCCGTCGGGCTGCGGCTCGGCCTTTGTCCGCAAGGCGCCCACGTCAGACCCGGCCTGTGGTTCAGTCAAGTTCATGGTCCCGCTCCACTCACCAGATATCAGGTTTGGCAAGTAAAGCGCCCTCTGCTGGTCGGTTCCGTGCGTTGTCAATGCTTCAATGGCGCCTTGCGTAAGCATTGGACACAGGGAGAAGGCCATGTTGGCCGCAGTCATCATTTCTTGAATGGCTATCTGCATGACGTAGGGCATGCCCATCCCGCCAAAATCCGGTGACCCAGAGACGCAGTTCCATCCCGCCTCAACTAACTCACGGTAGGCGCTTGCAAAGCCGCTCGGCGACCGGACGATCCCATTTTCAAGCAAGCAGCCCTGCATGTCCCCAACACGGTTTAAGGGTGCGAAGACACCGCCTGCAAACTTGCCAGCTTGTTCCAGGATGCCATCAATCAAATCAGCAGACAGATCCTGAAATGGGGGACACCGCGTCAATTCACCAAGCCCAGCGGTAAACTCAAGTGTATGACGCATAGTCTCTGTGGGGGCAGAATAACTCATCGGGGGCGCTCCGGTTTTTTTGTGCCTTCTACAAAGGGCTGGTATTTTTCTGGTCTCCAACGCAAACATTGATCGCACAACGGTTCTTCAAGGCGGCGACGGGGCCACATATCCATGCCAGACGTGCTTCCAATAACAGAAGACAGCATTGAGCAAGCAGTTGCTATTCTCAAAAATGGCGGATTGATTGGCCTCCCGACGGAGACAGTCTATGGCTTGGCAACAGATGCAACCGATGGCGAAGCGGTTGCCGGGATTTTTGCGGTTAAGAACAGACCGACCTTCAATCCTCTTATAAGCCATGTCACAGGCCTGGAGATGGCCAAAGCGCATGCTCGGTTTTCACCGTTGGCAGAAGCCTTTGCAGAGGCATTTTGGCCAGGACCTTTAACATTAGTTCTGCCGAAACGGCGCGAAAGCGCAATTCACCCACTCGTCACAGCGAGCTTAGATACGATCGCCATTCGCGCACCGGGACATAGCGCTGCCCGGCAAGTGCTCCATCGTTTTGGCCGGCCCATTGCAGCCCCGAGCGCCAACCCATCAGGCAAGCTCAGCCCAACACGTGCTCGGCACGTTGCTGACGGCCTGCGTGACGCTGTCAGTTTGATTTTAGATGGCGGCCCTTGTGCTATCGGACTGGAATCAACGGTTCTTGAGATTCGCGGAGAACGCGCGCACCTACTGCGGGAGGGCGCTGTTACGCGCGAAGACTTGGAAGAAGCAAGCGGCGCCCCGCTTTTGGAGGCAGATGAGAGAATCAGATCCCCAGGGCAATTGCTGGCACATTATGCGCCCGATGCACCGTTGCGACTCAATGCAACAACGCCAACGGACGATGAGTTTATGATCGGCTTCGGCCTAATCGATGGCGATGCGATGTTATCAAGCAGCGGCAACCTGCAAGAAGCGGCAAAAAACCTATTTGATTGTCTTGCGGAAGCAAATGCGGCGGGTACGGCGGCCATAGCCGTTGCACCGATACCGGAAAAAGGATTAGGCAGGGCTATTAACGATAGGCTGCGGCGAGCAGCCACCGGAAGTCAGGCATCACCCTAAGGACATATGACAGAGACCCCCGCGCCTAAACCCCCTGCCGATGCCTTAGAGCGGTTCCGCCGGATTGTCGGGCCGAAAGGCTGGAGCACAGATCAAGATGTGATGGCCCCGCATTTGAGCGATTGGCGCGGCGCCTATCATGGCGCTGCGGCAATGCTGCTAAAGCCGCGCACCACCGATGAGGTGCGCCGTATCGTCAAAACAGCCAATGAATTTAACATCGCACTGGTACCGCAAGGCGGGAACACCAGCTTGTGCGGAGCCAGCGTCCCCGGCTCAAGCGGCAATGAAGTGGTCGTTTCGCTCACCCGCATGCGGACGATACGCGATGTTGATCCACTCAATTATGCGATCACCGTTGATGCAGGCCTCACATTGCAAGAGGTTCAAGACGAAGCTGCAAAGGTCGGGCGCTTATTTCCACTGTCGCTCGGCGCGGAAGGCACCGCAGAGATTGGCGGTGCGATTTCGACCAATGCAGGCGGTGTAAACGTTCTCAAATATGGCAATATGCGCAGCCTCGTCCTTGGCGTCGAAGCAGTGCTGCCAAATGGCGATTTGTTCGCCGACTTGACCGGGCTAAGAAAAGACAACACCGGCTATGATTTGAAACAGCTCCTGATCGGCGCGGAAGGCACGCTCGGTATTATTACAGCAGCTACCCTTGCTTTATTTCCCAGCCTTAAGGCCAACGCAACAGCGCTCGCGGCGGTGCCTGGTCCCAAAGCGGCTGTGGAACTCTTGGCCCTGGCGCGTGAGGCGTCCAGCGACCATGTCACCAGTTTTGAAATCATGGCCCGGCCGACCTTGGATTTGGTTTTTCAGCATATTCCAGGCTGCACTGACCCACTGGCGAAACCGTATGACTGGTATGCTCTGATCGAGCTTGGCAGCCCTCGCAGCCACGACCTGCTGCGCCGGCGCTTAGAGGACATTTTAACAACAGCACTGGACAAGAATCTGGTCTTAGACGGCGCCCTGGCCGCCAATGTTGCCCAGGCCAATACCCTCTGGCGCATCCGCCATGGAATACCCGAAGCAGAGAAGAAAGCCGGCACAGCCATCAAACACGACATCTCGGTTCCGGTGAGCAAAATGCCAGCATTTATGCAAGCAACTGCGGGTGCCCTTGAAGATTTCATTCCTGGTGTCGAACTCAACGTCTTCGGCCACATCGGCGATGGAAACCTGCATTATAACGTGCGCAGATGGCCGGACATTACCGACGAAGAATTCGCGGAAAAACGCCTTGAGGTGTCCAATTTGGTCTACGCCAAGGTGCAGGACTTTGGCGGCTCTATCTCCGCGGAACATGGCATCGGCGTGCTTAAAAAAGACGTTCTGGCGTCGACCAAACCAGTAGAAATTTTAAACGCTATGCGGCTGATAAAATCAGCGCTTGATCCCAAGGGTATTATGAACCCGGGAAAAGTGATTTGAAACCATGGCGTGGGCCGCCAGCTGCCGAGGGTGAGTAGCGCGCCATAGATGTACTTACTGTCTATCTCATTCGCTTTATTGAATAATATTGACTCGCAAGTCTTCTGCTCCAATCCCCATACGGATTTTTCGGAAACATACGTAAACCGAATTTAACGGGCTGGAGTTGTCGATAGCCTTTACAAAACTATGTCAGGCCTGTGGCGTCTCGTTTTGGGACACACGACCTATGGCCCTGATTTTGCGTCAGATTTCTTTTTTGGCCTGTTTTTTGCTTTGTTATAAGGTAGCGCAGCCCTGACAAGGGGATGGGCACCGTGTTGAGTATCGATGTGTTAACCATAGTTGCTTAGGGTAGAGTGACCAGCCTCAGTCTATGCCGGGTCAAGCTCGGAAAGAGTACGAAAGGACGCCACATAATATGGCACTTACCGCTAAGAAAAACGATGAAGGAAAGCTTGCGCCGCGCAGCTCGCTGCTGATGATTATCACCGGTGCTGTGCTCGGTTGGGTCTTGGCTTTCGTTATTATTTATGGCGTTGTTCGTGGTCTTGGCAGTGATGCGACCGAGCAAGGCAATATTATTTTCGCGGATGACGAAGCTATTCGCGAACTGTCAGAAATTCAGCCAGCCGCGGGCCCTGATAGCAATTAGGGATTAAACGCTGCGCGCGACATGAGGCGCTTCAAGCCGCTAGACTAGGGCTGGCGGCTTTTTTGTGCCCAGCGATACCATCCAAACTTTTGTGCAGCATAATGAGTGCAAATAAAATCCGGCCGTGAAGGCGGCGGCCGCTGAGATGCTCATTCAAAAGAGTTGAAGCGCCTTCAGTGGCAATCAGACCTAAATCCCGCAACAGTTCTGAACGACAGGCAGCCTGGGCTTCTGATTTCAATTGCCCCATCATCCACCGGTCAATGGGCGACGCAAACCCCATTTTCCTTCGGTATAAAATCGAGTCCGGCAAGACGTCTTCAAATGCCTTTTTGAGCAGCCATTTGCCCTCCCCGCCCTTTAGCCGCAGATGCGAGGGGACCGAGCCAGCCCATTTGAGGAAGTCAGCATCTAGCAACGGCACCCGCACCTCGAGCGAATTGGCCATGCTTGTGCGGTCAACCTTTGTGAGAATATCTCCCACCAGCCAGGTTTTAAAATCGAGATATTGGACCGCCGATAACGGGTCTTGATACTCGGCATTTGCCATAATCTCTTCGAAGTCAGCTTCCGGTCGATAATCATCAAGCCGTCTTTCCTGCTCTAGCGGCCGCAACAACGC
>CAKZYD010000042.1 GCA_937884085.1 uncultured Sphingomonadales bacterium | reverse complement strand
AATGCCGTCGTGGTTGGCCGCTCTAACATTGTCGGCAAGCCCATGGCGCAGCTTCTGCTGCAGGAAAGCGCGACGGTGACAATCGCCCATTCGCGCACCCAGGATTTGCCAGACCTGTGCCGCACCGCCGATATCCTTGTCGCCGCTGTCGGGCGCCCCAACATGATTGGCGGCGATTGGATTAAGCCGGGCGCAACGGTCATTGATGTCGGCATAAACCGCATCCCAGCGCCCGAGCGCGGCGAAGGCAAAACGCGGCTGGTCGGCGATGTGAATTTTGCGGCAGCGCAGGCGGTTGCAGGCGCCATTACACCAGTGCCAGGCGGGGTTGGGCCGATGACGATTGCCTGCTTACTGCGCAACACCTTAACCTGCGCAACGCGGCGGCGCGGCCTTGCTATTGCAGAAGAACTTTAGTCATGGAGACGGGGTTCACGGCGGCTTTCATTTCCGCCTTTGTCACCTTTTTTGTCGTTATTGACCCGCCTGGCGTAATGCCAATTTTTGCGTCCCTGACAGACGGCACGCCCAAGGCCTATGGGCGGAAGATGGCTGTGCGCTCTGTCATCATCGGCGCCACCATTCTCGGGTTCTTCGGGCTTTTTGGTACCGCCTTTTTAGGCGCGCTTGGCATCTCTCTGGATGCATTTCGGGCTGCCGGCGGGGTGATGCTGTTTATCATTGCCCTGGAAATGGTCTTTGAAAAGCGCACCGAACGGCGTGATGAGCGGACAGAGAAATTCCAGGAAGACCATGACGACCTAGACGATATTTCTGTCTTCCCACTCGGCATCCCGCTCATTGCAGGGCCGGGCGCAATTGCCTCTATCATGCTGCTAACGGCGCAGAATGCGGGCAATTCCATCGCGATCGCCGGGGTGTGGGCTGCTGCGAGCGTCACCATCCTCATGTGCTTTGTCTTGTTTTTAGCAGCAGCGCCCTTGATGGCCCTCATTGGCAAGACAATCGCAGCCTCCATCACACGGGTGCTCGGCGTGATTTTAGCGGCCCTGGCAGCACAATTCATTTTCGATGCAATCAAGGCAACCTTTCTCTAGAGTAAGGGTCGAAGCTGAACCGCAAGGTTTGATGGGGTGAACGGGCACTTTTGAGCAATGTCGTAAACATTTTGGCTTTGGTTGGTGTGCTGGGCATTGGCTCACAGTGGCTGGCCTGGCGCTTTAATCTGCCAGCCATTGTGCTGATGTCCGTGTCCGGCATCGTGGCTGGGCCTTTCTTGGGTCTTATTCAGCCGGAAGCGAATTTCGGTGAATTTCTAAGGCCCATGGTGTCTGTGGCCGTTGCAATCATCCTGTTTGAGGGCGGCCTCTCGCTCAACTTTAAGGAAATCAGTGGGGTCGGCCGGTCGGTGAGACGGATGGTCTTCCCCGGCGCGGCCATTGCTTGGGGGCTTGGCGCCTTGGCAGGCCATTATGCAGCCGGCCTGTCCTGGCCTGTCGCAATCCTGTTTGCTGGGCTTTTGGTCGTGACGGGCCCGACGGTCATTATACCGCTCCTACGGCAAGCCAATCTTTCGGCCCGGCCGCGCACCGTGCTGAAGTGGGAGGGCATCATTAACGACCCCATCGGCGCCCTGCTTGCCGTCTTGGTGTTTGAATATGTTATCAGCGCAGCCGAAGGCGGCGGGATTGGCCAAACGCTTGGCCTACTTGCCTTCGCCTGCGTGGTCGCAGTGGGCATTGGCGTGACCATGGGATTGGCCGTTGCCTATGTCTTTCCGCGCGGCCTGGTGCCTGACTTCCTAAAAAGCCCTGCGCTGTTCACCGCCGTGCTACTATGCTTTGGCACAGCTGAAGCGATTGAACACGAGACCGGTCTACTGGCAGTGACCGCCATGGGCATCTATCTGGCCAATGCCCGCATCGCTTCTCTGCCGGAACTGCGCCGCTTTAAAGAGAATATGACCATCATCTTGGTGTCCGGCGTTTTTGTTATTCTTTGCGCTAGCCTGACGAAAGCTGATTTCCTAAGCGCGGATTGGCGCATGCTGGCTTTCGTTCTGGCGACGCTGTTTCTGGTGCGGCCTATCGGCGTCTTCCTCAGCACCATTGGGACGGAGCTGAACTGGCGCGAAAAGCTGCTCATTGGCTGGATAGCGCCGCGCGGGATTGTGGCGGTTGCCTTATCCGGCCTGTTCGCCAGCCGCCTTCAAGAGATAGGCTATGCTGATGCAGGGCGGCTCGTCCCCCTCACCTTCGCCATCGTGTTTGCGACCGTTGTCGCGCATGGCTTTACCGCGAAACCGCTTGCCAGAGCGCTTGGCATTGCTGCTTCGGCCAAACCAGGCGTCCTCATTGTTGGCTCATCACGCTGGAGTGTGACTCTCGCCAAACTGCTGGAAGAACTGGACATCAAAGCGCTGGTGGCAGACACCTCATGGCATCGGCTTCGCCCAGCCCGGCAAGGCAATGTGGCGACCTATTATGGGGAAATCCTCGCCGAAGCCACGGAACACCATGTAGATACCGAAGCCTATGGCACCTTGCTCGCGGTAACCGGGAATGAGGCATACAACGCCTTGGTCTGCCGGGAGTTCGCGCACGAAATTGGCCGCACCAACGTCTATCAACTTGGGAAGACGGATGAAGATCACCCCCATGGCATTGGCTTTACCGTGCGCGGGCAAACGCTGTTCCGCTCTGGCGCTGCGCTTGATGAATTGCAGCGCCGCCAGTTCGCCGGCTGGCGGTTTCAAAAGACCAAGCTGACTGAAGAATACACCTATGAACGGTACATTGCCGACAAACATGAGGATGCCGAAATCCTCATGGTCTTGAAGAAATCGGGCAAGCTCGCCTTTTCCACCGCAAAAGAAGGACGCCCGCGCATGGAGCCAGGCGACCTTGTGATTGCCTATACGCCGCCTGCCCCGACGAAAGAGGCAGCTGCAAGCAAGGCCCAGCCAGCTGCTAAGCCAGCCTCTTTACCGGGGTAACGCCCGCGTTATCCCCTCCCCCCGCTCTG
>CAKZYD010000041.1 GCA_937884085.1 uncultured Sphingomonadales bacterium | reverse complement strand
TCATCTCCTGGTGTCAGCCCAAGAAACTCAGAGTATCCTTTTGTAAACTCCGCCGACGAACCGACCAATTCGAACTTGTTGTAAAATCCACCGATAATCCAGTTGAATGGACCGTCATGGGTGGAAACAAGCCTAAGCTCCTGGTTGAACCGTTCCTCGCGGCCCACTTCTCTCGTAAAGGCCGTGAAGGTGGGGAAAAGCTCATAGCCAAATTCCAACGTAATGAGAAGGTCCGTCTGATCCCGCTGACCTTCATCCTCGAATTTGCTAAAGCCTGATGCCGATGTCAGCTCAGCAAAGCCAAGATCAGCTGTCACCTCAAGGGCCAGCAATTGATTGGTAATCTCGTTCGGTTCAGGGACCCGCAGCGCTGATTCGTACTCACCAACTGGCAAGCCGCTTCGCAGCCCGGAGACCTGACGACCACCAATGTCTGCTTCCTGCCTATAATAGGTCAGTGTTCCATCGATCCGGTCTGTCGGTGCCCAACGCACAGCAAGGCGACCCGACAGCGTTTCTTCGGTATTCACATCTGTAAGCGGGTTGAGGTTGGCCGCACGGGCAGCGGGATCGCTGAAATCGGGATCCGGCTCGGAGACGCCTATCTCTCTCACCACCAATGGATAGTCGATGAAACCGCTATCGTCTTGGAAATCCAATGAACCACGAATGGCGAGATTGTCAGCAAGCGACTTATTGAAGGTAAATCCAAACTCTGTGCTAAGATCATCAGCCTCGGAATATTGGTAAATGTCTGAGCGCACAGTAAAGAGGTCGCCCTCAAAGTCGGGCCTGTTGGGGATATAGCGAATAGCACCCCCCAGTGTGCCAGCACCATAAAGCGTGCCCTGTGGCCCTAGCAGAACCTCGACGCGCTGCATGTCGTTCAGTTTGAGGTCAACGAAGACAGGAATTTCCCCAAGATAGGTTGCAACCGTTCCGCCGCCATCATTGTTGCCGTCGCCTGGCCCAAGCGTCTCTGCATTCAAGCCACGAACAATAATCGGATTGCCCTGACGGCCGCCGCGATCAACAACATTAATACCGGGCACATAGGCCAGGGTATCGGCCAGCTCATTAAAGCCCTGTTCTTCGATTTGAGCTTCACCAATAGCCGCAATGTTGAGCGGAATATCTTGCACACCCTCGGCGCGCCGCGTCGCCGTTACGATGATGGTATCGTCGACAACGCCGCCATCGGCACCGTCCTGTGCCAAGGCAGGCAGGCTCGCCGCGCCGCTGGTGGCGGCGATTGCAATCACGCTTGCTGTTTTAAGCAGTCCAATACTTTTCATTTTATTGTTTGCCTTCCAATTTGATATTTGTCTTTGCCTAAAGACGCCCATGGGGTCGGACAAAGGCTGCCTTAAGTGGAAGAAATTGGCGATGGCTTGTTTAAGAAAGCTCTGTAAAAATTCGCCGGCTGATGCAAAAATACCTCAAACTGGCACGTTTCCTATGGGTTTCTGCCAATGACCCCTATCGTTATGACACGATCTAGCAATATGGAAGCTGATGCAAAAAGACCTCAAGTCGGTACGTTTTCTGTCAGTTTCTACCATAGGTTCCCGTCATTATGACACGATCTAGCGATATGGCAGCATTGGATCGGGCCGAAGCCGCGCTTGCACAAAAGGACTATAGAGCCACCCATACTGAGTGTATTGAGGTCCTCAAACGCAACCCTCGATCAGCACATGCCTTTTTCCTTTTGGGCGTTTTAGCGGCCGATCACGGCAATCATAAAAAAGCGGCTGAGTTGTTTGATAAGGCCCTGACCCTTGCGCCAGAAAACGGTCGCTATGAAGCCTGGCATGGCCGCAGCTTGCTCGCGCTCGATCAAAGAGAAGAGGCAATTGCTGCGGCACAGCGGGCCAGTCGCTGCCCTAATCTCAGCGCGTCGACATGGGATGCTATCGGTGTCATCTATTCTATGGCAGGTCTGCATCAGGACGCTGTTCCCTGCTACCGTAAGGCGCTTGCCATAGCGCCCGACACGCCAAGTTACTGGTTCAATCTTGGGGCAGGCGAGCAGTTTCTCGGGCACTTTGACGCTGCGCGCGCTGCCTATCGGAAAGTGCTCAGCCTTGATGTGGCTCATGTAAAGGCATGGTCCTCCCTAGCCCAACTAAAAAATGGCTTGGACCAGGATCGCGATCTCGAAGACTTAACGTTACTATTCGAGCAGCTCTCCAATCCGGATGATCGCCTGAATATCGGGCACGCGCTGGCCATGCTGTCCGAAGAAACAGGCGATTCAAAAGCCGCCATGGCCTGGTTGAAAAGGGCAAAAGCGGGCAAGCGCGCGACGATCGGCTACACTCGCAAAACCGACCTGGATCTTTTCAAAGCAGCACGAACCACATGTTTTCGCGACACCCCCTCCCCTGGCCATACAGATGCAGCGCCTATTTTTATCATTGGACTTCCGCGAACTGGAACG
>CAKZYD010000040.1 GCA_937884085.1 uncultured Sphingomonadales bacterium | reverse complement strand
CAGCTCCCGATTGAAAAACTGCTCCGCCGGCGTGGGAAACTGCTCCGCCCATCCCGCTTCACGCGCTTGGGATTTGTCGAGCGGCATCTCGCCCATGGTGATGTCCTTTCCTGCGGGTGGCCCAATACCCAGTCTTTCCTGGGTAGCATGGCTGATGGTCAACACTATGCTCTACAGCAGAGTGTATCAGGCCCCTGCCGTCCAGCCCATAGCTTGACGCACTAAATTAATGGAAATCGGCGCTTTTTTGACCATCGAGAGGTGATTGACGCGCAAAACACAGGATTTAACCCCGGCGAAGCTGCGCTCAATGCGCGCAATGATGTATTGCGAGACATCTGGCGCGAGCCTGACGCCCTTGCGTTCAAAGAGCCGATAGAGCAGCTGGGTAAGCAATGTGTCATCAGGCTCAGCAATGGCCACGTGCATCATCGCGCGCAGACGGCTGGCGCAATCGGCTAACGCCACCGGCCATTGGGCTGGCGGCTTGCAGCCTGTGATGAGAAGGCTGCCATCGCACTCGCGCACCCAATTGATGATATGAAAGAGAATGGGCTCGCCCGCCGCTTCAGGTGGCCCGTTTTCAATCACAAAGTGGCGATGTTGACGCCATTCTAGTTGATGCAGCAAACAGGCTGGGAGAGTTATGGCACCCGACTGCTCTGCTGCTAAGCTTGCCAAATGCGTTTTTCCAGCGCCGCGCCCGCCGGAAATGGCAAGCGTGTTTTGCGGCCAGTCGGGCCAACGCTTTATCCAGTCATAGGCGGCTTGGTTGGCCGGGCCCTGAATGAAGGCTTCATCGGAATAATCGCTAGGCCACTCCAAATCGAGCGGCAATTGGTCTGCCATCATAGCCCGGCTTCATCCTGCGCAGGGGGATGCGGGCCATAGAGGTCACTTTTGAGATATTGCGACAATCCAAAGCGCAGCAGAACGGCAACAATTGCAGCAAATGGCACAGCAATTAAGATGCCGACAAAGCCCATGAGTTCGGCGCCCGCAAGCACTGCAAAGATGACCCAAACATCATCCAAGCCAACGCGCTGACCAACCAAACGTGGGGTTAGAAAATTTCCTTCCAGAAGCTGGACGGCCACGTGAACGCCGGCAATGTCAATTAAACGCACAGGGTCTTCGCCGAACTGACCAAAACCGACAAGAAGCGCGAGCAACGAGCCCGTGAGAGGACCGATATAGGGAATGAAGCAAAGCAGCGCGGCAATAATGGCAAGGACGACCGCATAATCCAGCCCAATGATGGACCAACCTATGGCATAGAGCGTGCCCATGATGCTGGCCACCAGCAGCTGACCGCGCACAAAGCCAGAGAGCGCTTTATCAACGTCCACAGCCAAGGCTTTGATGGTGTCATGGTGTTTACGGGGCAGCCAGCTATCGATATGCGCCAACATCACGTCCCAATCGCGCAGCACGTAGAACGCCACCAGCGGCGTGAGCAACAGCAAGGACAAGACGTTGAATATCTTAAGCGAGCCAGTGAGGAACCGCGTCGCGGCATCGCCAACAAAGCCAATAATTTTGCCGGAATAATCTTCGGCAAAGCCTTGCACCCGCTCTTGGCCGGCCTGCTCTAGCATCCTATCAAAAAAGCCTCTTAGGTCAGACACATAGCCGGGAAGCAACTGCATGAGCGCACTGACTTGTTGGCCAACCAACGGCGCCAACAACAGAAAGAAACAGGTGATAAAAACGAAGAAGAGCGCCAAGATGATACCAACGGCGGCCCAGCGCTTGAGGCCCAAAGCCTCTAAACGGTCTGCCAGTGGGTCAAAAAGATAGGCGATGGCAAGGCCAGCGACAAACGGCAGCAGAATGCCTTTCGCAGCAGAGATGAACAGGAAGAATAAGATGACGGCAAGCGCCGGGATGCGCC
>CAKZYD010000039.1 GCA_937884085.1 uncultured Sphingomonadales bacterium | reverse complement strand
AGAACATCGGCCTGTCAAAAATTAGTCACACCCTTGCAAGGACTTGGCGCTAAATTATGTTCATCGTAGTCGCGAGTACCGCAGGATCATGATCGGTATTAAAGTAACTTTCAGCAGCCTTTTTGGTGCTGCCATAGCATTTTGGATGCTTAGCGCGCCTTCTGCCGCCTTCGCTGATGCGGGCGCTGACGACTTTTTGATCTTTAAAGACGCAGTCCCCACAGCGGTCGATCAAGCAGCCCTGATGCGCCTTGAAGCGATTGCTGACCGGCGCTTAGCACCCTTGGACAGCACAGCGTCAATCACCTCACCCACATCCTTTGGTTTGTTCACGCCGCGCAACATTGGGTCCCAACTCAGCCTTTATGAGCGTGATGCCGGACCAGACAGAACCAATTTTGGTGTTTCCTTGATCAGCAAACCTGTTGCCGTGTCCGGGGTATCGCCGTCGTCCGCCTTCGTTTTGGGGTCTGATGATGATCAGGCCTATAATCTGGGCCTTAGTGTCGACTTCGCTCGGTTTCAGGTGGATGCCGCGCTTAGCCGCATGACTGACATCGACTATGATTTCGGTCTAACCGGACTTGGTCTCGACATGCGGTATTTAGGGGACAGCTGGCAAACCACTTTGGCTCTCAGTGGAACCCAGGCGACGAATTTAGGCCTTGGCAGTCTTGGCCGCGGCTTGGGCCTGGTTCATGACGAATCCTATGCGGTGGAATGGGGCGCAAGCTATCTTCTCACGCCGCGCCTCTCGCTTGGTGGAAGCTTGCGTTTGTCCACCTTCCGCGACGATGTAATGTTCGGCGATCGCACAACGACGGATTCGTCCATCTTCTTAGGGACAAACCTGAAGTTCTAGCTGCCTAGAAAGGCGCTAATCGCGCCATGGCCTACAAACCAACCACACGGCTTCACCAGCTTTAAGGTTTCGGCATTGATCCCGCCTAAGGCCAAACACGGTCTTTTGCTAAGCCGCGCGAGCTGCCGCGCGGGATAAAGACCCAAACCGCTGCGGCCGGGATGGCTTTGTGTTGTAAAGAGTGGCGATACGAAACAGATATCCACCTTGGCACGGCGCGCTCGCACAGCTTCGGCAGCGCTATGGACGCTGCAGGATGTCAGGCCGCTGCGGCGCTGCGGGATGCGTTTCCACTTCGGATAGTGCCGGCGAAACCCATGCTGGCCTGAGATATGGAGGCGGCGTTGCTGTGCACACAGTGTCGCCATAGCCGCCGTTTGCTCTGGCTTCTCTTGCCGATAGTCTCGCACGATCACGCCTATGTCTCTGCTTAACGCACTGATTTCTTCAAGGATTTCGGGTCGACGTAGCTCTGCGGGGCCAACGAACAGGATCTGAAGCCAAAGCCCGTCATGCCGTCTTCGCGGCCCTTTGCGACGAGAAAGGCTTGCGGCGGCGAAAGAGCTGCCATAGGGGACTTGCAATGGACTTGCCTGCTACATCGGATGAACGTCTAGACGCTGTCTTGGCGGATATTGCGCGCTATGCCAAGCGCAACGATCGCGATCCGGCTGACATTGCGCTAATGGCAGTCTCAAAGACCAAATCAGCTGAAGACATCCGTCCCGTCTTAGCCGCTGGCCATCGCCTCTTCGGTGAAAACAAGGTGCAGGAAGCCGCCGAGAAATGGCCAGATCTCAGGGCAGCCTATCCCGACGTTACACTTGCACTCATCGGCCCTTTACAGAGCAATAAGGCACGTCAAGCGATCCAAGTCTTCGACCGGATTGATAGTGTTGACCGGGAAAAAATCGCACGGGCCTTAGCCCGCGTTATGCAAGAGGAAGACTGCCAGATCCCGATTTTGGTGCAGGTTAATACCGGAGAAGAAGCGCAAAAGGCCGGGGTCGCCCCAATGGAGGCTGATGCCTTCATGGCCTTTTGCCGGGAGGAGTGCGGTTTGGATGTCCAGGGTTTGCAGTGCATTCCCCCTGCTGACGATCATCCCGCGCCCCATTTCGCGCTGTTAGGGAAAATTGCTGCGCGCAATGACCTTAGCATCTTATCCATGGGCATGAGCGCGGACTATGACGCGGCCATCGCCATGGGCAGCACAATCGTGCGTGTTGGAACGGCCATTTTTGGTGCGCGCACTCTCGCACCTAAACAATAGAAATCTCCATATGGGGTGTCAGTAGCGCGAGCATCGCTAAAAAGTCTGATCGGCGCAGCGCAAGACAGCCTTGCGTAGGTGTCAATTCGCCCTTGTCATGCTTGGCTATGTGCAGAAAAATAGCACTTCCGTAACCGGGAACCGCGGGCCACCGGTTGTGTGAGAGAACGATAAGGCCGTCATAGAGCTGGTCTTGCCGTACGAGATCCTCATGAGAAGCAGAAAAAGGCTTGTGAACCAGCTGATTATAGGCCTTGGCGCTTGGGTCATCACACCAGCCTAACCGCGCCGAAATGGCATGATGCGCTAGCGGCACATTGGGCAATACGAGCCGATCTGGCCGGTAGTACAGACACTCCAGGCGGTACCGCCCGAGCGGGGTTTTCCCGTCACCCTCTCGCTTCTTGCTGGCTGCGATGGCGCCCGCCTTGCCAATCGCCATTGGCCACGTCATGGGGCCGAGGCGCATGCATCTGGTGTTGGTATCAGCGGTTAGAAGCATGACACCGAAAAGATAGCCATGCCTATGGCCTTAGGGCATCATATTTATCGAGATTTGAGAGCATCTGGGTCAGAAACGGACTTCCTGGTGCAGGGAGTGGCGTGCTCTCAACCTGTGGAACAGGCGCGGCCAATTGCGCATCATCGTCCTCAGACGCTTGCGGCACATCCAAATCTCCAAGTGATGCTTTCAGGGCAGCCAGCGACCCCGGCGTCCAATATTGGGCGGCAATGTCCTGATATCCATCTGTTGGGAGCAGCGATGCCTGGCCTTGCTCGGATTGCGCAGGCGCGATTTCCATCTCACGACTTGGGGCCGGGGCGTCGGAAGTCTTATCGGATCGTAGAGCAATAGTGCCGGCAGCAATCCCCACGCCGATCGGACCGGCAAACAGGCCTCCGCCCGCCAGTCGGGCCCGGTCGCTGATGGTGTCACCTGTGACGGCGCGGTAAATCTGTCCTACCAGCGGAATATGATGCAGGGGATTGATCATATCGAGAAACTCACCAAAGCCACCACCGCTATCCTTGGCTTTGGGGCTCTGGGCCGCGCCGTTTTGGACGATTGTGACGCTTTGCGGCGCAAAGACGCCGGAAACTGGGCTTGTCATAACAGGCATATTCCTTTTCCTATGGCCTTCCAAAGCAGGAACCATGCCAGGCTAGAACCTTTGATTTTATTAGCTTTTTTCTGAATGCCTTAAGCGCTTAGGCAAAAGCTGCCGGCGCACCATGTCCCATCTAGTCATGGCCCCCCCTATAGGATAAAACCTAGGCGAATAAGACTATTTTGTCTTTGGCGGCTATTCTTTGGGTGTGAGGTGGTGCCATGAGCCGAACGATTCTGCTGGTCGATGACGATGATGATCTGCGCGAGGGTTTAGCGGATCAGTTTGTCTTGCAGGAGGAGTTTACTGTCGATCAAGCATCGAACGGCACCGATGGTTTAGCGCTCGCCAAGTCCGGAAAGCATGATTTGATCATTCTAGATGTGAATATGCCGGATATGGATGGGCGAGATCTCACCAAGCTCATGCGCAAACATGACGTGCGCGCCCCTATCATTCTGCTCACAGCGCTCGAAGGCGACGCCGATGCCATTCTTGGCCTTGATAGTGGGGCCAATGATTATGTCACCAAGCCCGTCCGCTTCGGTGTCCTTCATGCCCGAGTGCGGGCCCATCTGCGCCAGCATGAGAATACCGATGACGCGACATTTTCCGTTGGGCCTTATGAGTTTAAGCCAAGCGCGCGCCTGATGACCCGTGAGGATGGCACCAAGGTGCGTCTCACGGATAAAGAGACCGCTATCATCAAATATCTTATCAAGGCAGACGGTCGGCCGATTGCACGCGATCAATTGCTTGGCGAAGTGTGGGGCTATAACGCCAGCGTCACCACCCACACCTTGGAAACTCATGTCTACCGACTCCGTCAGAAAATCGAGGCGGATCCGTCAAACGCCCAGATTTTAGTCACCCAAACCGGTGGATATCGTTTGATGCTGTAGCCCTTCGCGTTTTTACCGGACTACTTAGAAATCGAAATCCGCAATAACAGGGGCGTTGTCAGACGGCTTTTCCCAGCCGCGGGCTTCTTCAACCACTTCCATATGGCTGACGGCATCAGCCAGCTCAGGACTGACCCAGATATGGTCAAGCCGGCGCCCCCGATCAGACGCGCGCCAGTCCTTCGCGCGATAGCTCCACCAGCTATAGAGCCGCTCCGGCTCGGGCTTGATACGCCGCATGATGTCCACCCATCCATGCGCTTCCTGCATGGTTTTCATCCGCTCGGTTTCTTGCGGGGTGTGGCTGACCACCTTCAATAACTGCTTGTGGGACCACACGTCACTTTCCAGCGGCGCCACGTTTAGATCGCCGACGATGATGGATGGGGTCTTCAGATCTTTCGACCAGTCGATCATTTCATCTAGGAACGCGAGCTTGTGGGCAAATTTGGGGTTTTCATCAGGGTTTGGCACGTCGCCGCCTGCTGGGACGTAAAAGTTATGGAGGTCTATGGCGCCGCGCGCGGTTTGCAGCGGTGTGAGGACGTGACGCGCATCGCCTTCGCTGCACCAATCGCGCTTATGCATTTCTGGAAGCGCACTTTTGGCGACCGTTGCAACCCCGTGATGATTCTTCTGCCCGTGAATGGCAATCCCGTGCATCCCCATCTTTTTGAACGCCGCCTTGGGAAAGGCGCTGTCCATCACCTTGGTCTCTTGCAGACATAGAATATCGGGCCGGTATGTTTTGACGAATTGTTCGACAATACCAATGCGCGCCCTCACGGAGTTGATATTCCAGGTGGCAAGACGCAATTTCAAAGTCCGGTCCTTTAAAATAAGAAAAAGCTGTTGCCAGACATGGCAACGGGCCAGCGGCCGAGCTCAAAGAGTTTGAAGTGATAGGCGAAGGCGTGATGGTCTGCCTCGCTGTCGGCAATTAAGAGCAGCGCCGCCAAATGCGCGGCCTTTACCGCAGCGCCTACCGCCGAGTTGGCCAGGTCTTCAGGCATTGGCCCCAAGCGCGGCAACACCTCGCCAAGTGCTTCGCCAGCGCCTTCCGCTGCCGCTGAGTTCACAAATTGGAGAATACCTTGAAGGTCTTCCTCGTCCACCATCATGGAGGCATCTTGGGTTAAGGCTGCGCGCAGCTGCTCTTCAGATTCCCAAGCCGGGGCATTCATATCGAGTGACTGGGCCACATCTTCCGCCGTCTCAAAGTCTTCGACCAGAACAATATCCATCTCTGGAAAGCCCAGATAATCAAGATAGGCCCGTGCATAGTCTTCATCCGCGGCTTCCAGCGGCAGGCCGAGGCGGCTAAACCAAGGCATACGGCCAATCAGCTGAATAAGACGGCGGATTGCAGCAACCTCCAGCGCCAAATCATCTTCGGCCTGGCTGTCCTCATCAGTGATATCATCCATGTGCGATAGCTGCGCTAGCCAGACGTGTAAGTCAAGCCGGTGTCTCGCAGCAGCAAAGGGGTAACAAAGGGAAGGTGCGCCCGGCCGAGGGGGCTGGTTCGACCGGGCGCTGTGTAACGCTCGTCACGCAGTTCGGCGCATCAGCGCCGGTGTGGCTAGCGCCATGTGGGAAACAGGGGGCAAACCCACATGGTCGAGCGAATGCCAACCACGTCCTTAAAGTAGTGCGCAAGGGTTAATCCTTCAAGAAAGGACACGGTAAACAAACACTGGCGTGCGATCACACGCGCGTGATCTGGATTAATCGAGCCAGCCCAAGCCTTCAAAGATGATGATGGCGAAGGTCATGAGACCAAGGACAATGGCCAGTATCTTGCCAACGGAGACTGTGTTCTGCCGCTGTACGGCAAGGGTTGCGGGGTCATTCGCCCGCCATATGGCTTTGACCGGGACTATTAGCAGGAGCGTCAGCACTCCGAGCTCGACAAAGCTGATGGCAAAGTCAATCCATAGGGAGATCTCTATCTCGGCTATTTCTAGTGCAACATCATAGATCCGAAATAGGAGAAATATGCCCAGATAGCCAAGTCCGATGGATGTTGCCCTTTTCTGCAATGTCTCATCTGGCAGCGTCTCTGCCACCTGCCGGGTCAATGGCCCCGCGAAGAAAACCAGAAACACTGTGCGCCAGAAGGGCGAGATATCTGCGTCCTTTTGGCGATCTAAATAAAGCCAAGTCCGAAACGCCCAATAATAGTGGAACAGTGTTAACGTGGCGATCGACAGAAGGATGAACCAGGTGGGATGGATCGGATAAAACTGAGCCTCACTGCCCCATTTGCGTATTTTTCTCTGAGCGTGGAAAAATCCAGTGAGAATGCCTGCAATGGCCAAGCAGAAATAGCAAATAGCGAAGATAGCAAGCGCGGTTTCCTGGATATCCGCATCCGGGCCGAATAAGTCTGCAGCCTCTGAAACATCGATATTTCGATACAGCATGAAGCCAAGCTGATCTGATGCGATCTCTAGGCCATCACGTACCTCCGGCAGCGCGTCCAGCGCAACGGCATTGGCTTTGGTCTCATATTCATAGACTTCGGTGATGATGCCGTCTTTGAAGCTCCGGTCGATAAGATAGCGCAGAGATGTAAAATCGCCTTCAAAGCGCTCGTCTTTCACATCCCAATCGGGCTCCACTGTGTAGGTGAGGATGTCTTTTGAGCGCACAGGATGCGTAATGAACCGGGGCGTTTTGCGGTCTTTGGCAATGGAAAGCAGCGCATATCTGGAAAAATACCTCGGCGCTGTTTCAAAGGTCTGCGTCGAACCCGGCGTGGCTGGGTCGCTGATCTCCCACGCGTCATCGATTGTATAGTTGAACGACAGGCTGATGTGGGCAGCTTCTCTGTCTATCTGAAGCTGCATTGGCTCTGTTGACGACAGGCCTGCGTAATAGCCTTGGAATTCCTTTAAGTAGGATTCTTCAAGTTCTTTAGCGCCGCGCATTTGTAAATATGCATTCAGGCTGTCGGCGGCGGCACCAAAGAATTCAAGCGCCACGGTCATGCTGACCTTCGGGTCATTGGGCGCTGTGACGAAAGCGGTGCTTGATATCTGCTGCCAGCGGTGTGGGGACTGCGGAAGGCTCACAAGACCGGGCGATTGCTGCTCGACCACCAAGCCCTTGCCAAATTGTGCTGGCGCCAAGGTTTCTAGCGTGCCCAGTTGTTCGCCAGCAGTTGGGTCAACAAAAATATCCCGCTCACCGCTGCGGATACGGACGATAATGTGATCAAACAGACCGATAGATGGCTGAAAGCGGGCGATAGCGCCGCGCAAGGTTGAGGACACAAGAACGGGGACTGCATCAATGTCGAGCTGCGAAAGGATGGTCAACAAAAGCAGGGTCATGTCTTTACAGTCGCCAAAGCGGGTGGCGACAATCTCGCTCAAAGACCGCGGAACATAACCACCTTCCCCGCCGATATAGACGCTGAGGTAGCGAAATTGTTGTTGGACCCATCCCAGCGCTGCGCGGGCTTGTGCACTTGGCGACGATTGTTCTTCAGCAATCTGGCGTGCGACCTCTATCAATTCAGCGGGGATGGTGTCTGGCACGTCGTAGGTCGAGGCAAAGAACGCCCCAGCTGTTCGCCAATCAGGCACATTGGAGACCGTGATCACGGGAAATTGGGCATACCAATAGGCGGTATTCTCTTCTGCTGTGCGGTCCGCAACGGGGCCCAATGCCCAGCTATAATATGCCTGACCGTCGCGGCGATCGCGCTCTGGCGCTTGCGCACCAGCATATGTCTTGAAGTTGAGATCTATGGTCTCTGGGGTTACGAGCTGGCGGTAAAGACGCTGAACTGGAATTGGATATTGGAAGAGAAAGGACTGGTAGAGCGCCCCCTTCAAAGCCGGATTTTTGCCAACAATTGAAAAAGAATAGTCAATCACATCGCCAGCGCGCACATCCGGCATGGCGTAGGAGACGGTCATGAGCCGAGAATAGGCCCTAGTTTCTTGTGCTTGTTCTATTTCAACGGTGTCAAACTTGGCAGTTGGAAGCCGGTCTTGTGTTTTGCCTCCGCGTTCTACCGATAGACTATGGAATACCACGGTTTGATAGGTCGCGTCAAAGTTGATGGTAATGCGGCCGAACTCTTCAACAGCAGCGATAGTCGTAAACTCGACCCGGTAGCGCGAATAGTGCGCATCTTGATCCAAGCTGAGATAAGACTGTTCGCTGATCAAACGATGTCGTGTGCTGCGTTGCCCAGCGTCAGCAAAATCTGCTGTCGGCGTTGGCTGAACATTCACCCAAACCGGCGCCGGTCCAATGGTGACCAAATCATCAGTCGCGGCCACCGGTCGGCACAGCAAGAAAGCTGTCAATTCGATGACAGCGAGAAGAAAGAACCGCACGCTTAAATTGCCCTGCCGCCTTATGACAGTGCTAGTTTAATCAACTTTCGACTTGCTTCATAGAGGGAGTGAATGTCTCAGCGGGGCGCGCGCCGACGGGGGTCTTTGAACTTAAAAGTTGCGCTGGCAACGTCGACATTCTCGCGGACGTTTTCCAACGTGATTTGCGTGAGATTGCCTTGACCGTCCAGCACGCTCCAGGCGTTCAGGGCCACGCTCTTGGGGCCGGTTCGCGTGAAGACCATCGTCAGGGTGCCGTATTCGCGGTGCTCAGGGTCTTCGGATGTGACATAAAGCGTGCCCTTACCAACACCATCGGTGATTTCCACCGCGCGGAACGGCACCTCATCCAAGCTTTGCGGCCGCAACAACGGCGCTAACGGGGTCTCTTTGATGGGATAGCGGCTGACTTGCTTTACCTCATAATCAATGAAGTAAATGGAGCCTTCGCGGGCGACGATCAACAGCTCGACCGATGGCTCATATTCAAAGCGCACTTGGCCGGGCTGCTTTAAGGTCAACTCACCGCGCACCGCCTGCCCGTCCGCGCCTTGTTGCAGAAAGTCGGCTTTCAAGCTTTTGGTGTCACGTAGCCAATCCCGGACGGCCTGCGCCGCAATATCATCATTAGGCAGGTCTGCTGGCTGCTGCGTCGCTGCCCGGACCATTTGAGACACCCCGGCGCCAAGAAACAACCCCGTCGCAATCACAATCACGATGATAGCGGCAGCCCGGAAAACCGGGACAATTCGCTGCTGGAGAAAGGATGTCTTCATGCTTGCCGCCCTTATTGGTCCTTCATCCATCTAGACATCCGCCGCTTGTTGGCGGCGCTTCACCTTGGATGGATTAGGCGGCAGCATGGAAAATCTCAACTGAACGGCGCCTGAATGCCGTTTTTTGGCGATTAGATGCTGTCATCAACCAGGATTTCCCGTTTTCCGGCGTGGTTGGCAGGGGAGACCACCCCTTCTTGCTCCATGCGTTCAATCAGGTTGGCAGCTCGATTATAGCCAATCTGCAATTTGCGCTGGATATAGCTGGTGGACGCTTTTCGGTCAGTCAATACAATATGGACGGCGCGGTCATAGAGGTCATTGCCGCCATTACCATCGCCGCTGGCCATCAGGATGCCGCCTCCGTCGTCATCGGTTTCGGTGGTTACGGCGGTGTCATAGTCAGGCCGGCCCTGCTTTTTCAGGTGCGCAACCACTTTCTCAACCTCATCGTCGGAGACGAATGGACCGTGGACGCGGGTGATTTTCTTGCCTTTTTCCATGAACAAGAGGTCGCCTTTGCCAAGCAATTGCTCGGCGCCCATTTGTTCAAGGATCGTGCGGCTGTCGACCTTGGAGGTGACCTGATAAGAGATGCGGGTCGGCAAATTGGCTTTAATCACGCCAGTGATAACGTCGACACTCGGGCGCTGTGTGGCCATGATCAAGTGGATGCCGGCCGCCCGGGCCATTTGCGCGAGGCGTTGTACGCCCCCTTCAATATCTTTGCCGGCGACCACCATCAGGTCCGCCAGCTCGTCGACGATCACAACAATCAGCGGCAACTCTTCAAAGTCGAGCTCTTCCACCTCCGTCGTGACTTCGCCGGTTTCCTTGTCATAAACTTGGCTTTCGCGGGTCAGCGCTGTCCCAGCAGTCCTGGCTTGCAGGACCTTCTGGTTATAAGCCTCTAAATTGCGCACGGCGATTTTGGACATTTTCGCATAGCGCTCTTCCATCTCTCGTACGACCCACTTCAGCGCGACAACAGCCTTACGTGGGTCGGTTACGACAGGGGCCAAAAGATGCGGAATATCGTCATAAACCGACAATTCCAGCATTTTTGGGTCAATCATGATGAGGCGGCATTGTGCTGGCGAGAGTTTGTAGAGCAAAGACAAAATCATGGCATTGAGGCCAACCGATTTACCCGCTCCGGTCGTGCCAGCGATCAGCAGATGAGGCATGGGTGCCAAGTCGGTTACGACCGCGCCGCCGCCAATATTTTTGCCCAAAATCATGGGCAGCTTGGCGCGGCTGGTTGCAAAAGCGTCGCTTGTCACCAATTCGCGGAATGAGACCATCTCCCGCAACTCGTTAGGCAGTTCGATGCCGATCACCGTCCGGCCCGGCACCACGGCAATCCGGGCCGAAACCGCGCTCATGGACCGGGCAATATCATCAGCCAGGCCGATAACGCGGCTGGCCTTAATGCCTGCGGCCGGCTCAAGCTCGTAAAGCGTCACAACGGGGCCAGGCTTGACCCCGACGATGTCCCCGCGAATGCCAAAATCGCCTAGTACTGTTTCCAAAAGCCGCGCATTTTGCTCAAGCGCCTCTCGGCTCAGCGAGGCATCGCGCGGCTGGGCTTTTGATTTGCTCAGCATATCGATATCTGGAAACTGGTAGCCGTCGCCAAAATCCATTGCCACTTGGCGTGGTGCTTCGGCGCGGGGTTTGTCTTTTGGGATATCCACCATGATTGGGCCGCGCCGCTTGGGTTCAGGCTTTTTGCGCAGTTTTGCCGGTGCTTTCGGTTTTGCAGGAGCAACTTCGGCAGAGAAGGCATCCCGGCGGCTAAAATAGGCCGCTGCGCTCCGCACCGCATTGCCGACGCCCATGACCGCTTGGCTCATGCGGATCAAAGCTCGTTTTGCAACCGCACCGGAGAAGAACAGGCTTCTTAGGCCGATGCCAAGACCAAGGAGCCAAATAAACACCCCGGTGGCCATGGCAAGCCAGGCAAAGGGCGCTGCTGGGATTGCAACACCCGTCCATTGCGTGATGAGGCGCGACAGCATCGCGAACAGGCCGCCGCTTGCGTCTCCGACCATGCCGCCCAGGCCCACGGCGAACGTCCAGCCAACCGGAGGTGCGAGCCCGGACAATCCAAGTGCCAACACGCCGCACCCCACCGCAATCACCGTTACTGTGCGCTGTGGATAGACCCAGTTGAGGCCCCATGCGAAGCGCAGTCCATGGCTGCACAAAGGAAATAGGATAAAGGCCGCAGCAAGCCCAAGGCTTTGAAAGGCAAGATCAGCGAAATGCGCGCCCGATTGGCCAAGCAAATTTGCAACCGGCGCTCCAGACGCTTTGTTTAAAGTTGGATCGCTTGCACTGAATGTCACCAAGGCAGCTAAGCTCGCGGCGCCGAGACACACCATGCCCAGGCCCATGATCCGCAACAATAGGCCCTTAAAGCCGCGTTTAAAGGCATCCGGCAAGAGCGGCGGCGGTGTTTTTGCTGGCAGCGCAGCGCGTGAGGCCATGACGTCAACTCCTTGCTCTCAGGGTTTGCCGGTGCTTGCTACCGCGCGAGCAGGGCGGCAATCCGCTCTAGAGCCACTTTGGTTCGCTCTATCGTGTCAACCAAAGCAATGCGAATATAGTTTCGCCCTGGATTCTGGCCTTTTTCCGAGTCGCTGGCAAGATATTGTCCCGGTAAAATCCGCACGCCGTGCTCTGTCCACAGCTTTACAGCTGTTTTTTCGTCGTCTTCGACCGGAAACCATAGGAAAAAGCCGCCGTCTGGCCGTGTAATGCCAAGCATATCTTCCGCCAGCGAGAATTTCGCATCATAGAGACGCCGGTTCTCTTCCACATGCGCTATGTCCTCCCAACATGCAGCGGATGCGGCTTGCACCGGCAAAGGCATGGTCGGTCCGCCAAAACTGCGCAGCTTCTCAAAACCTTTGATGATCGACGGATCTCCGGCAATGAAACCACTGCGCAGCCCGGGCACATTCGATCGCTTGGACAGTGAATGCACCACCACGACATTAGACTGGTTCGTTGCCGCCACTTGCAAAGCGCCAAGCGGCGCCTGCTGTGTCCAGATGTCTGCATAGCATTCATCCACCACCAGCAGGAAATCATACTGCCTAGCCAGCGCTATTGCCTGCTCAAAATAGGCCCGATCGGCTGCCGCTCCGTGCGGATTCGAGGGACTGCATAGGTAAAACAGAGCGGTCCGTTCGTAGATTGACCCTGGTACGGCGTTCAAGTCCGGTAGGAACCCTGTGGCCTCCGTACAGTCCAGCAACACAGCATACGCGTTCGACTACAGCGCGGCTGCGTGATAGGCGGGATAGAATGGGTTCGGCAGCAGTACATGATCTCGGCCAGGCCGGGCGCAAAGCTGCGCCAGCATGAAAAGGCCTTCGCGTGTTCCCACCAAAGGTAAAATCTGCGCCGGTGCGAGGGTGCATTGATAGCGCCGTTCCACCCAGGCTTGGATTGCCTGTTTTAGCGCAGTCGACCCTGCGATCGGGGGATATTTGCCAAAGCTGTCAAACTCTTTGGCTAGAATGCGCCCTATAAACTCTGGTGGCGGGTGGCGCGGTGCGCCAAGGGTCAAGTCAATGATGTCTGCATGCCCGGGCGGATGATCCGCCAACAGGGCGCGGAGCCGCGGGAACGGATAGTCCGGCAATTGAGAAAGGGTCGGATTTGTCTCCATACCGCTCACATAGCGCGCTCAAAGCCGGAAAACGATCTGTAAAAAAAGGCCGGTCCCCAGAATGTCTGAAGGACCGGCAAGATTTGGGATCCGAAAAGGACCCTGAGGGAGATGTTTGGCCCGGCGTATCCGCTCAAAAAGAGCGGTCCTGGGGAGGATAGAAACGCCAGGCCTATCTCGTGTTAGCTCGCGAGCTTCTGTGTCCCGCGGCCAAATTCTGGATAGGCTTCCATGCCCAATTCTGCGACATCCGACCCGCTCTCCTCCTCTTCTCCGGAGAGCCGGATGCCCAGTGAAACTTTCAAAATCATCCACACCACGTAGCTGGTAACAAAGACGAAGGCCCCAATGGAAACAACGCCGATAAGCTGGGTTAAAAAGCTCGTTCCGCTGTTGGTGAACGGCACAGCCATGGTGCCCCAGATGCCCGCAACCAAATGGACACTGAGGGCGCCGACCACGTCGTCAATTTTCAATTTGTCGAACAGTGGCACAGCAAACACGACCAAGACGCCGCCTACAGCACCGATCAGAACGGCCGCGCCAATGGACGGTGTTAGCGGTTCCGCCGTGATCGAAACCAGACCGGCCAGCGCGCCATTCAGGGCCATGGTCAAATCAACTTTCTGATACATCACCTTTGTCATACCGATTGTAGCAATACAGCCTGCCGCCGCAGCCATATTGGTGTTGGCAAAGATGTTGGCGACAGCAATGGCATTGACATCAGACCCCAGCGCCAACTGTGAGGCGCCATTAAAGCCGAACCAACCGACCCACAAAATGAAGGTGCCAAGTGTAGCGAGTGGCAAGGAGGACCCAGGCATGGGCCGCACCCGGCCTTGACCATCATATTTGCCGATACGCGGGCCGATAAGCATAGCCCCTGCCAGGGCCGCCCAGCCCCCGGTTGAATGCACCAATGTGGAGCCGGCGAAATCTGCAAAGCCCATAGCGTCGAGCCAGCCTGCACCCCATTCCCAGCTGCCTTGGATGGGATAGATGAGCCCAGTCAAAACCACGACAAAGATGAAGAATGGAAACAGCTTGACCCGTTCCGCAACCGTTCCAGACACGATGGAGGCGGCGGTTGCCACGAAAACCATTTGGAAAAACCAATCAGAGCTGGATGCATACCCATCTGCTGCCGGTTCCAGGCGAACTTCATTTCCAGCCTCGTCTAAAACAAAGGCTTGAACGACCTCTTCCCCGTCTACCATAACGGTTTTCAGCATTTCACTGGCTGACCAGAAGACATCAAATGGGCCGATATAGCCACCCTCTGACACGCCATACATGAGATTGTAGCCAAGGATGAAATACATCAGGCCGGCAATGGAATAGAGGCCGATGTTCTTGAGGCAGATTTCCGCGACATTCTTGGTACGGACCAGCCCGGCTTCCAGCATAGCAAAGCCAGCAGCCATCCACATGACCAAGAAACCGCCTATGAGGAATAGGAGCGTGTTGAAGACGTACACTGTTTCAGCATCGCTGGCTGCTTGTGCCGGAACAACGGCAATCGCCAATAAAACAGCGCCAATTGAAACCCACTGGACTGTGCGAAGACCGCCTACAGTGGGGGTCAGACGTGTCATTTTAGTCTTAAAGCGCATCGGCACCCGCCTCGTTTGTCCGAATGCGGACGGCTTTGCCGATATCCAGGCAAAAAATCTTGCCATCACCAATTTGGCCCGTCCTCGCCGCCGTTGCGATTGCCTCAATAACTTGATCCGCCATGTCTGACGCCACGGCGATTTCAATTTTCACTTTAGGGAGGAAGCTGACTTCATATTCCGCCCCGCGGTAGATTTCTGTCTGGCCTTTTTGCCGCCCATAGCCTTGGACTTCTGTGACTGTCATCCCGGCAATACCAAGGCCGGTCAGTGCTTCGCGCACGGCTTCCAATTTAAAGGGCTTAATGACCGCAATAATGAGGTTCATTGACTATGGCTCCCTGTGCGGCCTTTCATTTTTATGCATGCGTTGTTCGCAGCCGCACCGGAGTATCAGCAAAGTTTGTGCCAAATTGCGAAACCCGAGGAATTCTGTGCAGTCGGTGCGCATTTGTTCAGCAATCCATCACGCGGCATGCTCTAAATTTAATCAATTCTTAAGATTTGCCTAAAATTTAGACAAACCAAGCGGCATTCTGTGACCTGGACTTTTCCGCTGCAAAAGGCCATTGCTCAGGCCATGACAAGCATCCATTACGACATCGTTATCATCGGCGGCGGTCTAGCGGGTCAAAGCCTTGCCGCGGCCCTGAGCTACCACGATTTTTCCGTTGCTCTCATTGAGGCAGCGGCTTTGGGCAAAAAAGACGACAGAGTGACAGCGCTCAATGCGTCCAGTGCCACCTTTTATGACAGCATCGGCCTGTGGAAACATCTAGAGGCGCACGCCCAGCCCATGCATGATGTGGTTGTTGTGGATGGGCCCAACGGACGTCCCTTGTCATTTGAAGGTGACGGTACTGAAAGCACGCGGGCAAGCGATGCAGCCCATGGGCATGTGGTCCATAATCAGGTTATCTTAGAGGGCCTTACGAAGGCGTGCAAAGTGGCGCGTTCTCTTGATATTTACACGGGTAGCACAGCCGCTGTTGAGGCGGACGAGGCCGGTGGCTTGACGCTGGTATTGT
>CAKZYD010000038.1 GCA_937884085.1 uncultured Sphingomonadales bacterium | reverse complement strand
TTAGGCCGCGAAACGGCATCGGAATGGCTGGACAAGCATGGCGACGACGGCGGAAAGCAATCGACGGTGGATTTACGGGCGTTGTTTGATGAAAGCACCTACCAAGAGTGCGCCCACGCCCCTGCAGAGTAAGGGGCCGCGCGTTAGCGTGCGCTGACGTGCGCCTCACGAAAAGTCTTTACGCTAAACTCGGGGCGATACAGCTGGCGGGGATCATGCATTGTGGAGCATTTTGGGCATTCAACAACGCCATGACCATGTCTGCACGACAGCTTCATGCCGCAGCCGCATTCGAGCAGAAAACCGTCTGCCACATCCTCCAAAATCATCATTTCAACCTCCTTGCGTACTCTTGGGGCATTCTTGCTGCGATGATTAATCGCAGAAATATGGCAATTCAGCGTTACTAACCCCTGAGGGAATGTTGACAATTTTAACTTAAACCTCATCACTACACAGGTGTGTGGGCAGAGTATTGAATGACGTTTCTCTCTGAACTTTCGATTGCAGCGGCCGTGGCCTTGGCTTTGTTTGTGCTGCTGAGCCTTGTTATCATGCTCCGGCAGCGCGCAAAGCGGCGCAAAAGCATCCATTGGTTTGCTTTGTTTGTTTTATGCGCCTTTGTAGGGGCTGGCACAGGTATGGGCCTACATTTGTCCGGTACGGCGCCAGTCGATACTACAGGCATCGACTTGTCTCTTCCTTAGTGCGCGTTGTGATAGCGCTCCAAGGCCTCGCCTAAATCCGCAATCAAATCCTCAGGGTCTTCAAGGCCGATGTGGAGCCGCAGCAGCGGGCCGGGGAAATTGGGCGTGGTTGCTGTGCGTGTTCCTGTCAGGCGCGCGGGTAAAATCAGGCTTTCATAGCCGCCCCAGCTAAAGCCGATTTTGAAATGCTGCATGTCGTCAATGAAATGATTGAGCAGCGCTGGGTCCCCCGCCTTCAGCACAAAACTGAATAGTCCAGTCGACCCCTTAAAATCACGCCTCCAAAGCGCTTGGCCGGGACAGCTCTCCAGTGCAGGATGAAGAACAGTGTCGACGTGCTGGTGCGCCCAGAGGAACTCAGCGACGCGCATCGCGGAGGCTTCATGCTGCTTAAGCCGCACAGACAAGGTGCGCAGCCCGCGCAGGCCCAAATAAGCGTCATCCGGCCCTACGCAGAGGCCAAGCTGAAAGACACTGCGCTCTACTCTTGGCCAATATCTTTCGGTAGCCATGACGCAGCCCATCATCGCATCGGAATGGCCGACAACATATTTGGTGAGCGCCTGAATGCTGATGTCGACGCCATGGTCGAACGGATTGAAATAGAGCCCTGTCGCCCAGGTATTATCGATAATGACGACTGCGCCCGCCGCTTTCGCAGCTGCCGAAATCGCCGGGATATCTTGAACTTCAAAGGTCAGAGAGCCTGGGCTCTCGCAGAAAACCGCTTTTGTGTTTGGCTTAATGAGGCGGCTAATCTCGCTGCCAATCATGGGGTCGAAATACTCGGTTTCGATGCCTTGGGACTTTAAGAGACCATCACAAATGCTGCGGGTTGGCTCATAAGCGCTGTCGGTGACGAGCAGATGGTCTCCAGACTTGAGCACACCCAGTAAGGCGGCCGCAATGGCCGACACACCCGATGGCGTCAAGCGGCAGCCGGCTGCACCCGGCTCGGTTTCTATAAGGGCTTCTTGCAGCGCCCATTGGGTCGGTGTACCCCGGCGACCGTAGTAAAGCCCAGCATTGGGGTTCTTCACAGCTGCTTCAAACTCCGCGACCGTATCAAACAGGCAGGTCGAAGCGTGATAGACGGGCGGGTTGACGACGCCGTGCGTCCAGTCCGGACGGCGTCCGGCATGGACTAGCTTCGTGTCGATGGGACCAGGCTTTTTAGCCACTTAGGCGCCTGTTTCTATCGGGGTATCGGCCCGGCCGCCCCATTCGGCCCAGCTGCCGTCATAAAGTGCCACTTCACGCGCTCCGATCCTTTCAAGCGCAAAGGCGAGGACAGAGGCGGTGACGCCGGACCCGCAGGTTGTCACGATAGGCTTGCCGCCATCGACGCCAATCGTGTCAAAAGCCGCCTTTATCTCGCCCGGTGATTTGAACGTGCCATCTGCGTTCAGCACCGCTTTATAAGGCAGGTTTTTAGATCCCGGAATATGCCCAGCGCGCATGCCTGGGCGGGGTTCTGGCGCGTCCCCGGAAAAGCGGTCTGCGCCGCGTGCGTCGATGACTTGCTCTTCGCTACTCTCCACATTCTCCAGCATCTGGGCCAGTGTTCGGAGGGAAAATCCATTGACCCGCGGCGTGAAATGCCGGTTCTTGGGCGGCATTGGGAGAAAATCGACCGGCCGTTCCTCCGCTATCCATTTGCCAAAGCCACCATCCAACACGGCCACATCGCTGTGGCCAAAATAGCGCAGCATCCACCAGGCGCGGCAGGCGGAGACGAGGTCAGACTTGTCATACAGCACGATGCGGTTACCATCGCCGATGCCAAGGCGGCGCATGCGGCTGGCGAATTTCTCTATGCTGGGAAGCTTGTCGCCGGGGTCGCTCGCGCCTGCCGTGAGCTCGGCTAAGTCCATAAACGCCGCGCCCGGAATATGGCTTTCCTCATACTCAGCTTTGGCATCGCGGCCTGCATCGGGCAAATGCAAGCTGGCATCCACAATGCGCACGTCCGGTGCATCCAGGTGCTCGGCAAGCCACTCCGTGGAAACCAGCATGGTGAAATCGGGCATAGAGGAAACTCTCCGGCTTAGTCTTGGCTTATGGCCTAATCCATTGCGGCCCACGTTGCCAGCGCTTTGCGCACTTGACGCGGCACCCAGGCCAAGTCATCAAACGCAGCATGACTGAAGAAACAATCTATGACTCTCTCTCCCAACTGGGTGGCAGCACCCCGCTGCCCGCGTCGCCGGAAGAGGCAACCTTAGAGCTGGTTGCGAACCCACGCCCCAGCCCCTATGTGGTCCGCTTCACCTGCCCGGAATTTACCTCGCTCTGCCCCGTCACCGGCCAGCCCGATTTCGCGCACCTCGTCATCGACTACATCCCTGCGCGCACCATCGTGGAATCCAAGTCGCTCAAGCTCTATCTGCACAGCTTCCGCAACCATGCCGGTTTCCATGAAGATTGCACCGTCGGCATCGGTGAGCGCCTCTTTAACGAACTCAACCCCAAATGGCTCCGCATCGGCGGCTACTGGTACCCCCGCGGCGGCATCCCCATCGATGTCTTCGCCCAATGGGGCAGCCCGCCTGCTGGGGTGTGGATACCGGATCAAGGCGTTAGTCCTTATCGCGGGCGAGGGTAGCACCAATCCGTTGTTCTGAACTTGATTCAGAACCTCGTTCCACTTGCTCAGTGCTTGCCTGACGGAGATGCTGAATCAAGTTCAGCATGACGGATACGTGTCCTAAGCAATATCCAAAATCTTATGCGTCTGCAGGCTGAGCCGCCATTGGGGATTGGCGAGGCAGTAGGTTATGGCCTCTTGGGTGAATTGGCGCTGGTTGGGGCCGTCCATTGGCTGCAAAAAAAAGTGGTTGAACTCTAGGTCGACGAGGCCGTCTGGGAGGAGGGCGTCTTGCCGATAGACGAGCTTAAGCTCGTTGCCCGTGCGCTGAACCAGGTCCGCGCCTGCTTTGGGGCTGACGCAAATCCAATCCACGCTGGGCGGGACGGGCAGGGTGCCGTTGGTCTCGATGGCGATTTCAAAGCCTTTGGCGTGGAGGGCGGCGATGAGGGGCTCGTCTAGCTGCAGCATCGGTTCGCCGCCGGTGCAGACGATGTAGGGCGTTGCTTTCTCCGGGGCGTGGGCGGTGCTCCAGGTGTTCCAGGCTGCCTTTGCGAGGGCCTCAGGTGTTTTGAATTTACCGCCACCGGGGCCGTCTGTGCCGATAAAGTCCGTGTCGCAGAATTGGCATACCGCATCGGCCCGGTCTTCTTCGCGCCCCGTCCACAGGTTACAGCCAGCAAAGCGGCAGAAGACGGCGCGCCGCCCGGTTTGCGCGCCTTCGCCTTGTAGCGTTAGGAAGAGTTCTTTTACGGAATAGGTCATTGATAGCGCGTTGGGTCTGGCAGGCCGGCGTTTTCAAAGCCTTGGCGGCGCAAGAGGCAGCTGTCGCAGCGCCCGCACGCTGCGCCGGTTTCATCGGGGTCGTAGCAGCTGATCGTCTTGGCGTAATCGACGCCCAGCCCCGTGCCGCGCTTGATAATGTCAGCCTTCGAGAGGTCAATGAGTGGGGTGTGGAGTTTGATGGGCGCGGTGCCTTCTACAGCAGCTTTGGTCGCCAGATTGGCAGTCGCTTCAAAGGCGGCGATGAACTCGGGGCGGCAGTCGGGATAGCCGGAATAGTCGACCGCGTTGACGCCGATGAAAATGTCGCTGGCCTCTAAGACTTCTGCAAGGCCGAGCGCGATCGACAGAAAGACCGTGTTGCGCGCGGGCACATACGTAATGGGGATGCCCTCGTCCAAGTCTTCCACGCTATCATGCTTAGGCACATCGATGTCTGCCGTGAGCGCGGAGCCGCCAAAGGCGCGCAAATCGAGGTCAATCACCCGGTGGCTTGTCAGTTTCAAACTGGCTGCGATGTCTCGCGCGGCTGTCAGTTCGACGCTGTGGCGCTGGCCATAGGCGAAGCTCAGCGCATGGACGGCGTATCCATCCGCCTTTGCGATGGCCGCAAGCGTTGCGGAATCAAGTCCGCCGCTCAATAGCAGCACCGCTGGTTTTGACATGCGCTCGCTCCGGTGAAAACGCGTTTGCCTTAGCGAAATCGGCCCGGAGGCTCAAGATGCCGGTTTCGTGCAGAGATGTTGTTTAAGCGGAGATATCCACCACGCCGCCAGCGTTGCTGCCGTGTGCGCTGGTGAGAATGGTGGCCACCTCTTTAAACATCGCCTTGCGCTCAGCCGCGCCGCGCCGTTCTTCAGAAAAGGTCATTTTATGCAGCGCTTTGAGGGCGTCATCGCCATATTTTTGGCGCAGCCGCTGGGCCACATAGGCCGGGTCGAGTGTTTTATTTCCGCGCTTTGACATATCTTGCCGATATCACGGGAATGCCGACAATACCAATCGCATTTAGCTCAAGTTTTAAGGAAACAGCTGCATGCCAAAGAAAAAGCCGCACACGAAGCTTAGCGTGTGCGGCGAAAGGTGGCTGGGGTACCAGCGTGGAAGCAGGCATCACTTAAGGGAAAGTGATGACAATCCTTATGGTTAACCAACAAGGTTAATAACCAGTTAACACCCTGCGAGAACGAACTGTTTCTTATCTGTATCCGTAGAAAAACTACAGTCAGACAAATTAATCCTCGTTTGTCTCAAGCGGGCAAAAGCATCACATGCTGCACAGTGAATGAAACGGTAGGGCGCGCTATGCGATATTATCCGACCTTCGTAGATATGCAGGGCCAAACCGTCGTCTTTTTGGGCGGCGGATCTGAGCTTGCAAACAAGATACGGCTGTTATCGAAAACGCCCGCCACCCTGGTGGTTTATGGCGCTCATATTAGCGACGATCTAACCGCTCTTGTGTCTCAGAATAAAGCAACCTGGGTTGAGCGGGAAGCTGCGCTGGAAGACCTGGACGGCGCGCGTCTGATTTATGTGGCCTGCGATGATGAAGACGCCCGGCCAGACTATATTGCGCTCGCCAAGCAATCCGGAGCGCTGGTCAATGTTGTGGATGTGACCGAGGCGTGCGAATTCATTACGCCTGCATTGGTCGAGCGGGCGCCACTGACCATTGCCATATCCTCTGATTCCGCTGCCCCGGCCTTATCGCGCCATGTGAAAGCCAGCCTCGAACAGTCGCTGCCCTCTGACTTGGGCAATATTGGCGCGCTGGTCGATGCCGCACGGCTCGAATTGAAGGCCGCGTTTCCGGATACGGATGACCGGCGCCGGTTTTTAGACAAGTTATTCAGCGGCTTGTTCGGCAATGTTGAGACCAGTGCACACTTGCAGGGCCTGATTGAGACGCACAAAGATGCGCCGCGTCCGGTTGGCCGCATTGCGATTGTCGGCGCTGGTCCTGGTGACCCAGAGCTCTTGACCATCAAAGCACACCGCGCGCTGCAGCAGGCGGATGTTATCGTCCATGACAAACTGGTCTCAGACAGCATTCTGGATTTGGCCCGTCGTGATGCGCAGCGCATTTATGTGGGTAAGTCGCGCGCCAATCATACGATGCAGCAAGAGGATATCAGCCAATTGCTCGTCACCTTGGCGCGGCAGGGCAAATATGTTGTCCGGCTTAAAGGTGGCGACCCGTTTATCTTTGGCCGCGGCGGCGAAGAGCTGGATAAGGCTGTGGCTGCTGGTGTTGAGGTTGATGTGGTGCCAGGCGTATCGGCTGCGCTTGGCTGCGCGGCAGCCAATGGCATTCCACTGACCCACCGCGACCATGCCTCCGCTGTCAGCTTTGTGGCTGGCCAGCGCAAGGATTTAGCGCAGCAGGATTGGCATGGCCTGGCCGGGCCAGGGCGCACTCTGGTGGTCTATATGGGCCTCAATGCAGCGGGCGATATTGCCAAGAAGCTGTCTGCTGATGGCGTACGCGCGTCGCTGCCCGTCGCCATTATTGAGAACGGAACGCGGCCTGACAGCCGAACCATCCGCTCAGACCTCAGTACCATGGCAGAAGACATTGAGCGCTTCGAGGTGCAAAGCCCCGCGCTGCTTATCATTGGCGATGTGGCGGCCGAAGACCGCGCGGCCCAGCTGGAGCAGACACTGGCCGAAGTGGTGCAGTTGCAAGCCGTGGGAGCGGGCCAATGAGCGCAGGTCATATCTTAACGGCCAATCTCCTGCTGACGGGGGACGTCGTGTTCCTGACGCCCGCTGGCGATTGGAGCGTGCGCGCCGACGAAGCGCGCTTTGCCGAAACAGAGGATGATGTTGCAGTTTTAAAAGCGGCGGAAGCCAAGGCCGTAGCGGCCAATATTGTCGTGTCTACGGAAATCATCGGCGCGGAAAAAACGCAAGTCGGCGTTTGGCCAACCCGCAACCGTGAGCAAATCCGTGCCAAAGGCCCAACGGTGCACGAAGCGTTTGGCAATCAAGCGCGCTTTGACCTTTCGGCTTTTGAAGGAGCCTGAGCCCCCATGTATCAGTATGATAATTTTGATAAGCAGGCTGTGCGCGAGCGGGCAGCGGATTTTCGCGACCAGGTCGAGCGCCGCATTGCGGGCAAGCTGAGCGAGGATGAGTTCAAGCCGCTGCGCCTGCAAAACGGTCTTTATCTGCAGTTGCACGCGTATATGCTGCGTGTGGCTATTCCCTACGGCCTGCTGTCGGCCAAGCAGATGCGCAAGCTGGCCCATATCGCGCGGACATATGACAAGGATTATGGCCACTTCACCACGCGCCAAAACATTCAGTACAACTGGATCAAGCTGGTAGATGCGCCGGACATCTTGGATGAGCTGGCGAGCGTGGAAATGCATGCCATTCAGACCTCTGGCAATTGCATCCGCAATATTTCCTCTGCCCAGTTTGCGGGTGTAGCAGCCGACGAGGTTGAGGACCCGCGCCCTTGGTGCGAACTCATCCGGCAATGGTCCACCTTCCACCCGGAATTCGCCTTTCTGCCGCGCAAGTTTAAGATTGCCGTGAACGCTAGCCCAGCGGATCGCGTTGGCGTGAAGCTGCATGATATCGGCATCACGATCACCCGCAATGCGGCTGGCGAGCGCCGCTTTGAGGTTTATGCCGGTGGCGGGCAGGGGCGCACCCCGATGATTGGCAAGTTGATGCGCGATGATATCGAAGCGCACCATTTGCTAAGCTATCTGGAGGCTATTTTGCGGGTCTATAACCGCTATGGCCGCCGCGATAACAAGTATAAAGCGCGGATCAAAATCCTGGTCCATGAGACCGGCGAAGACAAATTCCGCGAAGAAGTTGATGCGGAATGGCGCAAGATTGAAGGCGGACCGGTGGATGCCGATATCGCTGAGTTCGGTCGTATCGCGGACTATTTTACGGCGCCTGCTTATGATACTGAGGCGCAGGTTGATGCCCATAAAGCAAGGGCCGCCATGGACCCTGCCTTTGCCGCCTGGGTGCGCCACAACACGCTTGCCCATAAAGTGCCGGGCTATAAGGCCGTCACGATTTCTCTGAAGCCCCATGATGGTATTGCTGGTGATGCAACCTCCGATCAGATGGATGCGGTGGCGGACTTATCTGAGAATTTCGGCTTTGGCGAAATTCGCGTCACACACGCGCAAAATCTCGTCTTGCCCGATGTCCGCGATGCCGACTTGCCGGCGCTTTATGATGCGCTGTTTGCACAAGGTCTTGGCACGGCTAATCAGGGCTTGCTTACCGATATGATTGTGTGCCCAGGCCTGGATTACTGCGCCTTGGCCAATGCACGCTCCATTCCCGTTAGTCAGAAAATAGCCAAGCGCTTTGATGATATGGACCGGCTGCAGGATATTGGCGAGGTCAAGCTCAAGATATCCGGCTGCATTAATGCCTGCGGACATCATCATGCGGGTCATATCGGTATTCTCGGTGTCGATAGAAAAGGCACGGAGAATTACCAGATCCTGCTTGGTGGCTCAGCGGAGGAAGACACTTCGCTGGCGAAAATCCTTGGCCGCGGCTTTGATGAAGATGGCACGGTCGATGCCATTGAGACCATCATCGATGTCTACAAAGCCCAGCGCCAGGATGGCGAAAACTTCCTCGCCACTTATCGCCGCATTGGCGCCGAGCCCTTCAAGGAGGCGGTTTATGGTGGCTAACGCGCATCAAATTGACTTTCGTGACGTGGAACCGGCGGAGTGGACCCATTGCGAAACAGCGACGCAGGCAGCGCAGACGGCGTTTCCAGTTTTGCCTGCTGATGAGCTGAGCAGTTATTTTGAGCTCAACGATGTGAACAGCGTGGCTTTAGGCGTGCGCCTATCGCCCGATACCGAAGTTGAAGCCTTGGCTGATCGGCTCGACCAAATCGCGCTGATTGAAGTTGATTTTCCCGCCTATACCGATGGCCGCGGCTATTCGCAGGCGCGGGTGTTGCGCGAGCATATGGGCTTTCAAGGCGAACTGCGGGCGGTTGGCGATGTTCTTATCGACCAATTGCGGTTCATGAAGCGCTGCGGCTTTGATGTCGCCGTGCTTGCGGATCATGTGGACCCTGACGACGCCGAAGCAGCGCTGAAGCGCTACGGCGTTTGGTATCAACCAGCAGCTGATGATCGTCCCCCAGCGCATCGGCTGCGCAGATTTGTGCAGAACTGGGAAATCTAATGCCGATCAGCCAAGGCCAAGTCGACGCGCTCAATGCCAAGTATAAAAATGCAGCGCCGCAAGCCGTTATCAAAGGCATCTTGACCGAGGATTTCCCTGGTCAGGTCTCTTTGGTCTCGTCCTTTGGCACAGAGTCGGCTGTCCTCCTACATATGGCTGCCGAGGTGGATAAGGCCATTGATGTGGTCTTCATCAACACGGGTAAGCTTTTTGGCGAAACCATTCGCTATAAAAACAAACTTGAAGAGCGGCTTGGTCTGAGC
The DNA here is from genome assembly GCA_937884085.1 of uncultured Sphingomonadales bacterium. GTDB lineage: Bacteria > Pseudomonadota > Alphaproteobacteria > Sphingomonadales > CAKZYD01 > CAKZYD01. The sequence goes on along the minus strand of CAKZYD010000038.1, from coordinate 3,303 downwards.
AATGTGCGCGCCGTCATGCCCAAGCCTGCGCTGCTAGACCAAAACGATCCGAAGGGCGTCTTGTGGTCACAAAATGCCGATCGCTGCTGCTATACGCGCAAGGTAGAGCCCATGCAGCGCGCCTTGAAAAATGTGAATGTGTGGATTTCAGGCCGCAAAGGCTTTCACGGTGGTGAGCGGTCGTCTTTGCCGTTGTTCGAGCTTGTTGAGGGTCGCATCAAAGTGAACCCACTGGCCAACTGGGCCAAGCCGGACCTGGACCAGTATTTTGAGCAATATGCGCTGCCCCAGCACCCGCTGGTGGAGGACGGCTATCTCTCGGTGGGCTGCATGCCGTGTACCACCCCCGTAGCCGATGGCGAAGATGTGCGTGCCGGCCGTTGGCGCGGTGCGGACAAGACCGAATGCGGTATCCACATGCCCGCCGGCCAGCCTGGCCGACGGTCCATCTTGCCGCCCCGGCGGCAGGTCGCTTAAGCAGCGTCTAGAGGGTCCGGGCCGTATTGGTTGGGCCCTTCTTCGCCTTTCAGAATGCCCAGGTCGATGAGGCCCCAAAGAAAGCCGACAATCGGGACTAAGAATAACAGGCACCACCAGCCGCTTTTGCCGCGGTCATGACAGCGCTTGATTGAGACCGTCAGCCCTGGAATAACCATGGTTAGGCCCACCAAGAACACAATAATTCCGCCCATAAGAGTAAATGTCGCCGCGCTAGCGACTGCCAGTACAATCACGGCAATCCACCACAGCTGGCGACCAATTCGTCCATGAGCGATTAGAAATAGGTTCTGAAAGTCCACAGGCGCCCCTTGAAACGCGTCTACGCGGTCGAAAAAGCAAAGCAGGTCTGCCATGGTTTGGCAACTAAGCCAACCGCAGCGGCATACATAACTATTGGCGCGTTTCTTTAAAGCTCGCGGCTTCTTTAAGGAGAAAGTCTCTAAACGCCTGAATGCGCCGCGCATTTTTCATGGCCAAGGGATAGACCACATAAGCCTGGAACTCCGGACCTTCGACATCATGCAGCACTTCCACAATGTCCTCGGTGTGGCTGACGATATACTCTGGCAATGAGGCAATACCCAGTCCCGTCATCACCGCGCGGCGAATGCCATGGACGTTATTAATCGTCAGAATAGGCTTGCGCGGCTGCCCGGGCGGCCGTCCGATGGACAGGAGCCAATTCACGTTTTTAATAGGCGCAGAGACCATTGGGCCATAGGTGATGATCCGGTGGTGGTCTAAATCCGCGATTTTCTTCGGTTCGCCATGGCGTTCGATGTAATGCGGCCCGGCATAAAGCCTATATTTTATGGGCATGAGGGGGCGCTGGATATCATCGGCATGGGCCGCGCTGTGGAAGCGAATGGCCATTTCCGCATCGCCTTCGCCTAGGCTGATATCGCTGTCAGAGAGGACCAGGTCCAACTCTAAGTCTGGATAGGCATCGTGAAAGGCTTCTAGGCGCGGCACAAGCCACTGTGTGCCAAAGCCCATGGTCATGGTTACGGTGAGTTGGCCGCGGACCTCGGCGCCGCTTTCGCTCAAATCCCGCCTGGTCGTCTCAATAGACTTTGAAAAGCTAGACGTCTCTGCGTAGAGCGTTTGCCCATCATGTGTCAGCACTGTGCCCCGGGCATGCCGATGAAACAGCTGAACGTCCAATTCTTTTTCAAGGGCGCGAATTTGCCGCGACAGGGCTGGCTGGCTTATATCGAGTTTACGCGCGGCTTCTGAGAAGCTGCCGCTATCGGCAACAAGCGTGAAGAGCCTTAGCCTATCCCAGTCTTGCATGGCGCGCTGCTTGGCAGCTGCTATTCAGCTGCGACGGGAATATCTTCTTCCTCAGCCAGGAATTTTTCCGCCTCAAGCGCCGCCATACAGCCCATACCGGCGGCCGTGACGGCTTGCCGATAAACTTTGTCTTTAACGTCGCCCGCCGCATAGACGCCGGCTATATTTGTGGCGGTGGAATCGGGCGCGGTGATGATATAGCCCTCATTGTCCATATCGACTTTGCCCTTGAACAGGCTGGTCGCCGGATCATGGCCGATGGCGACAAAAACGCCGTGGCAGTCGATGTCTTGAGTGTCGCCCGTTTTGGTGCTTTTGAGGCGCACAGCAGTCACACCGAGCGGGTCGCTACCCCCTAGGATTTCATCAACAACATGATCCCAAACGATCTCGACCTTCGGGTGGTTGAAGAGCCGTGTTTGCAGGATTTTTTCCGACCGCAGTTCATCGCGCCGGTGCACAAGAGTTACCTTAGACGCAAAGTTGGTCAGGAACAGCGCTTCTTCTACGGCGCTATTGCCGCCGCCCACGACCACAACATCTTTGCCGCGATAGAAAAAGCCGTCGCAGGTGGCGCAGGCAGAAACGCCAAAGCCCTTGAACTTGATTTCGCTCTCCAAGCCAAGCCAGCGCGCCTGCGCGCCAGTGGCGATCACCACTGTGTCGCCAGTGTAGATGGTTCCACTGTCGCCTGTGGCTTTGAACGGGCGCGTGCTTAGGTCCACGTCGACGATGGTATCTGAGATAAGTTTCGTGCCGACATGTTCTGCTTGGCCCTTCATTTGCTCCATGAGCCACGGGCCTTGGATTGGGTCCTCAAAACCGGGGTAATTCTCAACTTCGGTTGTAATAGTAAGCTGGCCACCTGGCTCCATGCCTTGGACCAGAACCGGCTCCAGGGCGGCACGCGCTGCGTAAATCGCTGCTGTATAGCCGGCTGGTCCTGAGCCTATCACGAGGAATTTGGTATGTACGGTTTGTCCCATGAGGTCTGCCATTCTTTGCTCGTTTGGCCGCGCATATTTTACCGCGGCGCATCGCTTTGATTAGCGTATATAAGGCCTGCCGCGCACCCTGGAAAGGGTCGCTATCCCCAAGAAATACTATGCCGCGATTAAGCAATAGCAGCGACTTTTGCCGGCAACCTGAGGCTCAGCATGATGGGCCGCCCAGGGTCTGCCGTCAATGCCAAGGCTGCGCCCACGACGTCAAGGTCAGAGAGTACGGACGGCAAAGCGCGACCTTCCAGCGCTTTGTTTGCCAATGGGTGGCCAAACGGCAGTCGTGGCCCCTGACTGACGGGAAGCAAGTCACTGTCATCAGCGCCGCCGGTCCAGCCGGGAATACGGGCTCTTAAAGTGAGGCTTGTGTCATTTTCCTCGCCATCATCTTGCACCTCCACCGTGACGTGGACAGGACGGCCCACAGGCGTCCATTGCGCTGCATAATGGATAAACCGGTGCACTATCCTTGTGAGGAACTTTGGCTCCAAGGGCGTCACAAGGATAG
>CAKZYD010000037.1 GCA_937884085.1 uncultured Sphingomonadales bacterium | reverse complement strand
GACTAGCAAAGGCCTCCGCTAGGGCCATGGCGGCGATGACGTTGACCCGGTAGGGCATAATCCAATCGGCCTCAAAGTCAGAGCGGCCGAACTGCTGGTCTTGAAAGCCAGTGGTGGCGGGCTGCGTTTTGCCGAAAATGCCAGCATTGCTGATGACGATGTCTATGGGTGTTTCGCTGTAGCGCTCCGCTAGGGCTTTGATGGCGTTATGGTCCAAGACGTCGAGCGCTTCGAGGGTGACAGGCGCGCCTGCGTCTTTCAGGGCCGTCAAGGCATCCGCTGTGTCTGGCGTGCGGCAACAAGCGATGACATTGGTATTCGGTTGAGCGGCATAGAGTTGGGCCATTTCGAGCCCAAGGCCGCGGTTGGCGCCTGTAATAAGGACTTGGGTTTGGATGGCGGCCATCAATCTACCAACCCATAATCGATGGTCGTCACAACGCGCACCTTTTTGGCAATTTGGCCTTGCGCGCCGCGATAGTCATTGGTTGGCACCAAGGGCTCTATGGAGAAATAGCCTTGGCTGGCGCGCAAGATGCTGCCCACTTGCGCGCCGGAGTCCTCAGCGAACTTTTCGGCTGCCTCGCGCGCGTCTTTAGTGGCGGCGGCAATCATGTCCGGCTTTATATCATTGAGTCGCGTGAAGACGAAGCTGGGGCCTTGATTGTCCTGCAGGATAAGGCCCTGCTTAACGAGGTCGCCGGTCTGCCGGCTCAGCGCTTCAATGGTGAGCACCTTATCAGAGCGCACTTGGACATTCTGCGAAATGATGAAGCGGTTGTTGTTGATAGGCCCGGAGCGATATTGCTGCGCAATCTGGTCGACGACGTCGAGCTGACCGAGCTGTATCTCCGCCTCAGTCAATCCCGCTTCGATGAGAAAAGCCTTCAGCTTCAGGAAGTCCCCTTCAATCTTGCCTTGAACAAGCGTTAGCTCATTGCCAGCTGCCGTGAAACGCAGGCGCCAATTGGCCATGTCAGCGGCAATCTCCTGTTCGGCCAAGCCACGGACTGTGACGCGGCGCTCGCTCTTGCGACCTTCATAGAAGCCATCGCCAATGAAATAGCCCGCAAAGGCCAGCCCAAGTGCCACGATCGCTGAACTGATGAAGATGGTCCCTGCCCGCATATGCCTTGCCCTTCTTCTTGCTAACTGCCGCACTTTGTTTGCCACCACTTTGCGGCAAAGGAAAGACGACGTGATGACGACCACAACAAAGACCATGCAGGCGTAGCTAAGGCACCGACAGAAGCGATCTGTGACGACGGTAAATTTTGTAAAAACCCTACCGCGCCGAGTTTGTGACACATTATTGTTGATACATGAGCCTTGCAGAGCGCTGCGTGGAATTTGGCAGGCAAGGCGCTTCATGGGGGTCAGAGAAGCTTCGTGAAGCCCACGATAGAGGACGGGGAGGCAGTCTCATCTTTAGAAGAATTTTGCGACTCCTAGTGTTCTGGATTTTCGCAGTCCCAGTTGCGCTGATTGCGATTGAGGCTAAGGCAGCATCCGATGAACCCATTGCCTCCATAATTGGCCGCGCTGAAGCTGGCGAAGTCGCAGCGCAATATGATGTAGGCCGCGCCTATTGGGACGGAACCCACGGGTTGCCCGTGTCTTATTACGAAGCGTTTGAATGGATGCAACGGGCAGCGCGCGGCGGTCATCTGGATGCGAAATATCGCCTTGGATTTATGTATGACAAGGCGTTGGGCGTGAAGGAAAACGTAAACGCAGCCCATGTCTATTATTTGGCTGCTGCGAGGGAAGGCCATCCTGCGGCGACCTATCATCTGGCGCAGCTCTATCTCATGAAGATGACATCTATGAGCCAGCAGGCACGAATGGAAAACTGGTTCACATGGATGAAGAAGGCTGCCGACCTTGGCGTTCAGGACGCCTATAAGCCCCTAGCGCGGGCGTATCTCGATGGATTTGATGGCACATCAAAGGACGTCAATGAGGCAGTCCGGCTGTATGAGAGATGCGCGCCTTTTGACAATTGGTGCGCGTCAAATCTTGGCAGCCTGTATCTCAAAGGCAACAAGCTGCCCAGGGACGACACTAAGGCGCTGTATTGGTTTCAGTACGCCGCTAGGCGCGGCCACACGACGTCAAAATTGGACCTGGCGAAACTCTATGAAGCCGGCGACGGTGTACGGAAAGATGATGAAGCCGCGCTCTATTGGTATGAAGCCGCTGCCGCTGATGGAAACGATTACGCAAAGAACAAAGCGCGTGAGATCAAACAGCGCACAGGACGGTCTTCCATGACAGCGCGGGAAGCAGGTGAGCTTATCGGCGCTCTTCTTAGACTCTATGCGGATAACGCCGCATCGCGCTCTGGCCCTGCGGCTCAGGCTCCTGGCTCTGCCAGCAATAGCGGCACTGCAGCGTCGCAGCAGTGTTATTCTGCCGTCTCGGACCGGATCGTTCGCTGTGAGACGTCGCTTGGTCCATGCAATGCGGGCGGATGCGACTATGAATGGGCCTGCTATCCTGGGCGCAAAAAGAAGTGCCGCTATGATAGCAAATACACCTATTATTCCGGGCGGTTCTTCTGCGACCCTGAAAATGGGGAAAAATTCGACACCGAACGCGACGTCTATCAAAATAGCTGCCAATGACCCGCTTTAGGCACCGGCAGATGAGGCACTGTTGATGATAACGTTCGTCCGGGTGGAATATGGCTATGCCGAACTATCGGCGAGCGAGGAAGAATGGGATGCTTTGCAAGCCATTTTAGACTTCGCTTTGGCCACATATAACAAGTCTGACCTAGACACCTTCCTACCCGGTCCTGCGGAGCAGCGGCACTTGCGCCTTAGGCAATTAACAGAAGCATTCGGTTTGCTAGAGCGCCCATCAGACGCACTGAGCCAGGATGATCTGCGCATTCTGGATGTGGTCGTAGATACATTAGAGAACGCCGATATCGACGGTGTCGATGCAGATCTTCATAGAAGCATCACCGAACAGTTCACCATCGGGGCGCCGCTATCGCGCGTCTTTTAAGGACCGTTCAGCTCAATCTAGCGCACGTTTTAACGGCATTACCCCCGGTACAAACCGCCTCCGTACGCAGTTTTGCTTGCGCTCATATTGATCAGCCTTAGCGCGCCTCTTGGTCTGCAAAAAGGCCAAGGACGAAGCCGCTCGCGCGGCAATGGAGCGTTTGGCTGATGCTCAGGTCAATCTTTTAGGTCCACTGATTTTGTGATCTTTCCAACCTGTCTGACGATTGGGGTCTTCTCAATCGACAGATAGGAGGTTTCCATGACAGAGGAGAGAACGAGCCCGCTGCGTGCGCGGATGATCGAGGACATGCGTATTCGCGGGATGGGCGAGAAAGCCCAGAAGGCGCACATTCGGGCCATCAAGGATTTTGCTACCTTCCTTCGGCGCTCGCCGGATACGGCCACCCCGGAGGACCTGCGCGCTTATCAACTCCATATGACGGACACCGGGGTGACGCCACCAACCTTCAATGCCCGCATCGTGGCGCTGCGTTTCTTCTTCGGCATGACCTGTGGGCGTGAAGAGATGAAACGGTTCATGCAGTTTCGCACGCAACCGCGCAAGCTGCCTGTGGTGTTCAGCGTTGAAGAAGTCTCCGACATCCTAATGGCGGCGCCCGGCCCTGGCCTGAAGTATCGTGCTGCGCTGAGCATTGCCTATGGCGCGGGTCTGCGAGCCGCCGAGGTCTGCATGCTCAAGATCGGCGATATCGATAGTGACCGCATGCTGATCCATGTCGAACAGGGCAAAGGCCGGAAGGACCGCAAGGTGATGCTATCGCCTG
>CAKZYD010000036.1 GCA_937884085.1 uncultured Sphingomonadales bacterium | reverse complement strand
ACTTCTCGCTCCCGGTTGTGGGCCTTACCGCGCGGTTCACCGGCGCCGCACTCGCCCAGCAGATTTATGTTGGCTCTGTCCGCTTCAATGCAGAAAGCGCCGTCGCCGGGGTCGTGGTGATTGCCATTGTGCGGGAGCTCGGCCCAGTCCTTGCTGGCCTCATGGTCGCCGGACGGGTTTCCTCAGCCATGGCCGCCGAATTGGGAACCATGCGGGTGACGGAGCAGATTGATGCGCTCACCACGCTGTCGGTGAACCCAATCAAATATCTTATCGTGCCGCGGCTGGTCGCGGCGGTCATTGTTCTGCCTTTACTTGTTTTGGTAGCCAATGTGATTGGTGTCTATGGCGGCTTCTTGGTGGGCACGCAGAAACTTGGCTTTAATACCGGCACCTATTTGAAGATTACCGTCGACTTCCTTGAGCAATCTGATGTGATTTCCTCGCTCGTGAAAGCCGCCGTGTTCGGCTTCATCCTAGCGCTCATGGGCTGCTATCACGGCTTTAATTCTAGTGGCGGCGCCCAGGGCGTTGGCAAAGCGACGACGGATGCCGTCGTCACCTCCTTCATCCTCATCCTCCTCGCCAATCTGATCATTACCCTTTTAGTGTTTGGTGGATGAGCAATAACCCGAAAATCAGCCTCAAAGGCGTCAAAAAAGCCTTCGGCCCAAAAGTCGTCCTAGACGGCGTGGACTTGGATGTGGGCAAGGCGGAATCCCTCGTCATTATCGGCGGTTCTGGGACGGGTAAATCCGTTCTCCTAAAGTGCATCCTCGGCCTGCTCACTCCAGATGCAGGAAAGATTGAAGTGGACGGCCATTCCGTCTTGGGCCTTAAAGGAAGCGCGCGGACGAAGCATCTGGAACAAATCGGCATGTTGTTCCAAGGCGGCGCTTTATTCGATTCGTTACCCGTATGGCGCAATATTGCCTTTGGCCTCATCGAAGGCAAAGGCATGGCGAAGGCAGACGCCAAGGAAGAAGCTATTGAAAACCTGAGGCGCGTCGGCCTGTCGCCAGATGTGGCCGAGCTTTCCCCAGCTGAACTCTCTGGCGGCATGCAAAAGCGCGTCAGCCTCGCACGTGCGATTGCCACAAAGCCGGACATCATCTTTTTTGATGAGCCGACGACTGGCCTGGACCCCATCATGGCCGACGTTATTAATGATCTCATTGTTGACCGCGTGAAAGCGCTGGGCGCCACAGGGGTGACAATCACTCATGACATGGCCTCTGCCCGCAAGATCGCTGACCATGTGGCGATGCTCTATAAAGGCAAGATCATATGGCATGGCCCGGTCGCCGAGATTGACCAGTCCGGCAATGACTATGTGGAGCAGTTCATCCACGGCCGGGCTGATGGCCCAATCCAGATGGAGTTGCGCCAAAATTAGCCTATTTTGGACAAAATAATTGAAAAATTGTAAATTTTAACCTATAAGGATTTCACCAACTCTCCAGATGGATGTTTTCCAATTCAGCAGCTCCTTCATAAGCAAAGCACCCTAGATCTCGCCCGTGCGTTTCTTCGCTCAAGACTTGTTTGGCATTATTTCCGAGGAAAGGGCCGGACATTTGACTTGGGCCGAAATGGACTCTTAGGCGAATTTCGTAACACCGCATCGATCCGCGCAAATGTCCAGATGTTTCGCCAAAGCGTAGAGCGCAACATTGAGCAAGCAGCTAAGAAATCAGCGCCCCAAAGCGGCCAGCGAGGAAAGAGCCTATCCAAGACATTTAGTGATAGATTGGCATATGACGTTACACTCGCGGGACCGCAAATGTTGCCCATTGGAAATGGGTATTTGAAGTGCCGCGCCACCTGCAATATTGATATTGCGCCCGGTGGGACCGCCTATACGGCAACATGCGGCCTCGTGTTCTCCATGCAAGATCGCTTCGAAAACCCGCTCGATATTCATGATACAGGCAGATTTGAAGGCGAGATCGTATTTGGGACTCCGTACACCATTATAGCGCGGTGGAGCGAGGCCATTAGCATTCGCCCAACCCGAATCAATTAGCGGAACACTGATGCGACCGACGAGGCGGGAGCGCTTCATATCAGCGCTAGTTACCTGCCTTTCGGCTTTGACCATTACGAGCATAATTGGTTGGTTTTACGGGATGATATTAAAACCATACCCAGAATATCACTATCTTGGCTATGCAATTAGATACTGCCCAATAATTTTTTTTATTATATCTTATTTTTCTCTGTTGTGTAGCATTCCGATACTAATTCATAATTTACTATTCATATTTGCATTTTATTTCTATGGACAATTTTTATTTGAATTCGAGAGTTGGTCGAGCAGACCAATTCATCTATCATTGGTCGCTTTACTTCTGTTTGTAACTGCCGCCCTTATACCTTCTCATTTGCGAACCGTATACCGGCTCATCAGGGCAAAGCGAACCTGACGCGCCGCGAGACAGCGCTCTTGCCTTCCATAGCCAAACGCCCTATGTTCCTATAATGTTCCAACTGAGGGTTGAGCGTGGTCAAAGCTGCTGTCCGCTATGTTTGTCAGTCTTGCGGTGAGGTATACGCCAAATGGCAAGGTCAGTGTACGAGCTGCAATGAATGGAATTCCATTTCCCAAGAGGCTGAGGTTACGGGCGGGCATAAAAGCGCGGTCGGCGCGCGCAGCCCGAAAACCAATGTTGTCACTCTGTCAACACTCGCTGATGAAACGGAAAATGCACCTCGCTTTACCACTGGTGTTGCGGAGCTGGACCGCACCTTAGGCGGCGGCTTGGTACGCGGATCGGCAACGCTAATCGGCGGCGATCCTGGCATCGGCAAATCAACGCTCCTTTTGCAAGCAGCGGCAAAGCTATCACTGTCTGGCAAACGCGTCGTCTATATTTCGGGCGAAGAAGCGGTCGGTCAGGTCCGGCTTCGCGGGCAGCGCATGGGGCTGTCGGATGCGCCTCTAGCCTTGGGCGCAGCGACCAACCTCAATGATATTTTAGCAACCATCGACACCGGCCCAGCGCCAGACGTCGTCATCATCGATTCAATTCAAACCATGTTTGCCGATGAGATCGATGCTGCTCCAGGCACAGTGAGCCAGGTGCGGGCTAGCGCTCAGGCGTTAATCCGTTTTGCAAAAGCGCGCAGTACCGCGCTGTTTTTGGTTGGCCATGTTACAAAAGATGGCCAAATCGCGGGGCCGCGCGTGCTCGAACATATGGTCGATACGGTGCTCTACTTTGAAGGCGAGCGCGGGCATCAATTCCGTATCCTGCGCGGGGTAAAAAACCGCTTCGGCCCAACCGATGAAATCGGTGTGTTTGAAATGACCGGCGGCGGCCTCAATGAAGTGGCCAATCCCTCTGCTCTCTTCCTATCCGAGCGCGAAGCAGATGTGCCAGGCACCTGCGTCTTCGCCGGGCTTGAAGGCACGCGGCCACTGCTTGTGGAAATCCAAGCGCTGGTCTCACCCACACCCGCTGCCAATCCAAGGCGGACAGTTGTTGGCTGGGATAGTGGGCGGCTCGCTATGGTCTTGGCTGTCCTGGATGCCAGGGCCGGGCTCGGCTTCGGCAATCATGACGTCTATTTGAACATTGCAGGTGGCCTTAAAATCGGCGAGCCCGCAGCGGACCTAGCAGTTGCTGTCGCGCTCTTATCCTCTTTAACTGATACGGCAATCCCCCGCGCAACCATCGCATTCGGCGAAATTGCCCTGTCTGGCGAAGTGCACGGCGTACCCCAGCCCGGCCTGAGGCTGAAAGAAGCCGCCAAGCTAGGCTTTGAGGCCAGCCTCATCCCGGGCGGGAAGTCCAGCGGTGCACCCTGCACGCTCACCCAGAATCAAATCGGACATGTCACAGGATTGCTGGACGCGCTTGGCCTAAGCTTATAATCTGTCGAAACGCGTGTTTGCGAGAAACGGAGGGCTAACCGCGATGGAATTGAGCGGGCTAGATATTGCCGTTGGCGTTATCCTGATGTTGTCGGCCATCATTGCTTTTTTGCGGGGATTTGTGACCGAAGTGCTGTCTCTCGCGGCTTGGGGCGGGGCTATTGTGCTGACCATGCTGCTGTACGGGCCGCTTTCATCTTGGGTGATGACTTGGATTACAATTGAGTGGCTGTCCAAGGCTGTCGCCATCGCCTTCCTGTTCTTTTTCGGCCTCATGTTCCTCCGCCTGATCACCAGCAAGATTGGCGGGATGGTCCGCTCATCCAGCCTCGGCATTGCCGACCGGGCTATTGGCGCAGCGTTTGGCGTGGTGCGCGGCTTCGCAGTCATTTCCTTTGCCTTCCTTATCTACACCTTGTTGATGCAACCAAAGGAACCGCCAACCTGGGTGGCCGAAGCGCAAACCGGCACCTCCATCATGGATGGCGCGAATCTGTTGGCAAAAGTCATCTATGGCGGTGATGGCGGGGAAAGCCCGTCCGACATTTTGGGCCGCCTGAAAAAGCGCGCGCAAGAAATAGCTGTGAAAAACGCGCTCAATAACACGGGCTACGCGCCGGAAGACCGTGAAGGCCTTGATACCTTGACCAAAGCTGCTAATTCAGGCGGATAAGGTCAGGGAGTTTGTACGGCGCATGATACACCCACACCAGCCGTCCAACCCATTCGATGACGACAAGCTGCGCGAAGAATGCGGCGTGTTCGGCATTTTTGGGACGTCGGATGCTGCACGGCACACGGTTTTAGGTCTCCATGCTCTCCAGCACCGGGGCCAAGAAGCCGCCGGCATCGTAAGCTATTCACCAGACCGGTTCCACAGTCACCGCGACTTGGGCCAAGTCGGGGATATTTTCTCTAGCGAGCAGCTCATGAACCGCCTTGTGGGCGACAGTGCCATTGGCCATGTGCGCTATTCCACGACCGGCGATACCGTGCTGCGCAATGTCCAGCCGCTATTTGCAGAAATTGATGATGGCGGCTTTGCCGTGGCCCATAATGGCAATCTGACCAACGCATGGCAGCTGCGGCGCCAGCTCATCAGCGATGGCTCTATCTTCCAGTCCACCTCCGATACGGAGGTGATTATGCACTTGGTTGCTAATTCCAGGCACAGCCGCGTGCTCGACCGCCTCATTGAAGCGCTGCGCAAAATTGAAGGCGCCTATTCGCTTGTCGCGCTTTCTGGGGAAGGCATGATTGGCGTGCGTGACCCCTATGGCGTGCGCCCGCTCGTACTCGGCCGATTATCTGATGGCTCGTATATTCTCGCGTCTGAGACTTGCGCCCTTGATATTATCGGCGCGACTTTCATGCGCCAAATCGAGCCTGGTGAAATCGTCACAATTGGGCCAGAAGGCCTGCGCAGCTATAAACCCTTTGGCGAAACGCATGCGCGGCCATGTATCTTTGAGCATGTCTATTTCTCCCGGCCAGACAGTTATTTGGATGGCCATTCTATTTATGATGTCCGCAAACGCATTGGCCAGGAATTGGCTAAGGAAACGCCCATTGAGGCGGACATGGTGGTCCCCGTACCCGACAGCGGCACACCTGCAGCCGTGGGCTACGCACAAGAAGCAGGCATCCCCTTCGAACTGGGGATTGTGCGCAATCACTATGTGGGCCGGACATTTATTGAACCGACAGACCAAATTCGCAATTTGGGCGTGAAGCTGAAACACAATGCCAATCGCTGGGCACTGAAGGATAAACGCGTCGTTTTGGTGGACGATTCCATCGTGCGCGGCACGACGTCCATCAAAATCGTAGAAATGGTGCGGGCCGCTGGCGCCTCGGAAGTCCATATGCGCATTGCCAGCCCGCCAACCCGCTTTTCTTGCTTTTATGGTGTCGATACGCCCGAGCGCTCAAAGCTTCTGGCCGCTACGATGGATGTGGAGGCGATGACCAGCTACATCGGCGCCGACAGCCTAGCCTTCCTGACAATGGATGGGCTTTATCGTGCGCTTGGCGAAGACGCCCGCCACGCGCTCCAACCACAATTCTGTGATGCCTGCTTCTCAGGCGAATATCCAACCAAACTGACCGATCATAAAGAGATGGGTGAAGCCAAGCAGCTCAGCTTGCTGGCGGAGCGCTAATTGCTTGCTTTGGGGCGATAGTTTTCTCTAAGCCTAGCAGATGATTGATTTAACTGGCTCTATCGCCTTGGTTACGGGCGCAAGCCGCGGTATCGGCGCCGCCTGCGCCAAAGCGCTTGCCGCGCGCGGCGCCCATGTCATCCTTCTCGCCAAGACGGCAGGCGCCTTGGAAGAGGTCGATGATGCCATTCAAACTGCTGGTGGCCAAGCGGCCACGCTGGTGCCGCTGGACCTCAAAGACTTGGAGGGCGTGGACCGCTTAGGCGGGGTTCTTTATGAGCGCTACGGCAAGCTCGACATCCTTGTGGGTGCAGCGGGGGTACTGGGCGATCTAATGCCCCTCGCGCACATTCCACCAAAGCAGTGGGATGAGGAATTGACCGTCAATCTCTCGGCGAATTGGCGGCTTATTCGTTCTTGCGACCCACTTTTGCGCGCCGCCCCGAATGGGCGAGCGGTGTTTTTCTCTTCGAGCGTTGCCCGTAAGGTAAAGGCCTATTGGGGGGCCTACTCCATCGCCAAGGCAGGCCTTGAAAAACTTGTGGAAATTTATGCCGCAGAGACCGAGAATATCTCTGGCATTAAAGCCAATTTGATTAATCCGGGGCCGATGCGCACAGATATGCGAGCCAATGCCATGCCAGGGGAAGACCCT
>CAKZYD010000035.1 GCA_937884085.1 uncultured Sphingomonadales bacterium | reverse complement strand
CGGCCAATGGCATTCCAAGTGGCGTCATATTGCTGCTTGAGCTGCTTTGCGACGATACGATTGATGACATCTTGCGTATCGCGAATGTTTGGAATGTCGCGTGTCATCGGTTTGCGCAGCTTTTGCTGGAATGTCTTGAAATCAAGCATCTCCGCCAGTTTGATCGACTTATTTTCCAGGACAGGGGAGCCCGATGGATTATTGGTCGGGCGCAGGACCTGATAGACGTCTGGCTCCTCGCGAGCGGCCCAAAACGGATTGTTTTTTGCATTTGGCCTTTGCCGCGCGAGGGAGTAATAGCGCTGTGCTTTCGTCTCGCCCGCCTGACCGGTGCCCAGATAAGGCTGCAGCTTTAAATTCTCTTTTTCAATCAGTGGCAACAGTTCATCGCGGATCAGGATCAGGGCGGCATGATCGCCCTTGGTGACACGGGTTTTACGACTGCCTGATTTGTCACTGAAGAGATTGGCGACGGCTTCGGTCAGTACCCAGTTTTCAAAGACGGTTGATGTATCAGAGGGGAAAGACTGCGCTTTTGAATCGCCGCCCACGCACCCTGCCACCTTATCAAGAGCCGATTGCCATAGGCTGCCGCGGCGCGGTGCAGGCAGCACAATCGCTCGCTCTACCGGCGGAATGGCGATCAGCGAAAGGCGATCTTGCATGCGCATAATCAAATTTTCATTTGGCCGGAGTTTGACAGGAACGGCATCTTCGTCTGGCTGCGGCTTTGCGGCAGCGGGGTCACCGGCCAATGTCAACAAGATCGGCTTGCTCAAAGCAAAGTTCTCACCGCGCCGCATATCGTCTGTCTTGCGCAGCGTGAATTTGCCAAGACGGCGATTGCCACTTGGTCCAGGCGGCTGCAGAGCCGGCGGCAACTCAGCTTCCAAAACGACCTTAAGACCGTCGATGGGGTAATCATCGCCCAAGGCTTTCACGCCAAGTTGCAACACTTCATTGTGGTAGAACGTTTTTTCTTGCAGGCTATTGGGCGTGCTGCCGGGCCGCAGATAGGCAAGCTTGCCAAACTGGCCTTTAAAGACTAGCGCCCAGCTGCCATCCTGGCCGCTGAGTGCAAGGGTTTTGACGCCCGGCTTAATCCCGGGAGAAAGATGCGCCTGTGCAATGACAAGTTGCTGGCCTTGGGCGAGGGGCTTGCCCGATAAGTCAATGGCTGCCTGGCGTACGGCGCTTTCCAAATGCTCGGGCAGCTCCAGTTTTTCATAGCGGATGAATGGATCGGCGCTGGCCAAGTAGGCGTTGCCACCCGGCGTTAAATCCTTACCAATAATGGCCAGCATCCGGCTGTCTTCCCCACCGGTTGGCGCGCCGTCTGGTTTAAAGGGATAATTGTAGTTTTCCGCCCGGTCGCCAGGCTTTAAGCGCTGGCCAAGTTGGTCATCTAATAAAACAACGCGGTCGATGTTTGGTTTTGGCAGCTCGACCGGCTTTGTGTCTTCGGGATAGCCGTCCAACTCTAAAAGAAATGGGATGGCCTGTCCGTTGAAGACAAATGTTTTGAGGCCAGGTTTGGCTTCTGACCAGATGACGAATTGTACGCGCACGCCACGCACCCCGCCACGTCTGTTGCATGCCGCGACCCACCAACTGGGCAGAGAGATCGATCGGACGCTTCCGTCCGCGCAAATATAATTGTGGCCGCGAATTTCCAGACCAGTTTCCCATGGGATGAAATAGCGGTGCGCGCCCCACATATTCTGGCCAATCAGGTCTATAAAAATAGACTGACGGTCGCCCCGGAAGGAGGTGTTGGGTTTATAATGTTCGCTTCTTAGCGTCAGCGGCTCACCGAGCGGGGCACGTTGGACGCCGCTGTTATAGTCGTTACCGCGCTTGGGTGCCTGGGTAAGCTGTACGTGCGGGTAGGCACGGCGCCAAATCGTCTGCCCTTCCCGATCCCCATAGACCCATTTGCCGGAGGCTGATGCCTGCCTGCTCATCGTCGTTTGGCTGCGGCCGCCCCAATGGCCCAGAAAGCCGTAGCCCCAATCAATGGTCAGCGAACTGCCGCCGCCGCTGGTCTTTTTGGCGCTAATGCCATTCAGTTTCTGGCTATCGATAGGTGATGCAAAGGCAAGCAACTCGGCGCTATTTTCTCGGTAAACGCATGGTACTTTTCCGCAATCCCAGGCGAAATCACGGTGTATGCTGATTTTGCTGGTCGGCTCATCGCTATCGGTCCAGGTGGCAATCCAGTTGCCTTCAAAGCCGGAAGCGGTTGGGGGCGTTGCCTCTTGCCCTTGCACCTGTTTTGGCCTGACCTCCCAAGTCCTTACAGGGTCCGCATCATCACAATAGGTCCACCGCATGGTGAAGGTTTGTTTGGCAGATGGCGCTTTAAAGCGGACGCGCCCCCAATAATAACCCCCATCAAGCGCGCTTTTGGTGCTGCATTGTTTGCCGGAGGTGGTTTGCGCCCATTCACCTTCAAAATAGCCCGAAACGGTATAGCGTAGGCGGATTTGGCCGGTGTTTTGGTCAGTCTCTTCACCATAACGACCCGCATAGCCGTCGGGCGTAGGCTGCAGGGTGAGGGCGCCGTATTGCGAGTTCCAAGCGCCTGATAAATCGGCGACGCCTGCCAAACTGCTGGATGCCCATAACACTGTGAAAGCCGCCAGTGCCCGCGCCCAGAATGTCCCCATCACCCCCT
Source organism: uncultured Sphingomonadales bacterium (assembly GCA_937884085.1). Classification (GTDB taxonomy): domain Bacteria; phylum Pseudomonadota; class Alphaproteobacteria; order Sphingomonadales; family CAKZYD01; genus CAKZYD01. The sequence goes on along the minus strand of CAKZYD010000035.1, from coordinate 4,023 downwards.
CCTGCAAGCTTATGCGGTGACCTTAGGATAAAAGACATCCGTTTGGCAATTTAGGGCCCGGTTTCTTCAGCGATAGCGCTTCTCATTGCGATCACCTATGATGCCGGCGGGGGTCTATGCTCCGCACCTGCGAAGCTCCTGCGCAAGGCCAGCATTGAGCTGCCAATCCCACTCACTGATAACGTCGGGTATTTCGCCAAAACGGTCTAGGAAGTCTTTGATTGCCGCGCTGTTTTCATCGAATAGTTCTTGTATTTCAGGTACTTCTGGATTGATCGACTGTGCTAATGCCCATTCATGCGCTGTCTGTGCGTCTCCAAATACAGCGATCTCCAAACCCAATAGAGCAAGGCAGAGGGCTTGATTGTGTTCTTTGGCGTCGCCGAATTCGTCAAAAATGACGATTTTGATCGGTGGCCCTGCGTGGACTATGCTGATTTCAACGGTGTCTATGCCTTTAAAACGCAGCGCACCGCGCTTGACCTTCAAAATGAGATTGTTGCGCGCGATATAGGTGTCTAACGCGGCCAGGCTCATGGACTGGCGAGGACGTTGAGCGCATCAAGCAGGTTTTCAGTAATCGCAGGCCGTGCCGGCACGGCCTGGTTGTCATCCAGTCGGGCACGGTCTTCATACCAATAGCGTGATGCGCGTAGTGTATCGCTATCAAGGATGCCGCTCAGCGGGCCGCTGTAAAACTTCATGGATTTCAGCTGAGCTTGATACGCTTTGACCTGAAGGCTGGTTAGTGGTCGTTCCAGGATTAAGTTCATCGTGCCATTTTTCGCTGGGATAACCAAGACGCGATCATCAACTTTGTGCATGCGGAGCACCTCTTCGCCTTCACAGCGCGCCACATAGCCTTGATGGATTTGTCGATCCCCAGCACTTATCGGGCTATCCGTTGGCGGCAAAACGATGTCGATCAGGTTTGGATCCCTGTCATATGGAATGACGCTCTCAGCAAGTTTTTCAATGCTCCAAGCATCGCACTGCGCTCCACTCATCTCGATGCCGTCGCGGGTAAAATTGATTGTCTGACCGATCGGACTTTCGAACGACATGTCCGCTGGCGCAGCGACGTCAGACGCACGCCGGACATCAATGATTACATACTCGCCAGCAAAGCCTGCTAACCTTTGCAGCGCTTTAGATGGTGCCACCAGCGGTTCTTCTGCTTGCTCGCTACACGCTGTAAGGAAAGCAGCAAAAAGCAAAAGACCGATCTCGATAAATTTCTTCATTACCCGGTACACCCTTCACATCGTTTTGCCTACCTTAACAGCCTCGCAAAAACGCGGCCAGGACAATGCGGCGAGGGATTGTCAAAGCAAACTCGTGTTGAAGCGATTTGCTGCTCAGTTTAGCCTTTCCAGATGAAGAAGAATCCATTGCGTTATTTCAAAACGTCGCCTGAAGTCATCCAGCTTGCGGTGATGATGTATTTGCGGTTTCCGCTCTCGTTGAGGAATGTGGAAGACCTTCTACATGAACGCGGTATCGCCATTTGCCACGAAAGCGTGCGGCTCTGGGTTGATCGGTTTGGGACGTTATTCGCCGGTCAGATTCGTAAGCGCCGGGCTCAATGCTTTCAGCAGGCAGCGCCAAGAAACTGGTGGGCATCTCAACAATAGGGCCGAAAATAGCCATCTTCCTTTTCGACGACGAGAAAAAGCGATGCAGAGATTTAGGCGGATGCACAACTTACAGAAATTCGCCTCAATGCATGCTTCGCTCTACAACCATTTCAACGGAGACCGACACCTCAACACCCGACAAAATTTCAAAGCCCACCGATCCGAAGCACTTTCGGAATGGCGTCGGCTTGCTCAAACTGCTGGGTAAAAACTGATGGTTTTTGGGGAAACTGAGACGATTTTGCCTTCGTCTGACAACACCCACCCTGGCAGGCGCTTCATCTAGGTCTGCGTTCCAGCATTTCACAATGGAAAAAAGATCGTTGGTAATTTCAAACCGCTACCTGATGTCATGCAATGTTGGCTTCGTTGAGTTTGTTAGTGCGCGTTTCTCGGATCCAAAACGAAACGCCGTGTTTGCCGCGACCAGCTAACGCAGCCCTCCACCAAAATCCGCAACTGCAATTCATTATTGATAAGGTCGGCCCATCTGATACACATTTAGAATTATTAAAAAAACGGCTTGCGGAGTTGGGCATTTTACATGGATGACGATAGTCGAGGGCAGTCGTTTTCAATTGAGGATGCCGAGGCGACGCAAACGCACAGTGACGACGTTGAAGCATTGCGGCAAACGCCACTGTCTCAGCCAACCGAGCCGCTAAGCGATGCCTATCAAGCCTATTTCGCGCCGCTGGTTGCCTGGCTGCATCATGCTTATGGCGCGGGGCCACCTGAGCCGGAAGACGTGGCGCAGCGTGCGTTCGCCAACTTAGCGCAGCGTCGAGATTTATCTGACGTTGAGAATGTTAAGGCCTTTGTCTGGCGCAGCGCCCGCAACATCGTAGTGTCGGAAAAGCGTCTTCAAATGACCCGTAATAAGGCTTCCGATACCGTTGAGGCGCTTTTTTCTGGCGACCAAGGTGACGTTTTGAGCCCCGCGCGCGTCTTAGAAACAAAGGACATGCTCAATAAAATGATTAGCGCCATAGGCGATATGCCCGAACAGCGCCGCCGCGCGTTCATCTTGCACCGTATCGATGGGATGCGCTACACCGATGCGGCACGCAGGCTTGGCATCTCTCGCACGGCGGTGACTAAGCATGTGGCGCTAGCTAGCCTCGACATTCAGCGTGCCCAGCGCAGATTTTATAAGGACCCAGATGAGGATGACGTGTAATGGCAGCCTCAGTCACCAAGCCCGACTTCGACTCCATTGAGGAAACTGCGCATCTCTGGCGCGCTAGACTGGCCGAAAGTGTTATTAATGCCGATGAGCGCGCTGCATTTGACGCATGGCTAAAGGAAGACCCACTCCACGCATTCGCCTATGAAGAGGCAAAGCAAGTCTGGCAGGATATGGAAGGCCTTAACCGCACGTATTTTCACGAGCGGTTGCTGCGCCAGCGTTTTATCGAGCGCCTGCGCCGCCGATCGGTTGCCATTGGAGCGTTCGGCGCTATCGCCGCCTCCATAGCGTTGGCTTTGGCAATTCCAGCACCACAGCAATCAACGCCCCCTGAGATTGCAGAGGTTAAGCTCAAAACGCAGACTTTCTCCACGATCCTCGGTGAATTGCGCAGCCACATTCTAAGTGATGGTAGTACCATCACATTAGGAGGCGATAGCGCGGTAGAGGTTGCATTTACTGCAGATATGCGGAGGGTTGATTTAGCACGAGGCGAAGCGTTTTTCGACGTTGCAACGGATCAAAGCCGGCCTTTCATCGTCTCCGCCGGTGCCGCAGATGTCCAAGTGACAGGAACGCAGTTTGATGTGCAGCTTGGCAAAAACTTCGTTCGGGCTAGGGTTGCTGAGGGGTCCGTTCGGTTCAGTTATCCGCTCTTACAAGGTGATGACGCGGCAAACTTAGGTGAAACCGCCAACTTTCTGCGCCGCCGTAAGCAGCTGGTTGCTGGCCAGCAGATTGCCGCAAACGTGACAACCGGGGATTCTGCTGTGCGAAGCGTCAACCCCGAAACCATCGGTGCTTGGCGTCAAGCCAAACTAGCTTATAGCGGTGCTGCCCTGTCTGAGGTTATTGCCGATGTAAACCGCTATAGCGATACGCCGATAGTAATTGCAGACCCGGCACTGGAAGATATCTTGGTCACTGCGACCTTCGATGCCGATAGCATCAACACAATGCTCGACACGCTCAGCGATGTGTTTGCCATCCGCGTAACGACCGATAGCTCAGGTAAAACGTCGCTATCGGCACTATCAGAGAATTGAAATAATAAAAAATTCGTAGCTACGGTTTCGTTTCCGGCTCTGACCACGTCTCAGATGTGAAGCGAGTGCTTTTCATTCGCATTCATCAATATGACGGGGGGATTCAAGTCATGGCCATTCGGGGGGGTGCGAACAAGCCTAGATCAAGCCG
>CAKZYD010000034.1 GCA_937884085.1 uncultured Sphingomonadales bacterium | reverse complement strand
GACACGGCAGATTTCTACCTTGCGCTCTGCCGTGTCTGCCTGTCCCGTCTCATCAAAGGCCATCACCACCACGGCTGCGCCGTAACGCAGGCAAAGCTTGGCCTGGTGGATGAAGGCCTCTTCACCTTCCTTCAGCGAGATGGAATTCACCACCGCCTTACCTGTCACACATTTGAGACCCGCCTCAATGACTGACCATTTTGAGGAATCAATCATGATGGGCACGCGGGCGATATCTGGCTCAGCCGCGATCAGCTGCAGGAAGGTCGTCATGGCCTTCTCGGCATCGAGCAGGCCCTCATCCATATTGATGTCGATAATCTGCGCGCCGTTTTCCACCTGCTGGCGCGCGACCGAGAGCGCCTCGTCGTAATTGTCGCTCAGGATGAGCTTTTTGAACTTGGCGGACCCGGTGACGTTTGTGCGCTAACCGACGTTGATGAATTGGCTAGTCTGCTGCATGGGGGTGCGGCTTTCGTTTCTTAAAAGACGTGGGCGTCAATGCCGGAGAGGCGCATTTTCGGCTCAATGTTTGGAATTTGGCGGGGTATAATGCCTTTTGTGGCCCTTGCGATGGCCGCAATATGTGCCGGTGTGGTTCCGCAACAGCCGCCAATCACGTTGATGATGCCGCTCTCCGCCCACTCCTTAATGAAGGCAGCAGTCTCCTCAGGCAATTCATCATATTGGCCCAAATCATTGGGTAGACCCGCATTGGGATAAACGCATATCAGGGTATCAGCGAGTTTCGACAGGCTAGCCACATGGGGGCGCAGGCCCTCAGCCCCGAAGGAGCAGTTGCGACCCATGGTCAGCGGCTTCACATGGCGCACCGAATACCAAAAGGCGTCAGGCCCCTGGCCAGCGAGATTGCGGCCAGCCATGGCAGTCAATGTGAGGGAAATCATCACGGGGATGGTTTCACCGCGCGCTTCGCCGGCTTCATTGGCTGCAAAGAGCGCAGCCTTGGCATTCAGGCTGTCAAAGATAGTTTCGACCAGGATAAAATCCGCGCCACCATCCAACAAGCCTTCGACTTGCTCTCGGTAGACGTCTTTCACCTCATCAAAGGTGACTTCACGGTAGCCTGGGTCACTTACCTTGGGAGAGACGGAGAGCGTCTTGTTGGTTGGCCCTATGGAGCCAGCCACAAACACATCTTCTCCAGCGGCGTCGCATTCCTCGCGGAGGAGTTTCGCGGCTTCGACATTGATTTCGTAGGTAGCCGCTTCAGTGGCGTAATCCGCCTGGCTAATGGCATTGGCGTTGAAGGTATTGGTCGCCAATATCTGCGCGCCGGCGTTGATATAATCGCGGGCGATGTCGCGCAGCACGTCAGGCCGCGTGAGGCTTAAAATATCATTGTTGCCCTTCAAGTCAGACGGATGGTCGGCAAAACGATCACCGCGGAAGTCCTCTTCGGTAAGCTTGCGACGCTGGATTTCGGTGCCATAGGGCCCATCCTTAATAATGATTTTCTGCGCCGCTAACTCCTGCAACCGGGCGGCGCGCTGTTCCCTGTTGATCATGCGGCATCCTTTTTGACGTCTGTCTTCTTCGCCCGCAGCCCAAGCATGTGGCATAGGCCATAGGTTAGTTCGGCGCGGTTCAAAGTGTAGAAATGGAAGTCGCGCACGCCAGCAGCATAGAGGCGGCGGCACTGCTCTGAGGCGAGTGAAGCCGCGACCAAATTGCGGGTTGCAGGCTCGTCATCAAGGCCTTCGAACAAATGTGCCATCCAAACCGGGACGGTGGCCCCACAAGCACCAGCAAAGCTTTTCAGCTGCTTGAAATTGGTGACCGGCAAAATGCCCGGCAGGATTGGCACCGTTATGCCTGCATCACGCGCTTTATCGACAAAGCGCAGGAAGAGGTCGCTTTCAAAGAAGAACTGGCTGATAGCCTGCGTCGCGCCAGCGTCCACCTTACGCTTTAGATACTCAACGTCAGCATCCAAGCTTGCAGCCTCGGGGTGGCGCTCCGGATAGCAACCGACCGAGATTTGGAAGGGATGTTTCGCCTTCAGCGCCTCAATCAGCGCAATTGAACTATCATAGCCATCGGGATGTGCCTGAAAGCCCTTGGTGGCGTCTTCGGGGTCCCCGCGCAACGCAACGATATGACGAACGCCAGACTGCCAATAGTCTTCGACCACTGAATCCACATCGGCCTTTGAAGCACCAACACAGGTAAGGTGCGCCGCGGGTACTAGGTTTGTCTCATTGACGATGCGGCTCACCGTGCGATGCGTGCGTTCCCGCGTGGAACCGCCTGCCCCATATGTCACCGACACAAAGCGCGGGTTGAACCCTTCGAGCCGGCGAATGGACTGCCAGAGATTCTCTTCCATAGTCTCGCTTTTGGGCGGGAAGAACTCAAAGGACACGCGGATGTCGCCGCCCGGCGCCTGGAACAGAGACATGAGCTGCTCGCGCTGCTTGCGTGCCACGTCAATGGATGGGGACATGGGATTCCTCCGTACTTTGGATTGGTTGCGCTGCCGCAGCTTGGTGTGGCCGTGCGGCCCAAACATCGATTTCTAGCTCTGGGCCCGAGACCCGCTCATAGTGGTCAGCGCTCAGGTCAGCCGCTGCGCACCAGCGGATGATATCCTGCTTTGAAAAGCCAAGGCGTCGATGGGCGTGTTTATCGCGCAGCACTTCATGGGTGTGTGGCGCATAATCGGCAATGACAAGGCAACCACCCTCTTTGACCACGCGCGCGGATTCGGCGATGACGGCCTTCGGTGAATCGGCGAAGTGAAGTACCTGGTGCAAGATAACGACGTCATAGCTACCATCTTCAATATCAAGTCCATACATATCACCTGACTCGACAGTGCAGTGGCTCAGGTCCGCCCGCGTCAAGCGGCCACGCGCGACTTTAAGCATGGACATGCTGCTATCCCCGCCAACGCCTGCGCTGATGGATGGCGCAAAAACTTCCAGCTTGCGGCCTGTACCAGTGCCCACATCCAGGAGCTTGACCGGTTCATCGCCAAGCTGCGCCGCCGCCAACACTGCCGCCTCAACAGCCGCATCCGAGCCTTGCAAGGCGCGGATATGGTCCCATTGCGCTGCATTTTCTTGGAAATACGCATCTGCCTGCGCGCGGCGCTCCGCACGCACTTGCTCCAGCCGAACTTCATCACGACGCGCCTGGTCAGAAGCAGCTTCCCCATTTTGCGAAATCCAAGCCACCAGCGCACTGCCTGCCTCATCGCGTGCCAAACGATAAAACACCCAGCTGCCTTCGCGCACCCATTCCACCAGGCCACTAGAGGCCAAAAGCTTTAAGTGCCGAGACACCCTTGGTTGGCTTTGGCCCAAGATCTGAACCAGTTCAGAGACCGTAAGTTCCCCGTGGCGGAGCAACAGCAGAATACGCAATCGCGTCTGCTCGCCTGCCGCGCGCAACATTTCTAAGACAGTGTCCAAATCCATAGCTCCCACAATGAAATATAGATATAAAGATATCGTTATTTATATCAACTAAAATCGTATAGCGGTCCTTTTTGATCTCGATACGGTGCGTGTCGCAAGGAGTCCTTGGCAAGCTGGCCGGGGCGGTCTATTACCTCATAAAAGGAGTGCGGCCTTTTGATGAACATCGCCCGTTTTTTCATATACACTATACTGCTTAGTCTGCTTGTCGGCGGCTGCGCAAAGAAGCCCACCGACCCCGCTGAACTTGCGGTTTTTGAGCAAACCAACGACCCATTGGAGCCATGGAACCGGTTTGTTTGGAAGGCCAATTTGAAGGTGGATAAATACACCTTAAAGCCATTGGCCAAGGGCTACAGGGCGATCACACCAGAACCGTTTCGAATGGGCATTCGCAACGCCTATGACAACATAACCGAACCATGGTCCTTTATTAACAATATACTCCAAGGCCAGTTTGGACGCGCCGGGCGGAACCTAGGCCGACTAATTATCAACTCAACGGTCGGGATTGCAGGGTTGTTTGACGCCGCGACGGATTTGGGCGTGCCATCGGCAGACGAAGACCTCGGTCAGACCTTTGCAAAATGGGGGATTGGCGAAGGCCCATTTTTAATGGTGCCATTCCTTGGGCCATCTAACCCGCGAGATCTTGTCGGGTTTGCTGGCCAATCCTATGCTGATCCAGTGGGCTTTGCCTTGCGCAGAGAGGCCTCCACATGGACCAATATCGGTGTGACCGCCGGTGGTTTTTTAGTGCAGCGCGAACAAGTGCTGGACCAGTTTGACAGCCTGGTTGAGGAGAGCCAAGATTCCTATGCGGCGATACGTTCTGGCTACCGCCAAAACCGCGTCTTTGAAATCTACAACGGCGATCCGCCAATCGATGATGAATTCGATCCCTTTGCGGATGATTTTTAAGAAGACCTTAGCGCCGCGCGTCTAAATCACTGACCCAGATGTCATGCACGGCCTCGCCTATGTTGGCCTGACCCAATAAGAGCGCGCCAAGTTTCTCCACCAGCGCTTTAGAGGCTGCATTATTTGGCATTATAGAGTGAACAACCAGACGAACCCCCGCTAAGTGCGCGGCGCACCAGTTGAGTGCCAAATCGGCTGCTTCAAAGGCAATCCCGCGGCCCCGCGCCGCTGCCGTCAACGCCCATCCCACTTCAAGTCCCGGCCACCCATCTGGCATCCAAGGGCCGACCCGGCCTAGAAAGGTGCCGTCATGGCGGTCCACAATCGCCCACATGGAAAACCCGCGCAGCTGCGCATGCCCCATAACGAAGGCCAAGTCACGCCAGGCATCAGCGGGGGTCATATCGTTCAGACCGGTATGGCGCGTGGTTTCAGGGTCCGTATGTAGCGCAATCCAAGGCGCAATATCGCGCTCTTGCAGTGGGCGGAGAATTAGGCGCTCGCTTTTCGCACCTTTTTCCCACGCTCCGCCAACATTGGCGGAAGGTGGCAAGGTGGGGCGCAGCGTCTCTAGGGCAGATTGGTCGATAGCGCCCTCCCCGGCACCGTCATTTTTTAACGTGCGAACTTCTTATAGGTCAGACGATGAGGCCGGTCCGCGGCGTCCCCAAGCCGGCGTCGACGGTCTTCTTCATAGGCTTCAAAATTCCCTTCAAACCATTCCACATGGCTATCACCCTCAAATGCCAGAATGTGTGTCGCCAGGCGGTCCAGAAAAAAGCGATCGTGGCTGATAACCACCGCGCATCCGGCGAATGTTTCAAGCGCCTCTTCCAGCGCCCGCAAGGTCTCCACGTCCAAATCATTGGTCGGCTCATCAAGCAACAGCACATTGCCGCCCTTGCTGAGCATCTTTGCCAAATGAACCCGGTTGCGTTCCCCACCAGAGAGTTGGCCGACTTTTTTCTGCTGATCCGGACCCTTAAAATTAAAGGCGCCCACATAGGCACGAGAGGAAATCTCGCGCTTACCGAACTCCAACATATCGAGCCCACCAGAGATTTCTTCCCACACATTTTTATTGGGGTCGAGAGCATCGCGGGACTGGTCCACATAGCCCACTTGCACGCTATCGCCGACGTCCAAGGCGCCGTCATCAGGCACCTCTTGGCCGACAATCATCTTGAACAAGGTCGACTTTCCAGCGCCATTGGGACCGATGACTCCAACGATGCCACCCGGAGGCAAATTAAAATCAAGGCCTTCAATCAGCAGCTTGTCGCCAAACCCTTTTTTGAGGTTTTTCGCTTCAATAACCCGATTGCCAAGCCTCTCAGGCACTTGGATCAAGATTTGCGCTTTACCGGGTGCGCGTTCTGCTTGGCGTTCGACCAGCTCGTCATAAGCCTTGATACGTGCTTTTGATTTGGCCTGACGCGCTTTGGGTGATGAGCGTATCCAGTCCAACTCTTGCGCAATAGCCTTCTGCCGCGCTTCTTCGGTCCGTTCCTCCTGCCCCAGCCGCTTCTGCTTGGCTTCAAGCCATGCGGAATAATTGCCTTCAAACGGAATGCCGCGCCCCCGGTCCAGCTCCAGCACCCATTTCACCACATTGTCGAGGAAGTACCGGTCGTGGGTCACCAGGATGACCGTGCCCTTATAGTCCTGGAGATGTTTTTCGAGCCAGGCCACGGACTCTGCGTCCAAGTGGTTAGTCGGCTCATCGAGCATCAGGATGTCAGGCTTTTCCAAGAGCAACTTCGTTAGCGCCACCCGGCGCCGCTCGCCGCCCGACAAATGGGTAACATCTGCATCACCGGGCGGACAGCGCAGCGCTTCCATGGCGATTTCCACATGATTGTCGAGTTCCCACAGGTCTTGGGCATCAATCTGGTCCTGCAGGGATGCCAACTCATCGGCAATCTCATCGGACCAGTTGGCCGCCAGCTCGTTATAGCGGTCCAGCACAGCCTGTTTTTCCGCAACGCCGAGCATGACATTTTCAAAGACCGTCTTATCCGGATCAAGCTCAGGCTCCTGGGGCAGATAACCAACTTTGATGCCCTCCGCTGCCCACGCTTCACCTTGGAATTCGGTGTCGATGCCCGCCATAATCTTCATCAAAGTGGATTTACCAGCGCCATTCACGCCGATGATACCGATCTTCGCACCGGGGAGAAAACTGAGCGTGATGTTACTCAGCACTTGCTTGCCGCCAGGATATGCCTTCGACAAACCGTGCATCACATAAGAATACTGAGGATTGGCCATAGAGATATGCAAACTTTCAAGACGTGGTCTTCGCTGGGCTACCCGTACAAGACTTTTAGGGCGCCCTTCAATCCGCTTTCAAAGCCCTGGCTCGTTTTTGCCGCAAAACCGCCTATTTAAACAGCACACCTCATTTAAGGATATGCTGATGAAAACCGCGATGCGGCGTTCACTCATAGTGTTTTTCTCAATCGTCGGCATGCAAAGCGCTGCGGCAGCCGACCAGTGGGGAGAAGCAAAAGCAACGGCAGAGACGCTCATTGGCGCTGCGCTGAACAGTGACCGCGGTTATGACATTATCGAATCGCTCACCACAGAGGTCGGGCCTCGCCTTGCAGGGTCTGCTGCAGACCCAGTGGCCGTTGCGTGGGCTCAAGATACGTTCACAAAGCTCGGTTTTGAGCGCGTAAGAACCCAAGCGGTTGCGCTTGAGGGATGGGTGCGCGGTCAGGAACGCGTCGAACTTCTGTCTCCCTTTGCCCAAAAACTCCAAGTTACGACTCTCGGCGGCAGCATTGCGACGCCCAAGGACGGGCTGACAGGCGAGATTGTCCCTTTTCTAACGGTTGATGACCTGACCAACGCGCCCGCCAAGGGCAACCAATGGACCTACGGCGCGGTGGCATGTTCCGAATGGA
>CAKZYD010000033.1 GCA_937884085.1 uncultured Sphingomonadales bacterium | reverse complement strand
TGGCTACGATGAACCAGAAATCCTCCGTTACTCAAACCCCTAAATCTGTCCGGTGGGTGATGATGTCAGACAGTCAACGCCTTCAAGCCAAACAGTAAAAATCGGGCGCAACCGGCCCCGCGATCTATTTATCTTTTTATAGATTAGATATGCGCTTGATAATGCTGTCGCAGAAGGTTCGACCCATTGGCGTCCGCCCGTAATCTGTTTCGACATGTTGGCGACCAACACGTATGATCTTGTTGAGATTGACGATATGGGAACGGTGGGTTCTGATAAAGTGCCGGTCCGGGAGGCGGCTTTCCCAGTCACTTAGCGTTCCTGCAATATGGTAGCGCGCCTGTGTCGTGATGATATTCAAGAAGTTCCCATCAGATGACACAAAGACAATGTCATCTAGCTCTAATCGAATAAAATCACCGTCAGCTTTTATGAATAGGCATGGCGGTCTTGTCTTCGTTTCCATCTCGCGGTTGGCATTGCTGACCCGGGATACGGCTCTGCAAAATCTCTCGAATGAAAACGGCTTTAAAAGATAGTCGGCGACATTGAGGTCGAATGCATCAACGGCGTGTTCGGAATATGCCGTTGTGATGATAACGCTTGGGCAATGCGACACGCTTCGCAGAAAGGCCAGGCCATCCATTTGAGGCAGATGTAAATCGAGAAATATTAGGTCGATGGCGTCATTGTGCAGATGGGCAGTGGCCTCCACCGCGTTTGTACAAACGTGCAATAAGTTCAGGTGATCTAGCCGCGCAATATACTGCTGTAAAACACGCTGAGCGGGCTTTTGCTCCTCTACGATGAGGCACTTTAAAGCGTTCATGCCAGACAACAGACCTTCAGCCGGTTTTTTCGCTGATCAACGGCATCGCCAAATAGGTATGAAAGATGCCATCTGCCACATGTGACCGCAGCCGATAGGCATTTCCAAAAAGCAGGTCGAGCCGGCGCCGAATATTTGCAAGTCCAATCCCCTTCTCCTGCAATCCTTCGGTTTTCAAGCGTGTTTCAGAAACGAAGCTATTTTGCGTCCTCATTGTGACGCCCTCTTCGTCGATATGTATATGAACTTGAATATCAATTTTTTGACTCTGTGTATCGAGGCTGTGCTTAAAACAATTTTCAACCAGCGTGACTAAAATAAAAGGTGCGACACATTTTTGTTCAGGCTCGCCTTCAATATCCAGGGTAACCTGTCCGCGCTCTTCAAGTGCCATGCCTTGGAGCGCTATATAATCTTTTAGCGACCCAATTTCCTTGCGCAGCAGCACATGATCCGATGCACAATCGTAAAGTGTATAGCGTAGCAAATTCGACAGTTTGAGCACCATGTCCGGCGCTTGGGGATTAGACGTTAAGACATAGGAATAGATGTTGTTTAAAACGTTGAACAAGATGTGTGGATTGATTTGGGAGCGCAAAAAATTCAATTCACTTTGGATCTGTTCATTTTTGATGGACTTTAAATCAGCTGTGACGCGACTTTGATCGAGGGCAAGCTTTGCAATAACCATGGAACTGAGGAGCGGTATGGCTTCAATGAAAAAGTCATACAGTGACCACAAGGACCAATCGTTTCGGCCTCTACTGTCAGGAAAAAAGAGGCTCTCTATGAATACCTCCTCTATCGAGCCAAACAGGAAGAACCAAGCAATAAGGCTCAGTACAAAGCTGAAAAAACGCCTGCGCTTATACAAAACCGGAATAAGGACATAGATCAGCGCAATGGCCATTATGCCGCGATTGATGGAGTAAACGACTTCTCCAATGTCCAAATGAGGCGTGTCTTTTGTGACCGCTATCAACGCGAGAGACAGAAGCCAGATTCCGCCGAGGACGCCAGCATCTGTCAGCGCATTTTTTTGGCCTAAGGTCTTCAACGTCATCCCCCGCGACTTGGTCTCGCTTCTTCTTCAACCGTTAGATCCCTGACCCAACACGGGTATAGAATCGTCAAAACATCGCAGAAACACAACCCCAACCGGCTGGGCTGCTGTGTTGTTCGTCACTGCTAGGGCGTCGTTCGTCACGTCTTGATGTTGTTCATCAATACGCCGGTCAAAGCGACTTTGATATGTGGTTCAAACCGGTCAATCCCCTTTTTTTAAAGGTTGCGGGGGGGCTGGAGAACAAATGGCATGTGGCAGCGAAATAGGGTGAGCCTTGGGCGAAGGCAACTAGCAGGCGTATTACTGTTTATGAGCTTCGCGACCGCTGATACTTTGGCGCAAGATACTAAGGCGTCAGCGTGCCCAGATTTGGCCACGTCTTGTACCGTGGATGGGCGTGTGATCTATGTGCCAGAATTCTTTCGTCAATTTAACCCAATAACCGCGCTCGATCTGGTGGCGCAGGTGCCAGGTTTCTCGATTGATGGGGGTGAAAGTATCCGCGGTTTTGGCGCAGCAGGCGGGAATGTTCTCATCAACGGTCAAAGACCGAGCACCAAATCAGCTGACATCTTCGACATCCTATCTCGGATTGGCGCTGGTGATGTTCTGCGTATTGAGCTCCTGCGCGGCGGGACAGGGGGCCTGGATGTGAGTGGTCAAACGGTCGTGGTCAACGTTGTACGCCGCGCGAGCGGTGCCGCGGCGCCTTGGGAGTTTGCGCTAACGCAACAACGCCGCGGCGGCGCACCGCGTCCATCGGGCGAATTTTTCTACAGCGATGGGTTTGGCAGGACGAAGTATACTGCTGGCGTCAATTTCCTAACCCGTTTGACGCGGCCTGAAACCTTTGAAGACCTTACGCGCTTTGACGGCGGTATGGATGAGTTTCGCACGCGAACTGGGGATGAACGTCGGGCATTCTATGGCGCAACGCTAAACGTTGAGCATAATTTCTCTAACGGCGATATTGCTCGGCTTAATTATGAATGAAATTTAGGTGCACAAGAAGAGGCAACAGTTGAAGCCCGTATGGTGTTTGGCGGGCCTACCGATATTGCAGAGCTGGGTTTTGAAGAAGGTAGTTTTCGCTACGAGGTTGGTGTTGATTATGAACATGCAGTCTCAGCCACATTTGGCCTGAAGGTCATTGGCCTCCATAGCCGCGACCGTGAAAAACCCCAGAATATCTTTGATTTTCTGCCTGCTGCGGGTCTGCCGGAGCGATCTTTATTTGAAGCAGACAATCTCTCTGGTGAGGATATCGCTCGTCTCGAGCTAAGCTGGTTGGGATGGAAGAAACACCAAATACAATTCGGAGGCGAATTCGTTCGCACGTTCATTGATAGCACGGCTGCGTTCCTCTTCGATGATGGAACAGGTGCTGGGTTCTCACCCATCCAAATCGATGGTGCAAATACCCGCGTTCAAGAGTTGCGCGGCGAAGTGTTTATCAATGCCAGTTCGACCTTCGCTAAAAAATGGAAACTCGACAGTGGGTTTGCCGTTGAACTGTCGGATATTTCACAAACTGGCGATACCGCAAATTCACGGTTTTTCGTTTACCCCAAGCCGTTTGCGACACTGACGTACGCACCAAACAAGAACACACAAATCCGTTTGTCCGCAGCGCGGGGCGTCGGCCAATTGTCCTTCAGCGACTTCGTCAGTGCGGTGAACTTCGATGATGAAGATATTGATTTCGGAAACCCCGATTTACAGCCGCAAAGGAGCTGGGAAACAGCACTTTCAGTAGAGAAGCGGTTTGGACGCATTGGTGTTATCACCCTGGAGGGTTTTTATAATGCCATAACGGACGTGGAGGATTTGCTGCCTATTACCGATATTGTTGAGGTGCCCGGCAATATCGGGCCTGGCAAAATCTATGGAGTATCGCTTGATACGACACTGCCGCTCGATTGGCTCGGGCTTAAGAATGCACGCCTTGACGCGAACGCCACCGTGCGAAAATCTTCCGTTATTGACCCGCTAACGGGCAAGTCTCGCTCTTTCTCTTTCACATGGGACAATGAGTACGCCATTGAATTTCGCCATGACTTGCCGACGCTCAAATCAAGCTGGGGGTGGGACATAAACAGGCAAAGTGAAGAACTAGCGTTTGGCCTAGATGAAGTGTCTAGTTTTAGAAGTACCGTGTTTGTCGGTGCTTTTTTCGAAACAACAGCCGTCAAAGGCTTGAAAATAAGAGTCGAAGCTATCGATTTGACCAACGCAACAAATTCCAATCAAAGGACCATCTTTCAGGGCGCACGCAATGACACTCCTGTTTCCTTCCAAGAATCTCGCCGTAGAAACCTCGGTGGTGAGTTTCGTTTGGTTCTAAGTGGGAACTTTTGATCGATTCCTTCAGATCTATTGGCGTGACGGCTTCCACTGTGTTTCTCGCATGCATGGTCTTGCCATCAGTGGCTTAAAACCGGAAGTTTGCGGTGGCAATGATCGCGCGATTTGGTTGGCGTATGTTGCAACAATCG
>CAKZYD010000032.1 GCA_937884085.1 uncultured Sphingomonadales bacterium | reverse complement strand
AAAGCTGCCACGACACAGGTCCGAGACGCTAAATATAAGCCCTCATACACCCGCAGCCGTATCAGCACCAAGCCGGCTTGCGGCAGTTGATGGGGAGCCAAGCTATCGAGCCAGGCTTGAAAGGTTTCCAGTGGCGAGCGCGTCCAGATGGCCGCCGCGCAGCTGGGGTGGTCAATGGCGGCAAGCCCATTGGGATCGCTTGATATCATCACGTCAGACGCGGTGTAAGGCATTGGGATCTAAACACGGCTCAATGTCATCTGGATGGCCCATTTTGGTTTACCATAACCACGCATTGCTTGTTACGTTATATTATTGCATTACATCAATAGCGCAGTCGTCCCGCGCGCGGTTTTTCTGCTAGGTTCGGCATGGTGGGCAGAACATTAGGGAATGCGCGACCGCCCGGTCCGATATCGCTTACAGCGACAGCCCTTCCAACATATAGCGCGCCGCCTCGGCCACCGGCCCGCCGTCATCCAGCTCAATTGCCCGCATCAAGCTTTGGCGGGCCAGGGCGACATCATCCTCTGTCATGGCGAGCTGGGCTTTTTCTAGCCAGGCGGCGGGGAGATCGGGGCGCAGCTCTAGGAGCTTGTTTACGTCTTGGTGCGCGGTCTCCAGGCGCTCTGTTTGGCGGGCGGCGGAGGCGCGCAGCAGGCGGATGTCGGCGTCGTCCGGCAGGATACCAATGGCGACGGTAAGGTCTGTGAAGGCGGCCTCTAGATTGCCGCTAAAGGCGTGGGCGCGGGCGCGGTCGGTCATCAGGTCAGCGGCCTCTGGGCTGGTGCCAGCTCCAGGGCTATGGCCCAGGGCTTGGGTGAAGGCGTCGATGGCCGGGGCATAGCGCTCTGCGAGGAGGTAGCTGTGACCCGCTTGGGCATAGAGCTGGGCGCGCAGTTTGGGCGTTATCTCCATGCCGAGCAGCTGCACGCCTTTGCCATCGGCGGCGGCATTGGCGGCCTCTAGCAGCATATCGCCGGCGGCTTCGTGCTTATCCATGGCTGAGAGGGCGAGACCCGCACAATGCTGCGCGGCCACGCCGCCGCCTTGGTCTAACCAGTCGAGGCCCGTGGAGAAGGCCGCGGCGGGGTTTTGGCGCACTTGGGCGACGCAGGCATCATAGCGCTCATGGTCAGGGAAGCGGGCGGCCATGAGGGCGAGGGCGAGGAGGGGGAGGACCAGATGTGTCACCCTCTTGCCGTCATCCCGGACTTGATCCGGGATCTGGTTGGCGTTTCGTGCGGACACAGACCCCGGATCAAGTCCGGGGGGGCGGTGGGGAATAGGCGGTGTGTTTCCTGTCATCCCAACAGCCCATCCACAGTCGCCAAAAGCTGGACCAAGTCCTCCGGCCCAGAAAAGCTATGGTCGCCTTCTTTCACAAAGGTGACGACCACATCCGGTGTGGCGAGCGTGTCGGCAATCTCGAGCGATAAATCCCAGGGCACGCTGGTGTCTTGTTGGCCGTGGAGGATGCGCACGGGGCAGCTGAGCTCTATGGGCGCGTGGAGGAGGCCCAGGGTCTTGCCATCGTCGATAAGGCGCTGGGTGATGATATAGGGCTCTGGGCCGTAGTCCGTGGGCTGGGCGATAAAGCCGTCGCGGGCCATGGCGGCGCGCTCTTCGGCCGAAAAGCTGGGCTCCATGAGGCGCTGGGTGAAATCCGGCGCTGGGGCGATGAGGATGAGGCCTTTGACGCGGGCCTTGCGGGCGAGTGCCGCCTGCAGCGCAATCCAGCCGCCCATGGAGGAGCCGATGAGCAGGATATCGTCGCCTGCTACCTCGTCTAAGACGTGAAGCGTATCGGCCAGCCAATCGCTGATCACCAAGTCGCGGAACGTGCCAGAGGAGCTGCCATGGCCGCGATAGTCAAAGCGGACATAGGGTCGGCCGGTGGCTTTGGCATGGGCTTCTAAGGCGACTGCTTTGGAGCCTTCCATATCGCTCATAAACCCACCGCAGAAGACGATGGTTGGGCCGTCCCCGTTTGTCTTGTGGTAAGCAATTGGGCCGCCGGGGGTGTCTAAGGTGCTGTGGCTCATTGGCTACCTGGCTCGATGATACTGTGCTCTTGGGTCAGGAACATGGTTGACCTGGAAAAGTCAATGAAGCGCTTTTCGTCTTGTTTGAGCGCGCGGCCCGCTTCTATGGCTTCTGGGCGCTGCATGCCCTCGTGAAAGGCGTCTAGGCTCTCCCACCACAATTCAGTAATGCCGTCATAGCCCGGGCGCATGTCGGCGCGGCTGGCTTGCAGGACGGTGTTCAGGTCCGGCAGTTGGCTGTGGCTTTGCACATATTTGATGACGCGGATCGCTTCGGCATAGCGGCGCACCAAGGGCGCGTGGTCTTGTGCCCAAGTCTTTGAAAAGGCGTCGAAACTCAAGTCGGGCCGCCGCATGATGCAATAGACGAGCTTTATCATTCTTGTCCTCCTTTCGCCGCATAGACCGCGCATTGTCTTGGCGCAGTCACTCACAGCCTGCTACACTATGCCAATGTCATTAGCGCGAGAGGAGGGGTCTATGAAGCCGCTAGAAATGTCGGATAATCCAGGCACGGCGCTTGCCACGGTGGAAGACAAAGGCGACGGCCCCTGCGTTCTCGTGATTGTGAAAAGCCTAGACACTAGCCAGTCAGGCACCTCCGCCTTTGATATGGCGAGCCATTTGGTTGCCAGCGGCATCCCGGTGACGGTGATGAGCGAGGGCGGGCGCAACCTGCAGACCCTGCTGCGCCGCAAGGTGACCCATATTGAATGGAAAGCGCCGGGCGATGGCCCCATCGGCAATATCCGCGCCGTGCGGCGGCTGACGCGGATTATGGAAAGCAATGACATCACGGTGGCCCACGTGTTTGGCCGGGTGGCGCCCAATGCAGTGCGCGTCGCCACCGAGCGCCAGCGTGTCCGCCTGGTTGCCAGTGTGCCAGGCGTTTATGATCTGAATGGCTGGGGGACGAAGAAGCGGACGCAAGCGCTCGCCAAGGCAGACCATCTAATTGTGCCCTCAGGCTATGTGAAGCTGTGGCTACAAGACACGTTTGGCGTGAAGGAAGAGGCCATCAGTACCGTCGCGCCGGGCGTGGATTTAGCACATTTCAATCCGGCCGCCATGAAAGCAAAACGGATGATTGAGCTGGCTCGCCACCACGGTATCCCGGAGGAAGACCAGATCATTCTCATGCCTGCCCGCCTTATCGAATGGAAAGGCCAGCGCAGTGTCGTCAAGGCCTTTCAACGTCTTGGCCGCGAGAATACCACCCTGGTGATTGCCGGTGATGCCAGCATCAATCCGGGCTATGCTGAGCGCCTGCAAACCCAGGTGGAAGAAGAGATGCTGGCCGGCAAGGTCCGCTTCGTCGGCCATGTGGAAGATATGCCAGCCCTCTATATGCTGTCAGACGTCGTCATCGAAGCGCCAGAAGAGCCGGTTGCCTTCGCGCGCACCTCGGTTGAAGCCCAGGCCATGGGCCGCCCGGTTGTCACGTCCTCCGTCGGCGGTGGACCAGAGGCGGTACGGGAGAACAAGACCGGCTGGCTCGCCCCGCCAAAGGACGAGGCGGCGATTGCCGAGGCGCTCACCAAAGCGCTGGATTTGGATGTGGATGCCAGGAAGAGCCTTGCGTTGGCAGCAAGGGCGCATGCGCGTGATGCATTTGATTTGACGAAGTGCACGGCGAAGGTTCAGACGCTTTATGGGGGTTGAATGGACATTAAATTGTATCCAATCGACTTTGCTTCACCAGTAGAAAAAGGCTTTATAAAGCTCGCTGAAGACTCCCGAATTATTGACATTTTCTCTTATAATCGCTAGGTCAAAGTGAGCTAAGGACTGGAGGTTTCCGGTCGGCAAAGGCCTTGTCGTCGACAAGGCCTTTGTTTTATGGGAATACCTTGAGCCCATAGCCGCCGTATCCTTTTGGTCCCGAGCGTATTTTTGATTTTATAATATCGAATGCACGATTCGATTGCTGTGGTCTCAAAACACTCAATCCAATTGGACGTGCGGTTAAATCGGCTATTTGCATCCCACCTAGGTTTACGCCCTTTGCAGCGAACATTAGTCGAAAGCAGCTCATCTTATGGAGCCCATAGTTCGCACCCGCAACAGTAGTCTGGAAAGCCTCTTTGAGTAAATTATCTTCTACTCTTCCCCGAGCCTCAGTCAAAATGAATGTTTCCCGATCAGCTTGACCCTGTTCGATCATGAACCGGTGTGTCCGTTCTAAACAGAATCGCAACGCAGTTTCATACGGGTTGTCGGGATATGCATATCTTTGTTTCAATTCATTTTTTTTAATAACTGCGGCGACAATGGTCATTGGGGCATCTGCTATTACCCGCGTTAAGTCACCGAGGAACATTTCACGTTTCTCTGCTTTGTTTAGAAATTTCCACTGCCCTTCTGGTTTGCGGATATCACGCTCATGCAAAACTACATTGTCATGATTAAAATACTTGAACTTAAGCCGTTGGATAGATGGCGATACGGTTGAGAAATAGGATTCCTTTTCAAAGATACAGAATGAAAGAACGAAAACGGGATATTGAGGGTCGATTTTGTCGACATTCGCATCTCCGCTTTCGTCGACATAAATGATGTAATCACTGCCTTTCATTTAAGACATACGTATGATTGTTACATGCCGGGTACTAAGCCGCTTCTTCCATCAAAGGCACCTCAAGCCGGTCCACCATCTCCTTCGGACAAACCTGCCAGATTTTCTCCAACGTGCCTTCCCAGTCGGCGAGCAGGCGCTTAGCGTGGGCTGAGCCGGTGGCTTCGAAATGGTCTTCGATATGGCTGCGCAGGATGCCTTCCCAGTGGCTGGAGCGGACGCGGTCGTAAACGATGCTTTCATCGTTGACGTGGTCGGCGAAGGTGTTGTCCTTGTCGAGGATGAAGGCCATGCCGCCAGTCATGCCAGCGCCGAAATTATCGCCCACATCGCCTAAGATCACGGCCATACCCCCGGTCATATATTCGCAGCCATTGGCGCCGCAGCCTTCGATGACCGTGGTGGCGCCGGAGTTGCGCACGGCAAAACGCTCGCCGGCTTGGCCCGCTGCGTAAAGCGCGCCGGACGTGGCGCCATAAAGACAGGTGTTGCCTATGATGGTATTGTCCTGCGTCGGCAGGGTGGAGGATGTTGGTGGGCGCACCGTGATGGTGGCGCCGGACAGGCCCTTGCCCACATAGTCGTTGGAATCGCCAAAGACTTCGAGCTTGAGACCTTGTACGGCAAAGGCGCCGAGCGATTGGCCCGCTGAGCCGCGCAGCCGCACGGTCACATGGCCCGGCTTGAGGCCATCCATGCCGAACTTGCGGACGATATGGCTGGAAAAGCGGGTGCCGATGGCGCGCATGGTATTGCGGGCCGTATAGGTGAGCTGCATCTTCTCGCCATGGGAGAAGACGGCGGCGGCGTCTTTCAGCATCTGTGCATCAAGCGTGTCGTCGACTTCGTGGCGCCCTTCGAGCTGGCAGGTGCGGGCGCCATCTGCAGAGTGCACACGCACCAGGAGCGGGTTGAGGTCGAGGTCGTCAAGATGGTCGGCGCCGCGGCTGACTTGCGCCAGGAGGTCGGTCCGGCCGATGATTTCATCCAGGCTTGTTGCACCGATTTCAGCCAGGATTTCGCGTGTTTCTTCAGCGATGAAGCTAAAGAGAT
The DNA here is from genome assembly GCA_937884085.1 of uncultured Sphingomonadales bacterium. Taxonomy (GTDB): domain Bacteria; phylum Pseudomonadota; class Alphaproteobacteria; order Sphingomonadales; family CAKZYD01; genus CAKZYD01. The sequence goes on along the minus strand of CAKZYD010000032.1, from coordinate 6,153 downwards.
TGACCACCGCTTCGGGCGTCCCGGTGAACTTCTTGCGCATCTCATCATCTTGCGTGCAGATGCCGACGGGGCAGGTGTTGGAGTGGCATTGGCGCACCATGATGCAGCCCATGGCCACCAGGGACGTGGTGCCAACGCCGAATTCCTCCGCGCCAAGCAGGGCGGCAATCACGACGTCGCGGCCGCATTTGATGCCGCCATCCGTGCGCAGTTTCACGCGGTGGCGCAGGCCATTGAGGGTGAGGACTTGGTTGACTTCGGCAAGGCCCATTTCCCATGGGGTGCCTGCATATTTGATGGAAGTTTGCGGCGATGCGCCGGTCCCACCGGAATTGCCGGAGATGAGGATAACATCCGCATGCGCTTTCGCCACACCAGCGGCGATGGTGCCAATCCCAGCCGCAGAGACCAGCTTCACGCAGACTTTGGCGCGTGGATTGATTTGCTTGAGGTCATAGATGAGCTGCGCCAAATCCTCGATGGAATAAATATCGTGGTGCGGCGGCGGGCTGATGAGGGTCACGCCAGGCGTCGAGTGGCGCAGGCGGGCAATCATTTCCGTGACTTTAAAGCCCGGCAGCTGGCCGCCTTCGCCGGGCTTGGCGCCTTGGGCGACTTTGATTTCCAGCTCTTCGCAGGCGTTCAGATATTGCGCTGTCACGCCAAACCGGCCGGACGCGATTTGCTTAATGGGCGAGTTGGGGTTGTCGCCATTCTCGCGCGGCTGATAGCGCGCTGGGTCTTCCCCGCCTTCGCCGGACACGGACTTGGCGCCCACCCGGTTCATAGCGATGGTGAGCGTCTCGTGCGCCTCTGGGGAAAGAGCGCCCATGCTCATGCCTGGCGTTAAAAAGCGTTTTCTGATTTCCGTGATCGACTCAACGGAATCGATGGCGACCGGCTCAGTGCCAAGCTTCTTCATGGCGAGCAAGTCACGCAGATTGATGGGCGGCAGAGCGCGCAGGCCTTCAGAATAAGCCAGATATTGCGAATAGCTGTCATTGGAAACGGCCGACTGCAGCATATGGATAAGGCGGCCATCAAAGGCATGGACTTCGCCATTTTGCCGGTATTTGTAAAAGCCGCCCACAGGCAGCGTAATGACATCTTCATCAAAGGCTTTGGCGTGTTCTGCCAGGGCGCTCATCTCAATGCCGGGAATGCCCATGCCAGAAATTTTGGACGGCATGCCGGGGAACAGCTCTGCCACCAAAGCGCGGCTAAGGCCCACTGCTTCGAAGTTATAGCCGCCACGATAGGAGGAGATGACCGAAATGCCCATCTTGGACATGATTTTGAGAAGGCCCTGGTTAATGGCCTCGCGGTGACGCTCCAAACACAGCTGTATCGACACATCACCGAACAGGCCGCGCTCTTGGCGGTCGAGAATGCTCTCTTGCGCCATATAAGCGTTCACAGTCGTCGCACCCGCGCCAATCAGCACAGCAAAGAAATGCGTGTCGAACGCTTCAGCGGAGCGCACGTTCACGGATGAGAATGTCCGCAGACCTTGGCTCATCAGGTGGCTGTGCACACTAGCCGTCGCAATGATCATTGGGATGGCGCAGCGCTCTGGGGAGATGTGCTCATCGGTTAGGAAGAGCTGGCCTTTGCCGGCCCGCACGGCGGTTTCAGCTTCTTCGCGAATGCGCTGCAGCGCATGATAAAGCGCTGATTTGCTGCCATCGGCAGGCAAGGTGCAGTCAATGATGGTTGCCGTCTCGCCGAAATGGCGCTGCAGGATTGACCACTCATTGTTGGTGATGACGGGGGAGTCCACAACGAGGACGCCCGTCTGGTCTGCATCTTGGTCAAGCACGTTGGCGAAATTGCCGAAGCGGGTCTTGAGCGACATCACCCTGTGTTCGCGCAGCGGGTCTACCGGCGGGTTGGTCACCTGGCTGAAATTCTGCCGGAAGAAATGGCTTAAGTTGCGCCGGTTTGACGAAATCACGGCCAGCGGCGTGTCGTCACCCATGGAGCCGATAGCCTCCTTGCCGTCTTCGGCTTGCGGATGCAGGATGAGCTCTAGGTCTTCCATGGTCATACCGGCGGCCACTTGGCGGCGGCGGAGCTCTTCGCGGGCATAAAGCCGCTTTTCTTGGTCAGACGGGCTGCGCAGGTCTTTCCAGCTTTTGAAGTTCTTTATCCATTTTTTATAGGGGCGTTCGGAGGCCAGGCGGTCTTTGATTTCCGTGTCGCGGAAGAAGCCGCCTTTTTCCAAATCCACGGTGATCATTTGGCCCGGACCAAGCCGGCCGCGTTCGGCAACATTGGTTTCCGGCACCACAACCATGCCCGTTTCCGAGCCGACGATGAGGAGGTTGTCGCGGGTGAGTGTATAACGCATGGGGCGCAGGCCGTTGCGGTCCGTCCCACCGACAATCCAGCGGCCATCAGTGGCGGCAATGGCAGCGGGGCCATCCCATGGCTCCATCACCGAATTCACAAAAGCATACATGTCGCGCCAGGCTTCCGGCATGGTCGATTTTTTCGACCAGCTTTCGGGAATAAGCATGGTCTTCACCATAGGCGCATCGCGGCCGCCATGGACGAGGAGTTCGAACACCGCGTCCAGCGCGGCACTGTCAGACGCGCCGACAGGAATCACCGGCTTGATACCGCCCGAGAATTCATCAAAGGCGTTGTCCGCCATTTTGATCTCGTGGACTTTCATCCAGTTCTTGTTGCCGCGAATGGTGTTGATTTCGCCATTATGCGCGAGGGAGCGGAACGGCTGGGCGAGCCACCATTCTGGGAAGGTGTTGGTGGAATAGCGTTGGTGATAAATCGCAAAGCGGCTTTCAAAGCGCTTGTCGAGCAAGTCCGGATAGAAGACGGAGAGCTGCTCGGCTAGGAACAGACCTTTATAAATGATGGACCGGCAAGACAGCGAGCAAATGTAGAAGCCGCGCAGCTGCTGTTCGATGACGCGCTTTTCGATGCGGCGCCGGATAACGTAGAGCGTGCGCTCAAAGTCGGCGTCAGATTCGCCCGGATGGCCGGCAATCATGATTTGCTCGATTTCAGGCCGAGTGGAGCGGGCTTTATCGCCAATTACCGATGTATTCACCGGTACTTGCCGCCAGCCGTAAATCTTATAGCCAGACTTTAGGATTTCCGCTTCCACGATGGTGCGGCAGGCTTCCTGGTCCGCCATATCCGTGCGCGGCAGGAACACCATGCCAACCGCGATGGTGCTGTCTTCTTTCGGATGGTGGCCGGTGTCATGCACATGCTCATGAAAGAAGGCTTGCGGGATTTCCACATGGATGCCAGCGCCATCGCCGGTCTTGCCATCGGCATCGACGGCGCCGCGGTGGAACAGCACTTTGAGGGCATCGATACCCTTGGAGACCACGTCCCGGCGCGCGCGCCCATCGGTCGAGGCAATTAGGCCAACGCCGCAGGAGGAATGCTCTTCGGAGGGGTCATAGAGACCATGCTCGGCCAGATATTGGCGCTGCCATTCGATATCATTTTGCTGTGTCATAGCGGCCTCTAAAACATGTCTTTCTTGGCGCGGGCAATCGCGCGGTCAGCGGCTGTGGCGGCTGTTGTGGCGCCAGCGCGCTCTACATAGCCTTGCAGCTCTGCTTGAGAATCTTGGAACACATCCAAGTATTTCGTGCCCGCAGGGGAGCTTAAAAACGCTTTGGTCTGTGCCAGCTCGTCAGCAGTCATAGATTGCGTGAGCAGCGCTGCGATTTTCGCATCAAGGCCCTCGGTTTGGGCCTTGACCACCTCCAAATACTCCTCGCGCACAATCTCCTTAAAGCGCGCCAGTCCCCCTTCGCCTTTGTTTTTGATTTCAAGATATGTGGTTGGGCGGCTGCGCTGCATTTGCGCAAGCAGCTGGTCTGTCAGCTGCGGCAAAGCCTTTTCCGCATTGGCTAAAAACTTATCGCCCGTGGCCATAATGGCCGCGATATCCGCGCTATCGCCGGCGCGGGCAGCGCTGGCGAGGGTGAGCGCAGCAAAGCAGGCAGTAAAAACATATAGTCTGGGCGAGGTCATGGCGCAGCGCCCCTTACGGTTTGTCAGGGACTTTGAGGGATGCCGCTCTTAGCCGCTCGACAATACGCGGCAGCGCTTCCCGCGCCATGGCTTGGCCCAAAATCATGCCGGCCTGCCTGGCTTGCCGCGCGACCACTGGCTGCTTGGCGACGAATTTTTGCCCGACTGGTGAGGCCATGAAGCCATTCAGCGCTTCAATCTCATCGATTTCAAAATTCTCCAAATAGGCTTGCGCGATGAGGTTCAGGAATGTCTGTTGGTTGGCGGCAAAGCTCGTTTGCAGTTCTTCGACCAGAATGGGCTCAATATCGGCCTGGCGCCCCGGATTAGCCTGCAGAAACAGCGGCATAAACTTTTCGAGCATGGAATTAATCATCGGACCAAGCTGCTGCTCTGTCTTTAATGTCTGCATCAGCGTCGCCACGGCGGCCACTTTTTCTTCGCTGTGGCTGGCTGCAGCTGCCGGCTGGCCGAGGAGCAATCCGGCAGCGATGATTGAAAGAACCAGCGACCTCATGCTGCGGCCACTTTCTCAGGTGCCTTTGCCTTGGCCTGCACATAGCTATGGATGGCCTCGGCAGCGTCGCGGCCGTCTTTCACGGCCCAGACAACCAAGGATGCGCCGCGCACAATATCCCCTGCGGCAAAGACGCCGTCCAAATTGCTCATCATGGTCCGGTGGTCGACGCGGATGGTGCCCCAGCGGGTGGTTTGCAAGTCCGGGCAGTCAAACAGCGTCGGCAGGTCTTCCGGGTCAAAACCAAGGGCCTTGATGACAATGTCCGCTTCGATGGTCTCGACAGCGTTTTTAATCGGCTCCGGCTTTTGGCGGCCCGTTGCATCCGGGGCGGCCAGGCGCATTTGCTGGGCGCGCACATGTGTCACCGTGTTGTCGCCCAAAAAGCCGTCTGGCGCAGAGAGCCATTTAAACTCGACGCCTTCTTCTTCCGCATTGTCCACTTCGCGCACGGAGCCTGGCATGTTTTGCCGGTCGCGCCGATAGAGGCACTTCACAGACTTGGCGCCTTGGCGAACGGCAGTGCGCACGCAGTCCATGGCTGTATCGCCGCCGCCAATCACGACGACATTTTTGCCATCAGCATCTAAGGTGCCATCTTCAAAGTCCGGCACGGCATCGCCCAGGCCTTTGCGGTTGGAGGCAGTGAGATACGTCATGGCCGGGAAAATATTGGCCAGGCCAGAGCCAGGGCCACCTAAGTCGCGCGCTTTATAAACGCCCGTCGCAATAAGAATGGCGTCATGCTTCTCGCGTAGCTCGTCCAGCGTGGCGTCCTTGCCAACCTCAAAGCCCAGTTCAAAGCTCACCTTGGAGTCCACCAGATGCTGGTAGCGGCGCATTACAATGTCTTTTTCCAGCTTAAAGCCAGGGATGCCGTAAATCATCAGGCCGCCCGCCCGGTCATATCGGTCATAGATGGTGACCTGATAGCCCTTGCGCCGCAGCTGTTCCGCGGCTGCCATGCCCGCCGGACCGGCGCCAATGATACCGACGCTCTCCTCGCGTTCCACGCGCGGTGTAACTGGCTTTATCCAGCCTTTTTCCCAGGCCGTGTCGGTGATGTATTTCTCAACGGAACCAATGGTGACGGACTCAAAGCCCTTTTCAATGACGCAGTTGCCTTCGCACAATCGATCCTGCGGGCAAATGCGGCCACAGATTTCCGGCATGTTGTTGGTGGCTGAAGAGACCTCATAGGCTTCTTCGAGCCGCCCTTCCGCCGTCAGCCGCAGCCAATCGGGGATATTGTTGTGGAGCGGACAATGGACCTGGCAAAACGGCACGCCGCATTGGCTGCAGCGGCTGGCCTGCTCTTCGGCTTTGGCTTCGATGAAATCCTTATAAATCTCGTGGAAGTCTTCTTTGCGTTCGCCTGCGCCGCGCTTTTCGGGCATTTGCTTGTCGACGCGCACAAATTGTAGCATTTGTTTTTCGCTCATAGCGGCAATGCCCCTTCTGATCTTTTTAATGATGTCCCTTGCAGCGTGGCGCGAGAGAGACAAAGCGCCTTGCCGCAGGGCGATGCGCGCGCTGCAGGTGGCTGTTTTTTCTTTTTCCTAGTCACGCCAGCGTGTTCGATTGGCCAGCGCGGATACCGTTACAGGCTGCTACATAGC
>CAKZYD010000031.1 GCA_937884085.1 uncultured Sphingomonadales bacterium | reverse complement strand
ACAGATCGAATGCCTTCAAGGCCCAACAGTGATTGTTCAATAATGGCAAATACCAGATATTGCTTTGACGTGTACCATTTGGGTAAGCCTTTGCCGTGGGACCGGTTGAAATTTAACACGGACATCCAACGATTGTTGTGCTCCTCGATGAAGCGGATATACACCTCCGTCAGACAATAGAGCTGATCGAGCACGTCATTGCTGTTGCGCTGCGCGATGTGTAATTCCGCGCGGGCCTTGTCGGCCAAGTCGTCATAGGTCTGGCAATTTGCGCGCATGATAAGGTGATCAAGATCACCGAATATATTATAAATGGTGCCAACTGAAATACTAGCTTCATTGGCAAGATCACGGGCCTTGATGCCTTCGAGACCGTCAGTCGCCAGCTTCTCAAGTGTAATTCTAAGAAGGGCCTCTTCCGCTTTCGCCTTATCAATCGCCATCAGATGCTCGCCTATTTTAACCCATAGAATGATCTTCACGCATTTCTCACGATAACCATGCGTCACATTATGTCAATCTGACATATCTTAAGTGGATCGTTCTGCTGTTGCGTGCGCGCATCATAGCATAATGAAAAAAAATTTGAACCCCGTTCATTTTTTTCTTGAACAATGTTCAAATTTCAGATTATAAAAATGAACAAGGTTCAAAAATGAACCGCTCGGGACCAGGAAAGCGGTCTGCGGAGCACCAGAGAGAACGATGGAATTATCGGAGAGGCCGACATGACGAACAAATTACTGACAGACTTGCCTCAGCTCGGCGATGCTAAGCCGCTGAATGCAAACACACCCACCGAAGAAATGGCCGCAATGGCCCACATGATGAGGCAGAAGCTTCATGTTGATGAGGCGCGCACAGAAAAAGCACGCCGCGCGTTGTCAGATCTCCTCAAATCTGTGAAAGCCGATCGAGTTGCGCTTGGAAACTTCAAAAACAGAATTACCCGTTTGAAACAGCGCCTATCCAAAGCCGCCGACGGGCTTGAAGAAGTTGACCTGAACAAGCAGCTTGATGCCATTCGCACAGTGCGTGATGCGCTGTTGGATCGACTGGAACAGCAAACACTCACCGCAGAAGAGCTGCAGTTGAAGATTGACCGGGCCGAAACTGATACTTTGAAACTTCGAGCCCTTTTGCAGGAATACGCACCAGACTCGCAGAACAGACGCTCGCCATGGCCCTTTCGTGTCATCCAAGGCGGCAGAACACGTCAAAAGTTGAGCTTGGTCCACTGAAAGTCACTTTCGTTTCTTCAAAAAAAGGCTGCATTAAAAATATGGTCTTGGACAGCAGTGTTCTTTCTAGGCGCCTATAGTTTTGATGCAGACTGAAACGAAAGCACCCAAGCCAGTGCCATTCGATTTTTCCTGAGACCGCTTGTGCGCAGATCGGGGACCGGAGACACGAAATATTCGAGCACCCGTGCTCAACGCCCTCCAGCGTGAGGTTATCCCCAATGACCTCCCCACTTCCGGCGCGCTCCCAATCCTATTCCCCTCGGATGTGCGGAGCCGCCGGTTTTTTTTATGCTGCGGGCAGGACCATGTTTAGAGCTTGCGCAAAAAAACTGTTTCCACGCGGTGGTCAGCACCCTTGCGCAAAATCAGGTCGGCGCGCGGACGCGTCGGCTGGATGTTTTCGTGTAGATTCACGAGATTGATATCGCGCCAGATGTCACGGCCAAACTGAAATGCTTCGTCTTGACTGAGTGATGAGAAGCGCTTGAAGAAACTCTTTTCATCCTTAAAGGCGGTGCGCCAGAGTTTCATGAACCGGTTCATATACCAACCTTCTATCATGCTTTCTTCCGCATCCACGAAGATGGAGAAATCTAAAAAATCTGACACAAAGGGAACCATCTTGCCGTCACGCGGCAAATCGCGTGTCTGCAGCACATTGATGCCCTCAAAAATCAAAATGTCCGGTTGGTCCACCACATAATAATCGTCTGGCAGAACATCATAGGTCAGGTGCGAATATTTAGGTGCCTGAACCTCAGGTACGCCGGACTTGATGTCTGACAAGAAATGCAGAACCTTCCCGACATCGTAGCTTTCAGGGAACCCTTTGCGGTTCATCAGGCCTTCTGCCTCCAAATAGGCATTTGGGTACAAAAAGCCGTCAGTGGTGATCAGGTCCACCTTTGGGCTGACCGTCCACCGCTTGAGCAACTCCTTCAACAGGCGGGCCGTCGTTGATTTTCCCACTGCCACCGAACCGGCGCTCCCAATAATAAAGGGAGCAGGATTTCGTTTGGAGCCGCGCAATTGCAGAAAATCGCGCCGCGCCGCAAACAGCGTTTTCACGCTTTCCACATGCATTGCCAGCATGCGCGACAGTGGCAAATAGATTCGGCGAACCTCATCCAGATTGATCGGGTCACCCATGGCGCGCAGCCGTTCCACTTCTTCTTGGCTCAAGGTCAGCGGTGTATCACCCCGCAGCTGCGCCCATTCTTCAGCATTGAAGGTTCGAAAGGGAGATGTCGGGCTTTCGGCAAGTTGGTCCATCACCGACCATTAGCCTCCGTTGTGCCGGGCCGTGATGCTTTTTCGGCATGGCCGCTCTGCCCGGTCCTCCGGTTTAACTCGGCCATAACATCGGAAACCGGAATGCCGCGCATGTTTAGCACCACCAGCAAATGAAAAAGAATATCTGCCGCTTCACCGGTCAGCGATGCATCATCCTGAACGACTGCTGCTATCACGGCCTCCACCGATTCCTCACCCAGTTTTTCAGCGGCTTTCTGAATGCCCTTGACCTTGAGCGCACGGGTATAAGACGCCTCAGCCGAGGACGCTGCGCGCTCCGTAATAATGGCTTCCAAAGATTCTAGCGAAAATGACATGTCCAGACCCGATCAGACACATATGATGGCCGGGGCTATAGCCGGATGGGGCAAAACTGGCAAGTTTGAGTGTCCATCGGTCTTTCCCCGAGCTCATCAAATGGCCACGCCGTCCATGCGCATAGCAATACCGGCAGCCTGCATGTGGGCCTTGGCCTGTGGGATTGAGTGCGTGCCGAAATGGAAAATGGAAGCGGCCAGAACAGCCGTCGCGCCACCTCTCTTTATACCATCAACCAAATGGTCAAGGTCGCCCACGCCACCGGAAGCAATGACCGGAACCGGCACAGCGTCGGCAATGGTGCGTGTGAGGCCAAGGTCGTAGCCGATCTTGGCGCCGTCGCGGTCCATGGAGGTAACCAGCAATTCACCGGCACCTCGGTCCACCATGTCGATGGCAAACTCCACGGCGTTAATGCCTGTGGGCTCGCGTCCGCCATGGGTAAATATCTCCCAGCGGTTCTCTTCGCCTTCGCGGGATACTTTTTTCGCGTCAATCGACACCACGATACATTGATTGCCGAACTTATCCGCCGCTTCGGCTACAAAATCCGGGTTCTTGACTGCCGCCGTATTGATGGACGCCTTGTCTGCGCCTGCCAGCAGTAGTCTGCGAATATCCTCCACCTTGCGCACGCCGCCACCGACAGTGACCGGCATGAAACAGGCCTCAGCGGTGCGTGCAACGACATCATAAATCGTGTCGCGATTATCGGAGGACGCCGTTATATCGAGGAAGCAAAGTTCATCTGCTCCAGCCGCATCATAGGCAATGCCTGCCTCAACGGGATCGCCGGCGTCGACCAGGTTGACGAAGTTGA
>CAKZYD010000030.1 GCA_937884085.1 uncultured Sphingomonadales bacterium | reverse complement strand
CGCTGCTTTTCAGATGTTGAGACGAACAGTGTCTGGTGCGATCCCACTGCAGCGACGCAAGAGTTGATCGACTTTCTTGTTGGTCAAGGCCATGCGCGCTTTGCCATGTTAGAAGGGCCTGCGGACAGCCAGGTGAATATGATCCGCAAATCAGCCCTGAAAGCAGCGCTGGCAAATCATGGCCTATCTTTCCAGTGCACTGCGCAAGGAACATATCACTATAACAGTGCTGCTGCGGCTACAGATTCTCTCCTTGCGTCCTCCCCGTCCTTTACCGCGCTTATCTGCTGTAATGATATGATGGCGATGGGAGCGATCGACCGTCTGCGCGGCCAACATAGTGTTGATGTTCCTCATGATATTTCAGTCGCAGGCTTCGACGGTGTTGGTGCGGGACAGTTTTCTAGCTATCAGCTGACTACCATTCGCCAGCCTATCGCTCGCATGGCTGCCCGCGCAGTGGATGTGCTGATGGAGGACGTGCAAGGTGATGCGGCGATCGTTCAAAGGCTGTCGCTGCCCGGGCACCTTATCGTTGGTGCCAGCACCGACTCCACACCCTCCTGAGAATATTGCATTCGAATGCAAGCGGACTTAACGTTTTCCTGTAACTTCTGGGGAGAAGCGCTGTGAAAACAAGCCAAGACAAGATTTTGACAACACATGTTGGTTCTCTGCCGCGGTCCAAAGCCGTGACCGATGGCGTCTTCGCGCATGAGCACGGCACGCTGAGCGATCCAGCGGCCTTGAAGAAGACAATAGCCATGGCAGTGAAAGATGTGGTGAAGCAGCAAGCCAGCGCTGGCATTGACATCGTGTCCGATGGTGAAATGTCAAAAATCAGCTACGCCACATATATCAAGGACCGTATTACAGGCTTTGACGGCGATAGCCCCCGCACTCCGCCTTCGGACTTAGAAGAGTTTCCCGGGTTTTTAGAGCGCCAAGTATCATCTGGCGGGACACCGACCTATAAGCGGCCCTGCTGTGTAGGGCCCATTACAGTGAAATCCATGCAGCCGCTGGAAGATGATTTAGAACACTTCAGTGATGCTTTGGCGAGCGTCGAGGTTGCAGAAGGCTTTATGAACGCGGCCTCGCCTGGTGTTATCGCGCTTTTTCAACCAAACCAGCACTACAGCTCTCAAGATGAGTATCTAGAGGCGCTGGCTGAAGGTATGCGACCTGAATATGAGGCTATTGTCGCTGCTGGCTATATCCTTCAGCTTGATAGTCCTGATTTGGGCCTTGGGCGGCATATGATGTTCAAGGGCAAAGCTGATAGTGAATACCAGAGACTTGCGGAAGGGCACGTGGAAGCGCTGAACTATGCGCTGCGCAATGTGCCGGCCGAACGCGTGCGGATGCATATCTGCTGGGGCAACTATGAGGGCCCGCACCACCATGACGCGCCCATGGATATGGTGATGCCAATTGCCTTGAAAGCCAATGTGCAAGGGCTGCTCTTCGAAAACGCGAACCCGCGCCATGGCCATGAATGGGCGGTGATTGCTGAAATGGATATCCCGGAAGACAAAATCCTGATCCCTGGGGTGATTGATTCAACGACTAACTTCATTGAGCACCCTGATCTGGTATCTCAGCGGATTTGCCGTTTTGCGGATATCGTCGGCCGTGAGCGTGTTATTGCTGGGACCGATTGTGGCTTTTCAACTTTCGCAGGCTTCGGCGCTGTTGATGAAGATATCGTCTATGCAAAGCTAGCCAGTCTTTCCGAAGGCGCTGTGCGGGCAACGAAAACTTTGTGGCATTGACGTTTGCCTAGATGCGGTAGAAGCTTTCCGCTGTTTCAGCAAACATGGCGCGCCGTTCTGACGGCGAGAAGTCAGCAGTCAGGTCCAGGTAAGCACCCATGACCTTGCCATATCCTGCCGCGAGCTTATCAACTGGGAAGTTGCTGGCGAAAGCAATGCGATCTGGCCCGAATATCTCGATGGCTGTCATAATGAGGTGCCGGATGCTGTCTTGCGTCCAGTTTGGCTGAAACATGCCAAAACCAGAGAGCTTACAGATGGTATTTGGCAAAGCGGCAAAGGCGTTGAGGCCTTCCGCCCACATCTTCATGCCATCCTCTGAAAAATCGCTGGGGCTGCCTGCGTGGCAGAGCGCGACTTTTAACTTAGGCACCTTTGAAAAAAGGATGGCAGCCGCCTGTATAAGGGGCGGCGTTAGTTGAAGGTCAAAGCTCAATCCTAGTGCTGCTAGGCGGTGCAGACCAGCGAGAAACCGTTGGTCAGATAGCAGCACATTGGTACCAAGCTTTGCATCTTCTTCAGCACTGCGCCCAACGATTTGACGAACGCCCCGAAGGTTTTCGTACGCGCAATGCGCATCCAACTGGGCCTCAAAGTCTATCTGTGTGAGATCGCAAAAGGCCACAATGGCATTGGCAAGTCCGCTGGCGTTCCCTTGGGCTTGAACCCAGGCTGTCTCTTTAACGCTATCTTCGAGGTCTACGCCAACTTGGATATGAACTGATTTGACAACCGGCAACGTGCCAAAATCAGCTTGAAAGTCTTCCGCCAGGTAGTTTTTCTGAATGGGTGTTGGATCGCCGAAAAAGCGCTTCACTCCTTTCTCCATGAGCCATGGATAGTGGCAGTGCGTTAGGTCCCATAGATGGTGATGCGCATCGACGATGGTGCCGAGATCCCTCATGACGCAAGGCGAGTGGTCCAAATTTGTCGGCGGACTGCCAAATCGTCCCATACCATCCATTCTTGATGGATGCGTCCATGGATTACCCGCCAGTGACACACCGCCATGATGTAAATCGGTGCGTTGCTAGCCTCGCCATATATGCCATCGCCTGCATGCGTGCCTGCCATGCTCAGTGCCACCGCAATGTCTTGGCCGCCGTCGAGATACGGTATGGCGCAAACGTGCCTGATAGAGACTTGCAGGTCGGGTATTGCTTGGAACACCTCGCCGATAAAAGCTGAGATCTCATGACGCCCATAAAGGTCTTTATTGCGAGGGTAGAAGCCGCGGGCTCGGTCAAAGTAATGCGCATCGACAGAAGGCGAGGGGGACCAAATATCATTCACCACGTGCTCGGGATCTATTGCCAGATGATCGGCTTCTACGGGGAGCTGAGGCTCTGAAACACTCATGCGATTTGTGGCATGGAACTCGATGAGCGAATGATCTGCTGCAAGATCGGCTTGGGCTTGAGCGCGTGCTGCTGTTTCAAGATCTAAGCCAAGTTGCTCAACCAGTCCCGCTGTGTCGCGGACCAGCCATTCTTTGTAGATTTTGTTATCTCGGCACAAGCAGTCAGCAATCGTGAGTACACGCACCTTTCGCCCTGTGGCGGGGCCAAATTCCGATGCACCAAGATGGGTCATGGGCGACGTAATAAGGTGTGAGGAGTAAAAGCCATCTGCGCCATCGTCTGACCAGATGACATTGTCGGGTTCAAGCCGGCGATCTGGGAAGGCGTTCATCATCGCCCGCGTATTTTTCGTGACCGTTTGCGCACCGACAATGTCCCCCGTGAGAGTGTGGATTTCGCAATCGTCCGTGTAATAGCGCTCGCATAGCTCTACTTGCCGCTCATGCCATATGCGGTCAGTAATTCGGATGATGTAGTCAGGGAAATCAACAAACTCGTCATCAAAGCCAGGCAGGTCCATGCGCCGGCCGCCTTTGGGGTTTAGCAGCTCAGCTTGTTCAGTGAGTGCAATACGGGTGATGGGCAAAGGCATGGCTTATTGCGCAGAAGCATCACCGCGCACGCGGATAACCGTGACTGGTCCTTCGACGCCTGCGCGATAACACCGCTGTTCGCCGCGGGGAATTGTTGCGGTGTCACCGGCGCCAAGCCCTGTTCTCTCTGTGCCAACCTGCAGGTCAAGGCTCCCTCGATGGACGAAAAGGACTTCTGGGCCGATGTACCGCCCGCCATCTTCCGCAGCGCCGGAACAAAGGCGCAATTGGTCAATGCTGAAACCATGTGGCCGTGAAATGAGTCCATCTGGTCCAATTAACGTACGCCAGGTATTTGAAACGTCTGCACTCACGCAACAAGCGTCCAGGGCCTCCCCATTGAACCTTTGCAAAGCATCAACTTGAGCCCGCGTTGTGCGTGGCATAGGGGCTTGTCCAGGTTGCACATTTTCGCCAGCGGCAGTGTCAACAAGCTCACCAGTGTCCAGCAACACCAAGCCATAATCGCGCGCCATATCAAATACTTTTGGCGCCCATAACACACGTCCTGGATCATCTTTTCCTAAGACGGCCCAGAGAAAGCCGATATCCTCGCCAGTATTTTCAAAGCCGCGAAAAACCTGGGTTGGGATTGAGATTAAATCTCCTGGATACAGGGTCTTTTTCGCATCCTCGCCATGTTCGCCAAGCATAAAAGACCAGGTTCCCGAATGGACGAAAAACACTTCTTCCGTGTCATGACTGTGTTGGGAATTCACGCAGCCAGGTGGTTGCCGCGCCCCTCCAATATTAAAGCCGTGAGGCTCTGCAATATGTACATACTGATCGGGGTTTTCTGATACGCCAGGTCCTATAATGGTAAAGTTCTCTTTCTTGTCCGAGCCAGGTGTGCGCGTATCAATAAACGCGTTATAGCAGGGCTGAAGGCCTGCATAGCGAACCACGCGAACGAGGTCTCGTGCTGCTTGTGGGGCAGGGGAAGCCATGGAAAAAACCCTTAATCCATTTTTGTATCATGCACGTTGAGCGTTTTTGCATTCGAAGTCAATTAGGCCTAGTCTTATGACGAAAGCTTTGCTGGCGGGGACAGATATATGGGTGTCGTTGACAATCGGCTAAAGGACATGGGCATCATTTTGCCCGCTCCCTTAGTGCTGCCCAGCCCAAATCGCACAAGCGCGGTCTTGGTCGGCGAGATGCTCTATGTTTCCGGCCATGGTGCGCAGCTGCTGGAAGATGAGAGCGTCGCTCGGCGCGGCAAAGTTGACGTGGATATTACAGAGGATGCCGCCCAGGCAACGGCGCGGGCATTGGCGATCAAGATGATTGCAACGGTAAAGCACCATGTGGGCGATCTGGACAATGTCAAAAAAGTTGTGAAGATTTTGGGCATGATCAACGCTCATCCTGATTTTGAGCGCCAGAACGTGGTTTTGAACGGAGCTTCCGACCTATTTTACGATGTCTTTGGCCCCGAGGTCGGCTGTCACGCACGCTCCTCGGTTGGCGTTGATGGCCTGGTCGGGCGACAACCTGTTGAGATTGAAGGCATTTTCCATGTGTCGGCGCACTAGAATGCAAGCGCGTTTGATATGCCCATAGACCGGCGGGGTCTTCTTGAAACTCTTGCTGCCGGGTCGCTCGCGGCCGCAGCGCCGCCTGCGCAGTCCGCAACGGCTGCGGTAGTTAGGCCAAAACATATTGTCATGCTCGTGCTTGACGATGTGGGCTATGCAGACCTTGGTTGCTATGGGTCGGACATTGAAACGCCGGCGATTGATGCGTTGGCAAGGCAAGGCCTGCGCTACCAGAATTTTCACGTCACATCGCTGTGCGCACCGACCCGTGCCAGTCTCTTGACAGGCCGAAATGCGCATGCCGTGGGTGTTGGCACTATTGCAGAATTCGGATCAGATAACCCAGGATATCAGGGGTTTATTCGTTCAGATATTCCCACGCTGCCGGAGGTGCTGCGGGGGCAAGGATATACAACGCTTGGCCTGGGAAAGTGGCATCTTAGCCCAGTGCTTGATGTGAACGGCGCTGGGCCTTTTGAGCATTGGCCAACCGGGCGCGGTTTTGACCGTTGGTATGGTTTTCATGGGCCCATAGCCGACCACTGGCACCCAGAATTGTTTGAAAACACAAGCCAAGTCTACCCGAGTAAAGAAGGTGGATATCATTTGTCTGAAGACTTGGCGGGCAAAGCCATCGCCTATCTGTCCGAGAGTATCACCGCAGACCCAGACAAACCGGTTTTTCTATATCTCGCATTTGGGGCTTGCCACTGGCCGCTCCATGTCCCCAGGGCGGACATCGTAGCCTATAAGGGCCGTTTCGATGCCGGGTGGGACGCGCTGCGAGAACGGCGTTTGGCACATCAAAAGCACCTTGGCGCGGTACCAAAAGATGTGTCGCTGCCGCCCCTCAATCCTGATGTGCCTCGCTGGGACAGTCTAAGCGATAAGGAAAAAGCGTTCGCCGCGCGCACAATGGAAGTCTATGCCGCCTTCCTCACACATACCGATCGGCAAATCGGGAAGCTGCTTGGGCGGCTCGATGATCTTGGGATTGCAGGCGAGACAGCAGTTCTTCTGCTCTCTGACAATGGCGCCTCAAAAGAGGGCGGGTTGCTTGGTATGTCAGATGTGCGGCGAAACCACTACATCGAAAGGGAAAGGACCGCGGAGCTGCTAAGCTCCATTGAACTGCTTGGCACTGATAAAGCCTATGCAGCTTACTCCCGAGGTTGGACACAGCTTTCAAACACCCCGCTGCGGTTTTATAAATCCAAAACCTATGGCGGCGGCGTGCGTGCGCCGCTCATTGTTAAATGGCCTGGTATTCAAGGCGGATCATGGCGTCACCAGTGGCATCATGTGGTAGATATCGCGCCGACACTCTATGAAACGCTGCAGCTAAATCCAAAAGCCGAAACAGATGGCAAAAGCCTAGCTTACAGTTTTAAAAACCCTGGCTCTCCAACGCCAAGGCGTGTGCTGTATTTTGAGCCGCATGCGGACCGCGCAATTTGGGCAGACGGGTATAAGGCTGCTGCGTTCCATGAGTATGGCCGGGACCCGAAGCATGATGACTGGGCGCTTTTCCACACACAGAAAGACTGGAACGAGCTGAGAGACATATCCAAGACAGCACCGGACGTGCTCGATCGGCTAAAAGATCTTTGGCTGTCTGAGGCCGAGCGCTATTCCGTTTTGCCCCTGGATGACAACACGACGGCAAACTTCGCAAAACAGGTCGCTGTCCCAAAAGCGGTTTATAGATTTTATCCTAGGGGAATGCGGCTGGATCGTCTTAGCGCGCCTAACATTGACCGCTATGACCATCGAATTGAGACGGTTTTCGACTGTGAAAATGACACGTTGAGCGGAGTGTTTCTGGCCGCTGGTACAGCGCTAGCTGGCTATGAACTGCTCCTGGTTCGGGGGCAGCCTATTTATGTCTATGCCTATAGCCGTGACACGCATCACGTGCTGCGATCTTCCGCAAAGGTGCGGGTAGGGCGTAATGCTCTTGCCTTGGATTACCGCTTAAAGGGGCCGCTTCAGGGGTCAGCTGCGATGACCCTTAATGGAGAAGGAGTTGGTATGGTGCGCATTCCGAAGATGTGGCGGCTTTATGCGGCAAGTGCAGGTGTGCGCTGCGGCCACAATCCGACGGCTCCTGTTAGCCGCTTTTATGAAGGCGACGGGGTTTTCGAGGGTATCCTGCAAACCGTTAGCGTGCAGCTTGCTCTCTAAGCGGCAACTTTTACCTTAAAATGTGCTGCAAGGGCTTGAATAAGGGCACCATCTTCCAATAGCAAACTGGGGGCTACGAGGCTTGCAAAGCGGAAGTCTTGGTCCAATGCATAGGCTCCGGGGGTCGCGATTGTTTCAATGCGCGCGTCAACGGCTGATTGCAGGCTTGCGGCGGTGTCTTCTACGGCGATGGCCTCTGCGGGCCTGATACCAAGCTTTTCAAGCGCAAAGAGATAGGGCTCAGGGCTAGGCTTGCCCGCGGTCACATCCTCTTGGGTGACAACCACGTCCATATCTCCCAGGTCAACGCCAGCTGCATCTGCAATCGCATCAATGTTCGCACGTTGTGTGCTTGTCACGATGCCGCAAAGGATACCGGACTGCTTTGCGGCCGCGATTGCCTCAATAACGCCTGGCCGTGGGAAGGAGACCTCTTGTTTGACCATTGCGCCTGCCAACTTCGTTTTATGAACGTGAATGTTAGAAATGAGAGCATCACTCAAAGCAGCACCTGTTGCATCGGAAAGCAGACGCATACGCGCTTGCCCGCCTACGAACCGCTATAGATTGCGATATGTTTCCTCGCTCCAATTCCAGTCGATTCCATTGGCTTGTTACGCCTGGTTATAGGCGCGGCGCTGAATATCTGACGTCTCTGCCAGTACGCCGATGGAACCAAGGAGGAGTGCCTTTGTCGTCATGAACAAGACTTTCAAAGAAAGGGGTTTCTATAACGCCTTTGATACGCCCATTGCGGTACTTTGGTTTGCCGGGTTGGAACGGCTCTAAGGGCTGCGGGCTTGGATGGCGGCAATCGCTTGTTTGTGGCGCTGAGTAGACACTGGGAAGAATGCAATCACAGCTGCGGACAAAAGAAACCCTCCGGCTGGTATGAACACCAAGATTTTTCGAATGCTCTCTAAA
>CAKZYD010000029.1 GCA_937884085.1 uncultured Sphingomonadales bacterium | reverse complement strand
GCGTGGAAGACGGGTGAGGCATGGGGCGTAACGGCAACCCGGTCTTCCGGGCGCAGCGTGTTGAAATACAGCGCCGTCATGATGGTGGCCATGGAGGCTGATGAAGCTTGGTGCCCACCCACCTTCACTTCCCCGCTGGGGCGCACGTGATTGGCATGGTGTATGATCCAAGAGGCGAGCCACAACACGCGCCGCTCTAAATCACGCAAAACCGCCGGGTCGCGATACGGCATCCCCAATCTCCACACTCAGCTTTTGGTAAGATACGTCTTTATAGCGGAAATTGTTTGATTAAAGTGTGCAAGAAATTGCTTTTGTAGGTCTAAGCGTGGCAGATATACCTAAATTTTAACCTTTTAGAGCGGAAATCATGCGCAATGGATAAAATCGACAGGAGAATGCTGCAAGCTTTGAAAGCGAATGGGCGGCTCACCGTGCAAGAGCTCTCCGCTCAAGTGGGGCTGAGCCCCAGCCCCTGTTCGCGCCGTCTCAAAGCGCTTGAAGAGGAGGGTTATATCCAAGGCTATTGCGCGCTCATTGATGAGCGGCGGGTTGGCTTTGGCGTCTCTGTTTTTGTTTCGGTGCAACTGGACAGGCAGGTAGACGACGCCCTCGAGGCGTTTGAAACGGCGGTCAGTGGCTATCCGGAAGTGGTGGATTGTTGGTTGATGACCGGCAATCGCGACTATCTTCTCCGCATTGCAACGGAAGACATGGCGGATTTTGAGCGGTTTTTAACCCATAGCCTGACGAAAATTCCTGGCGTAGCGACCATTGAATCCTCTATCCCCCTAAGGCGGGTGAAGTTTGATATCTGCCGCGCACCAGCAGTTTAAAGGCAGCTTGTTGGCAAACCGCGCTTTTGTTGCATAGGTTTTTAGGCAGCTGAATTTCCGGCGCAGTCTTAAAAGGGGGCAGCATGTTAGGGTGGGCTATCGCTTTTTTGGCTTGTGCGATTGCTGCCGCTGTCTTCGGTTTTGGTGGGATAGCAGCCAGTGCGGCCAGTCTCGCTAAAATCCTGTTCCTTGTTTTCTTGATCCTGTTTCTCATTGCGGCAGTCATCCGCGCGGCGCAAAAGGAACCATCGGAATAAACTGGTTTCAGTTTACCGAGTTTTTACATCCCCTGTGGCAAATCTGCCCTAGACGCATAAGGGAACGCCGCCACGCTCGGGGGTTGTAGAAAAAAGCGCGTCTGAGACGGGGTTTTCAATGTTACAGCGTTTTGAGAAGCTATCTTTAACAAGCAAGTTATGCATCGCGCCAGTTGTTGCGGCGGTCATGCTGGCGATTTCTGTCATCATCACTCAAGCGTTGGTCAATAGTACCAACAGCCAAGTGGAGCTCATGGTTGAGCGCGATTTTGCTGCCGCCAACCGTGTGAACCAGGCGGAAAGTGAATTCCGCACCCTCAATGCACAAGTCTTCCGGACGCTGACAAATGCGGCGGCAGATGCCAGCAGTGGGGAAATCGACGCACAGCGCGCAGCTGTTCAAAAAACCGCTCAAACGCTGTCTGACGAGATGAATCAGTTGGCTGCAGCCTATCCAGAATTGGTGAGCAAAGCGGCTGCCGACACATTGACGAGCGAGCTGTCGCAATATGTAGAGGCCTTCGACGTTGTTGCTTCCATGCTGGAAATCGACTTTGCGACCGCCGTTTCCTTCGTTGATCCATTCGAAGAGAATTATACGCGTGTGTTGGCAAAGTTTTCTGAGCTGAAAACGCTGATTTCGAGTACCGTTGCAGAGGATACAGAAAGTGTTCAAAGCGCGCTGAGCCAAACCAGCATTGTCGCTATTGCAAGCGGCGTGTTTGTAACGCTTCTGGTGCTTGGACTGGGCGTGTTCTTGGGCCGCAAAATGTCGTCTTCCATTGTCGGCATTGCAACAGCGACTACCGATCTTGCCAACGGACGCCTCGACATTGACTTTGATGTGCTTGAGCGCGGCGACGAGCTCGGCAGCGTTGTCGATGCCCTGCGCCGCTTCCGCAGTGACATGGAAGAAAATGAAAAACTCCGCGCTGAGCGTGAAGCCGAAGAGCGCCGCCGCATCGAAGAAGAGGCGGTCCGTCGTGAGGAAGAAGCCTCGCGTGAGAAGGCAGAGCTCGAGCGTGAAAAGGCACGCGAAGAAGAAGCCAAGCAGCAACGCGCTGAAATCATGAGCCAGCTGGCAGATCGCTTCAACACGCAATTCGCATCGGTCATGCAGACCATGGAAAGCGACACGGCCTCACTCGGTCAATCTGCTCAAGGCCTGAAAGAGATTGCTTCGCAGAACGGCACTATGAGCGCTGATCTGTCCGATGTGGCCGATGACGTCTCCTCCAACATCCAAACGGTGGCCACGGCGACTGAAGAGCTGTCCTCCTCCATTCGCGAAATTGCGCGTCAGGTGGATGATTCCTCCTCTTCCGTTCAGTCCGCGGTGACCTTAGCCGGCCAGACTGCTGGTACGGTCCAAAATCTGGCCAAAGTTGCTGACAATATTGGTGAGGTCGTCACTCTGATCAATGAGATCGCTGCCCAAACCAACCTTCTGGCTCTCAATGCGACCATTGAGGCGGCCCGCGCTGGTGAAGCAGGCCGAGGCTTTGCCGTCGTTGCCAGCGAAGTGAAAACCCTCGCGGGTCAGACTGCCAAAGCCACGGACCAGATTTCTGAGCAAATCGTCAACGTTCAATCTGTCACCAGCAATGTGGTGGATGCTATTCAGCAGATCGAGAGCACGATCACCACGATTAGCAATGCGACGACAGAAATCTCTGCCGGTGTGTCGCAGCAAAGCCAGGCAACGGAGGAAATCTCCAGCACGGCCGCACACGTCTCGCAGCGACTCGACGGCCTGACCCGCAGCACGCAGAACTTGTCAGAGTCAGCGAAGACAAATGACGATGCTGCCGATGCCCTGGCTGCAGCCGTTGCCTCGATGCAAGACGGTGTGACGACGTTGCAAGACGCGTCTGATAGATTTGTCGGCGAAATCCGCGCCGCCTAATGCTGTGTTTGGGCGGGTAACCGTTGCCAGTTCAAGAAAACAAGCCGCTTCAAGCGAGAGATCTCTTGGAGCGGTTTTTCTGTTTCCAGAAGGGCCATTCGGTAACCAAAAGCGCCTATGGAGAGTTTAGGAACATTGTTTTAGGTTTCTAAAAGGGCTTGCCACTCTTCCAGGATTTGTGGCGCCGACGCCCACTACACATCTGACCGGTCCATTAAGCTGACTGGTCCATCAAGACTGAGAAGGATCTCGTCTAAAGCGGAAGTCTTAGCGCGGCATAGATTGACGGCCGTTGATCCGGGCTTCCTATCCAGTATTGCGTCAGGCGATAGCATGGTTGTCGATCCTCATACAGGCACGATAGAAACACCGCGCCTAGCTCTACCTATAAGGTTTCACTGCTCTCACCCCACTCCCCCTACCTCCTTGACGTGATCGAAGCCGGCGGCCTCTTGGCGCAGCTGGGAAAAGCTATCTACCAGCACCATTACATGGACCTGTGTTTTTATAGTCATACTGCTTGGGCTTTGCTCTATGGGCATTCCTGACCTGGGCCGACACAAATCGGTGGCATCTCTGGGCATTGCCGGAAGGGCGGCTGGCATGTGGGCGGATCTGAAGGTGGGTTCGGATCTGACG
Organism: uncultured Sphingomonadales bacterium; assembly: GCA_937884085.1. Taxonomy (GTDB): domain Bacteria; phylum Pseudomonadota; class Alphaproteobacteria; order Sphingomonadales; family CAKZYD01; genus CAKZYD01. The sequence continues at coordinate 2,392 of CAKZYD010000029.1, read as the reverse complement.
GTGGCCTACCGAACAGCGCGCGGGCGCTTGGGCACTTTAAATCGTTATTAAAAAAGTCGGGATTACGCCATGCGGTCTGCACCGGTCCAATAGTTTTTCCATCGCCCGATTCGGCCCAATGATAACCGCACCACAGCGTATCTTCATCAGTGCTCAATTCAATCACGCGCACGGTCTCAGATGCGCCATCGCCGCGTTCATCACGCAGGGACACAATTTTCGAATCCTGGCGCTCCTGGAAATAAGCGCCAACGATCACGCGGCCATTATCGGTCGCCCCCCGCAGCATGGAAGTCTTTGCCGTTAAGGTTGAGGGGCGCCGATTGCTGCGGACATCAATGCAAAAGCCGTCTTTGTCATCTCTAAAACATACCTCTGCTGCTTCAGGGAGCTGACGTGGCGGCGTTGCCAAAGCGCCTGGGGGCGCAAGATAGGTGCGCATGTCGCCAGCGCATTGTGTTTCCGGATCAACGCAGTAGGTTCTATCGTCGACAATGATTTTGCCGGTCGTTCCGGCGAGCACTGCCATAACGGGTTCAGCGACCACCATATCCGCCGAAACGAACATTATCTCGGTGTCTTCCAAGGATGTAAGGATGGAAATACCATTCTTTGCATCAAGGCTTATTAGCCGCGACCCGGTATTGTCGCGCAACCATTGGCTCAGCGCAGCTTGATCGGCAAACTGCCGCGGTGTTGACGGGATCTCAACGACGCCCCCGCGCGCCATTGGAAACGCGATGCTGGATTTACCATCAGTCGTAGAGGCCAATTTCGGCGCTTGAGCAACTGAGGCATGTGGAACGAGAAAAGCAAATACAATAAGCAGGTAGACGCGCATATATCATCTCCTACCAAGCCCCATCAAAACGCTACGCAGGCTTTCTCCTGTTTGCAAGATTTTGATGGCCCGTGCAGCAACACTGCAGGTTTCAAAGAGCTTAAAAATCCGGATATGATTTCGCCTGCTTGGGCGTGGCACTTTGTCGATTGGTTTTCTGGGTGGCTGGCCAAAGCAACCGCTGGCGGAAATAGTCACGCACCGGCGATTAAGATCGGCGCGTTGGCATGGTGCTGAGCCCCGTCTTATCAAAACCTCTAGGGACCTTAGAGGGAGCACGCAGATGAAATGGCTCAAGCATTGGTGGCAATTTGATCCAGACGCGGAGGCGTCATCAGCGGATAACCCCCATGCGCCATTAGAAGACGATCAGCGCCGCGATGCCTTTCCGTTGCTTACACTTGCCTTTGGCTGGGGCTTTTTGATTACGGGGCTCATTGTCGGCGGTGCGCTTGGTAATGGCCTGGCTTTTCCAGACATTATCAAAGCTTCCTTCCTTGGCAACAGCGTCAATTTCGTGATTGGCGCGCTGGTGGGTTATGTGGGCTATAAGACCGCTTGTAACAGCGGCCTCCTCTATCGGCGGGTCTATGGCACACATGGGGCCATGGGCCCAGCGCTGTTTGTGGCGCTATTAACCATTGGCTGGCAGGGCATTATTGTTGGCGCCTTTGGCTTTGCCTGGACACAGAGCTTTGAAAGCGGGGCTTTTTATGCCGTCGCTATTTTTGCTGGTCTGTTGTTTACGGTCACCACCTATTTTGGTGTGCGGGGGTTGGAGTTGGTCAGCATACCAGCGACCATCATTCTGGTTCTGGTCGGCGTATTTGCCGGCTATCTGAATGTGGATGCCGCCGGCGGTTGGGCCGGTTTTCTTGCTCTATCGGCGCAAACGGCTACTAAAGAGCCGCTCACCATGGTGGGCGCCATCAACCTCGTCATAGGCTCTTGGATTGTTGGTGCAATTGTGATGCCTGAATACACCCGCTTTGCCAAAAAAGCCTGGGTCGCCATCGCCATCCCTTTTATTGTGCTGATGATCTCGCAGTGGTTCCTGCAGGTTATCGGTGCTATGGGCGGCATCGTCTCCGGCACGCATGATTTTACCACTTATATGCTGGCGCAAGGCGCTGTTATTGGCGGCATTGGTGTTATCGCCATGAGTTTCGCGCTGTGGACGACGGGGGATGCCAATCTCTACTTGCCTGCCGTGCAAACCGCCAGTGTGTTCAAACGGCCTCAGCGTGTCATGACGGTGCTCTGCGGATTGGTCGGCACCGTCTTGGGGCTTGGCATTTATGAACAGTTTTTATTTTGGATTGACTTACTCGCCAGCATCGCACCGCCGTTGATTGGCCCGCTGCTGGTTGATTACTATGTTGTTAACCGCGCCAAATATGCGCCTGGCTATGATGGCCCGCTGCCGGCGTGGAACGTCAGCGCGGTCATCGCCTACGGGATTGGGGCGGGCGCTACGTTTGTGGCTCCGGCCTTTATTGCAAAGGCTCTGGTGGGGCTCTTGGTTTCCATGGTCGGTTACGCCCTCATTGA